>JAQVPA010000022.1 GCA_028702315.1 Candidatus Margulisiibacteriota bacterium
GTCCCGGGTTATGAAGCGCCGGTTTACATCGCCTGGTCGAGACGGAACCGCTCGGCGCTGATCCGCGTTCCTGGTTACCAGCCGGGGAAAGAAGCGGCGACCAGGATGGAGCTTCGCTGCCCGGACACCTCCGGGAACCCATACCTGCAGTTCGCGGTCATGCTCCAAGCTGGCCTCAAGGGGATCGAAGAAGGGTACAAACTGCAAGAGCCGATGGAGCTTAATCTTTATCATTTGACCGATGAAGAGCGGGCGGAGCGGGGGGTTAAAGCACTTCCGGCCAGCTTGGGCGAAGCGATCAATATAACCGAAAAGAGCGAGCTGATCAGGGAAGCGCTCGGCGACCACTGCTTTGAACGGTTCATCTCGGTCAAGAAAAAAGAATGGGACGAATTCCGGATCCAGGTGACTGAGTACGAGCTCAAAAAGTATTTGCCGATCCTATAAGATTAGAGCGAGGAAACTAATCCGGCTAAAGCGGACGGTTTCCTCTCTTTTTGCTCAGTCGTGCGCAAAATATAGGCATAGAAATGGAAGAACAAGAAATTAAAAAGCTAACAGATTTTTTCTTTGTTGAACACAGAGGAGAAGTTTATCGTTTTCTGGTAGAATCGCTGGAGAAGCCGCTGCTCGAAAGGATATTGGCTTACACCAGAGGCAACCAGCTGGAGGCGGCGCGGGTGCTGGGGATTAACCGGAACACTTTGCGGACCAAGCTTAAGAAACTGGGGATACGACATGATTGACCAAAAGAAACAAGGTTTATACGATCCAAGCTATGAGCACGACAGTTGCGGCGTCGGTTTTGTCGTTGACGTTAAGGGACGGCCAAGCCATGAGATCATTGAACAGGGCTTGACTGTCCTCGAGCGCTTAGCCCACCGCGGCGCGGTCGGTGCCGATCCCAAGACCGGCGACGGTGCGGGTATCTTGATCCAGATACCACATGAACTTTACGCGAAAACGATGAAACTGCCGCACCCCGGCGCCTATGGGACCGGCCTCGTCTTTTTTTCTGCCAACCGGCGCAACCGGCAGATCTGCCAGAACGTTTTTACTAAGATCGTGGAGGATGAAGGGCAGATTCTGATTGGTTGGCGCGACGTGCCGGTCAATGACGCCGAGATCGGGGCGTCGGCGAAATCTTCCCAACCATTCATTACCCAGCCGTTCATCGGTAAAGGGAAAGGGGTCAACACCCAAGCAGAATTTGAAAAAAAACTATATTTAATCCGCCGCAAGATCGAGCGGGAGATCAATGGCGAAGATTTTTACATAACGAATCTTTCGTCGAGAACTGTTATCTACAAAGGACTGCTGATGCCGGGTCAGGTACGCGGTTTTTTCCCTGACTTGACCGACCCGGCGGCTGCCAGCGCGCTCGCCCTGGTCCATTCGCGCTACAGCACCAATACATTCCCCGCCTGGGACCTGGCTCAGCCGTTCCGCTTGCTGGCTCATAACGGGGAGATCAATACCTTGCGCGGGAACGTCAACTGGATGAAGGCGCGGGGGATTGACGTGATCGTGCCGGGCGGCAGTGACTCGGCCGCGCTCGATAACGTTTTGGAACTGCTTGTGCTGGAAGGGCGTTCTTTGCCGCACGCGATGATGATGCTTGTCCCGCAAGCGTGGGAACATGATCGGCTGATCAGCAAGCCGCTGCGCGACTTTTATGAATATCATGCCTGTTTCATGGAGCCATGGGACGGCCCGGCGGCGGTCGCTTTCACCGACGGACGGAGTGTCGGCGCGCTGCTTGACCGGAACGGCCTCCGCCCGGCGCGTTATATTATTACCGACCAGGGAACGGTCATTATGGCGTCTGAAGTTGGAGTGATCGATACTCCGCCCGCTTCGATCGTCGCTTCCGGCCGGCTGGAACCGGGGAAAATATTTTACGTCGATACCGAACAAGGGCGGATCGTGGGGGACGAAGAGATCAAGACAGAAATCGCTGCCCGCCAGCTGTATGGCGAATGGAACGACCAACAGCTGGTCGAACTGGAAAAACTGCCGCGCGTGGCTGATACCGTAATGGCTTCGCCCGATGTTACCCGTTCATTAAAGGCTTTTGGCTATACCCGCGAAGACCTCAAAGTGATCATCAAGCCGATGGCCGAAAAAGCCAAAGAGCCGGTCGGCTCGATGGGGAACGATACACCGCACGCGGTTCTGTCAAAAAATCCAGTGCCGCTCTACAACTACTTTAAACAGCTCTTTGCCCAGGTGACCAACCCGCCGATCGACCCGATTCGCGAGGCGGTCGTGATGAGCCTGGAAAGCTTTATCGGGCCGCAGCAGGATATTTTACGCGAAGGCCCTGAGCATTGCCACCTCCTCCGGCTCAAAGAGCCGATTTTGACAAACATGGAGCTGGAGAAGATCAGGACCATTGGGACGCGGGGATTTAAGACGAGAGAAATATCTTTGTTGATAGGGACTAAGGGACCCCTCGACTCAGCCTCGTCGGACTCGGCTTCGCTCGGGGTAAACTTGGGGCTGGAGAAAGAAATTGAAAGGATCTGCGCTGAAGCGGAAAAGGCGATCGTCGGCGGATATACTTTTATTATCCTGACCGATCGGGGTACGGATGAAGAACATGCCGCTTTGCCGGCGCTGCTGGCTGTTGGCGGTCTGCACCACCATTTGGTCAGGAAGGCGCTGCGGACAAAAGTCGGGATCATTTTGGAAAGCGCTGAGCCGCGGGAAGTCCATCATTTTGCCGTCCTGTTCGGCTACGGAGTTGACGCAATCAATCCTTATCTTGCTTACGAAGCGATTGAGCTGATCATTGCCCAGGGTGACCTGGCGCTTGATGCCCGGACTGCGATCCGCAATTACCGGACGGCGATCAACCACGGGCTCGAAAAGATCCTATCCAAAATGGGGATCTCGACGCTGCGCAGTTACCGCGGGGCGCAGATATTTGAAGCGCTAGGTTTGGCGGACGAAGTGATCGACCGCTGTTTTGCCGGGACCGTTTCCCGGATCGGCGGCGCGGGCTTTGCGGTGATCGCCGCAGAAACCCTGGCCCGGCATCAGGCGGCCTACCAGAGCGAACAGAACTTTTTAGCGACCGGCGGCGTCTACCAATGGAGACGCGATGGTGAGAACCATCTCTGGAACCCAGAGAGCATCGCGGCGCTGCAGGATGCGGTGCGAAAAAATTCCCCTGACCGCTACCAGGAATTCGCCCGGTTGATCAATGACCAGTCGAAAAACCCGACGACCCTGCGCAGCTTGTTAAGATTTAAAAGTGCCGCTCCGATCCCGCTGGCCGAAGTTGAATCGGCGGCCAAGATCATGAGGCGTTTCGTCACCGGCGCGATGAGCTTTGGCTCGATCAGCCGCGGCGCGCACGAGGCGCTGGCGATCGCCATGAACCGGATCGGCGGCCGTTCGAATACTGGGGAAGGGGGCGAAGATCCGGCGCGCTTCAAGGATGAACGGCGAAGTGCGATCAAACAGGTCGCTTCGGGCCGCTTTGGCGTTAACACCAATTACCTGGTCAATGCCGATGAACTGCAGATCAAAATGGCCCAAGGAGCAAAGCCGGGTGAAGGCGGTCAGCTGCCGGGGCACAAGGTCAGCGCAACGATCGCCAAGATTCGTTACACGACGCCGGGCGTCACCCTGATCTCGCCGCCGCCGCACCACGATATTTATTCGATCGAAGACCTGGCGCAGCTGATCTTTGACCTGAAGAACGTCAATCCGGTCGCGCGCATTTCGGTCAAGCTCGTTTCTGAGATCGGGGTCGGCACCATCGCGGCGGGAGTCGCTAAAGGCCACGCCGACATGATCCTGATCTCGGGCGGGGATGGCGGGACCGGCGCTTCGCCGCGCAGTTCGATC
The DNA here is from genome assembly GCA_028702315.1 of Candidatus Margulisiibacteriota bacterium. GTDB lineage: Bacteria > Margulisbacteria > WOR-1 > O2-12-FULL-45-9 > XYB2-FULL-48-7 > JAQVPA01. Next base: position 3,859 of record JAQVPA010000022.1, read on the forward strand.
ATGAACGCCGGACTTCCGTGGGAGCTTGGCCTGTCAGAAACCCACCAAACTCTGGTCCTCAATGACCTGCGTGGAAGGGTCCGACTGCAGACCGACGGGCAGATGCGGACTGGGCGCGATGTCGCCATCGCGGCGATCCTCGGCGCCGAAGAGTTTGGCTTTGCGACCGCGCCGTTGATCACGCTTGGCTGCGTTATGCTTCGCCACTGCCACCTGAACAATTGCTCGGTCGGCGTCGCGACCCAGGACGAGTGTCTCTCCCAGCGCTTTGCCGGCAAGCCGGAGTATGTTATTAATTATCTGACCTTTGTGGCGGAGGAGCTCCGCCAGATCATGGCCGAACTCGGAGTGCGGACGATCGATGAAATGATCGGCCGGACCGACCTGCTGGAAATGAACAGCGCGATCCTTCCCTGGAAGGCGGCCGGGCTTGATCTGTCGAAGATACTGCACAAGCCGGATGTTCCTAAGCAGGTGGCGGTCCGCAAAACAATCGATCAGGACCATGGGATAATTAAAATACTCGACCGGGAACTAATTGCCGCCTGCCAGCCGGCGCTGGAAAGCGGCTGCCAGGTCAGGTCAGAATTTGCGATCAAAAACAGCGACCGAACGACCGGCGCGATGCTGAGCGGAGAGCTATGTAAAAAGTATGGTGAGAACGGCCTGCCCGAAGATTCACTCAAGATAAAATTTAAGGGCGTTGCCGGCCAAAGCTTTGGCGCTTTCCTGGCCAAAGGGATCACTTTCGAACTTGAAGGGTTGGCGAACGATTATGTCGGCAAAGGGATCTCGGGTGGCCGGATCATCATTTATCCTAATTACCAAACAACCTATCAACCGGAAAACAATATTATCATCGGCAATACCGCTTTTTACGGCGCGATCGCCGGCGAAGCTTTTATCCGGGGGATCGCGGGGGAGCGGTTTTGCATCCGCAATTCCGGCCTGTTGGCGGTGGTTGAAGGGGTCGGCGACCACGGCTGCGAATACATGACTGGCGGGCGGGTAGTGGTGCTTGGCCTGACCGGTAGAAATTTTGCGGCTGGGATGTCAGGCGGCATCGCCTACATTTACGATCGTGACGGCAATTTTAAAGAACGTTGCAACGAAAGTATGGTCATGCTTGAAGAGCTGGCGGCCGATGATGAGGCATTGCTTCTCTCCCTGCTGGATAAACATGCGCGCTACACCGGCAGCACAGTGGCGCAAAACATTCTTGGGAGTTTTAACCGGGAAAAGAGAAAATTCGTTAAAGTGATGCCGATTGAGTATAAGAGGGTTCTGCTGGAAAAAGCGATGGACGAGGAAGAGCTTGATCTGCTGGGAGTGTCTGATGGGTAATCCGAAAGGTTTCCTCAAGATCAAAAGGGAGCCGGAAAAACACCGCCCGGCTGGCGAGCGGGTCAAGGATTTTGCCCCGGTCTGCCTGTCGCGTCCGGCAGGGGACTCGCGTGACCAGGCGGCCCGTTGCATGGATTGCGGGACTCCGTTCTGCCACTGGGGCTGTCCGGTCGCCAACTATATTCCCGAATGGAACGACCTGATGTACGGTGGCAGTTGGGAAAGGGCGTATGAATTATTAGATGCCGCAAATAACCTGCCGGAAGTGACCGGCCGGATCTGCCCGGCGATCTGCGAGTTTGCCTGTGTTCTCGGGATCAACGATGAGCCGGTGACGATCCGGGAAAATGAGCTGGCGATCATTGAAACGGCTTTTAAGGAAGGATTGGTCAAACCGCGGCCGCCCAAAAAACGGAACGGGAAAAAAGTGGCGGTGATCGGTTCCGGCCCGGCCGGGCTGGCCTGTGCCGACCAGTTGAACCGGGCGGGACATCGGGTAGTGGTTTTTGAAAAAGACGACAAGCTCGGCGGACTGATGCGCTACGGCATCCCTGATTTTAAACTTCCTAAGAATATTTTGGACCGGCGGATCGATATTTGGCGGCAGGAAGGGATTGAGTTTAGGACCGGTGTAGACGTTGATGGTGGAATGGTTGGGAAGCTGGTCAAAGAATATGACGCTGTGGTACTGGCCGGCGGTTCAAGAGTGCCGCGCGATCTCAGAGTTCCCAGCCGGGAATTGCCAGGGATCCACTTTGCTTTAGAATACCTGATCCAGTCGAACCGGCGAGTGGCGGGAGAGAAAATTCCTGCCGGCCAGCTAATTGATGCCAAAGGGAAGAAAGTAGTGGTGATCGGCGGGGGCGATACCGGGGCTGACTGCGTTGGGACAGCGCATCGCCAGGGAGCGGCGAGCGTCCTTCAAATAGAGATACTGGCTAAGCCGGGCGAGTGCCGGCCGCCGGAGCAGCCGTGGCCGAAATATCCTTTCATCTTCAAGACGGCGACGAGCCATGAGGAGGGAGGAGAGAGGCGGTGGTCAATACTGACTAAAGAATTTAAAAGTCAAAATTCAAAAGTCAAAAGTATTGTATGCGCTAAGGTTGATCCAAAATGCAAAGAGATCCCGGGGACGGAATTTGAGATCGAAGCGGACCTGGTGTTGCTGGCGCTTGGGTTTTTAAATCCTGAACCGATCAAGGGGTTGAATATTGAGCTTGACCAGCGGGGGAACTTTAAGACCGACAACAATTACATGACTTCGCAAAAGGGGATATTTGCTGCCGGCGACATGCGGCGCGGTCAATCTCTCATTGTCTGGGCGATCGCTGAGGGGAGAAAAGCGGCCGAAAATGTTGGCCGCTATCTGGGCGGGATGGTTTGACCAACAAGCGCAAAACTAGTATAATGTTGCTTTAATGGAGCAAAGCGCGTGGGTCAAAACCAGGCGCTTTTTTTATACCTGCCGGCAGGCAAGGACACTATGAAAGCATTTTTAGCTTTAGAAGACGGTTCGATCTTTAAGGGACGCTCCTTTGGCGCCGAGGGCGAAAAGAGCGGCGAAGTCGTTTTTAATACTTCTTTGACTGGCTACCAGGAGATCCTGACCGATCCATCATACAAAGGCCAGATCGTCACCATGACTTACCCCCTGATCGGCAACTACGGGATTAATGAAGAAGATGTCGAATCGCAGAAGCCGCAGGCCGAAGCTTTTATTGTCCGCGAAAATTCACCGATTGCCTCTAATTTCCGCTCGACTTTAAAGCTTGATGATTACCTGGCCAAGCATAAGATTGTCGGCATTGAGGGGATAGATACCAGAATGCTGACGCGCAAATTGCGGAATAAAGGATCTTTGAAGGGGATTATTTCGACAATTGACCTTGATGAGAAGAGTTTGGTCAAGAAAGCGAAAGCGTGTCAGGGGGTTGAAGGCGTTGATTTGGTTAAGGTTGTGACGTGCAAAGAACCTTATGTTTGGAATACGTCAAAATACGCTGAAACTCTAAATTCTAAATACGAAAATCTAAACAAATCCGAAATTCGAAAATCTAAATTCAAAGTGGCTGCGTATGATTATGGGATAAAGTTCAGTATCCTGCAAAATCTGGTGCGCGTTGGGTGCGAGGTGACGATTTATCCGGCCGACTATCCGGTGGAAAAGATCTTGAAAACTGATCCAGACGGTATTTTCCTCTCTAACGGGCCGGCTGACCCGGCGGCGGTCACTTACGCGATCGAAAATATTAAAAAACTCATTGGTAAAAAACCGATCTTTGGCATCTGTCTTGGCCATCAGCTGCTCGGTTTGGCCCTTGGCGGCAAGACCTACAAACTTAAATTCGGCCATCACGGCGGCAACCAGCCGGTCATCGACCTCAAGACCAAGAAAGTCGCGATCACCGCGCAGAACCACGGGTTTGCCGTTGATATCGATTCGATCCCCAAAGGGACGGTCGAGCTGACCCACATTAATTTAAATGACAAAACTGTCGAAGGGATGAAGCATCTTTTGTTACCAATATTTTCAGTGCAATACCATCCGGAAGCGGGGCCAGGCCCGCACGACGCGCACTATCTTTTTAATGACTTTGCGGAGTTAATGAAGAACAATGCCTAAGCGTACTGACATAAAGAAAATTATGATAATCGGCGCTGGCCCGATAATAATCGGCCAGGCGTGCGAGTTCGACTATTCCGGCTCCCAGGCCTGCAAAGCCTTGCGAGAAGAGGGGTACGAAATAGTTCTAATTAATTCCAACCCGGCGACGATCATGACCGACCCAGAAATGGCCAACCGTACATATATAGAGCCAGTGACGGTTGAGGTTTGCTGCCAGATCATTGAAAAAGAGCGGCCGCAGGCGATCCTGCCGACGCTCGGCGGGCAGACCGCCTTAAATACCGCCATCGGCATAGCCGAAACCGGGATCCTGGAAAAATACGGGATTGAGATGATCGGGGCCGATGTCAAAGCGATCAAAACGGCGGAGAACCGGGAGCTTTTTAAGCAAGCGATGGAAGATGCCGGGCTTGATCTTCCCAAGAGCGCGTTTGCCCACGACCTGGACGAGGCGGCGAAAGCGATAAAAAAAGTCGGGCTGCCGGTCATCATTCGCCCTAGTTTTACCCTGGGAGGGACAGGTTCCGGTGTTGCCCACACTATGGAAGAGTATGAAGAAGTAGTGAAAAAAGGGCTTGAGCTTTCTCCAACTTCCGAGGTCCTGATCGAAGAAGACCTGACCGGCTGGAAAGAGTACGAGCTCGAGGTGATGCGCGACAAGAAAGATAATGTCGTCATCATCTGCTCGATCGAGAATATCGATGCGATGGGGGTCCACACCGGCGACTCGATCACCGTGGCTCCGGCGCAAACTTTAACTGACCGGGAATACCAAAAGATGCGTGACCAATCACTGGCCGCCATCCGGGCGATCGGCGTCGAGACCGGCGGTAGTAATATCCAGTTCGCTGTCCATCCTGAGACCGGTCGGATGGTCATTATCGAGATGAACCCGCGGGTTTCCCGTTCTTCAGCTTTGGCTTCCAAAGCGACCGGCTTTCCAATAGCCAAAATTGCCGCCAAGTTGGCGGTCGGTTACACGCTTGATGAAATACCGAATGATATCACTAAAGAAACGCCAGCTTCGTTCGAGCCATCGATTGACTATTGTGTTGTTAAGATCCCGCGCTTTACGTTCGAAAAGTTTCCTGACACGCCGCCTGTTATCGGCACTTCAATGAAGTCGGTCGGCGAAACAATGGCGATCGGCCGGACATTCAAGGAAGCGTTGCAAAAGGGGCTTCGCTCTCTTGAAGTCGGGCGGGCGGGAATGGGTGCTGACGGGAAAGAGATGGTCAACGAGAAAGAATTGCTGATGAAATTGAAGGTGCCGAATGACCGGCGGATCTTCTATGTTAAATACGCGCTCGAACACGGCATGTCTGTTCCTGAAGTTTACGGCTTGACCGCGATTGATCCGTGGTTCCTGGAGAATATCCGCCAGATCATTGACGAAGAGAAGCGGATCATGCGCGAAGGGGTAGCGATCCTTGATAATCTTGACTCGTTCTTCCAGGCGAAGCAGTTCGGCTTTTCCGACCGGCAGATCGCTTACCTGATCGGCGCCAAGGAGAAAGAGGTCTGGGCAAAGCGAAAAGCTTTGGGTTTATCCGCTGTTTATAAACTAGTCGATACCTGCGCGGCGGAGTTCGAAGCCTACACGCCTTACTACTATTCAACATACGAGACAGAGGACGAAGCCAAGCGGACCAATAAAAAGAAAGTGATGATCTTGGGGGGCGGGCCGAACCGGATCGGGCAGGGGATCGAATTCGATTACTGCTGTGTCCATGCTTCGTTCGCCCTGCGCGAAGAGGGTTACGAATCGATCATGGTCAACTCCAATCCGGAGACCGTTTCGACCGATTACGACACTTCAGATAAACTTTATTTTGAGCCGCTGACGCGCGAAGATGTCCTGAGCATCATTGATAAGGAAAAACCAGATGGCATTATCGTCCAGTTCGGCGGGCAGACGCCGCTCAACCTGGCGCTTCCGCTGGAAGAAGCGGGGGCGAAGATAATCGGCACCTCGCCGGAAGAGATCGACCGGGCGGAGGACCGGAAGCGGTTTTCCGAACTGCTCAATAAGTTGAAATTGAAACAGGCGCCGAACGGGACCGCTTATTCGCCCGAAGAAGCGATGAGGATCGCGGCGAAGATCGGTTATCCCTGTTTGGTTCGCCCCTCATATGTTCTCGGCGGCCGGGCGATGCGGCTCGTTTATGATGAAGGCGACCTGGTCGACTTTATGAACACGGCGGTGATGGTCTCGCCCGATCACCCGGTCTTGGTCGATAAATTCCTCGAAGACGCGATCGAGGTCGATGTCGACGCGGTCTCGGACGGCAAGCAAACGGTCGTCTGCGGGATCATGGAGCATATTGAAGAGGCGGGGATCCATTCCGGTGATTCAGCCTGTTCTCTTCCTCCATATTCGCTGGCGGACGATATCGTCAAAGAGATCATCAAAAGCACCTATGCTTTGGCGAAAGAACTTAAAGTTATCGGTCTGATGAATATCCAGTTCGCGGTCAAGAACGACCAGGTCTTTGTCCTCGAAGTTAATCCGCGCGCCTCCCGTACGGTCCCGTTCGTCTCCAAAGCGACCGGGGTTCCTTGGGCCAAAGTGGCGACCAAGTGCATGATCGGCAAAACCTTGAAAGAGCAGGGGATCACCAAAGAAGTTGAGATCGAGCATATCGCGGTCAAGGAAGCCGTCTTCCCCTTCAGCCGCTTCCCCGGCGCCGACGCGATCCTCGGGCCAGAGATGCGCTCGACCGGCGAAGTGATGGGGATCGACGACGACTTTGGCGTCGCCTTCATGAAATCACAGATCGCCGCTGGCCAGAACCTCCCTTTGAAAGGGAAAGTTTTTGTTTCGGTCAACAACCGCGACAAGCGGGCGATCGTTTATATCGTTAAAAAACTTGATGATCTTGGGTTTTCAATTGTCGCGACCGCCGGGACCGGCAAGGTCTTGAAGAAAAATGGTGTTGATTGCCAATTGGTCGGGAAACTTCATGAAGACGGCAAGAGTATCCTTGACCTGATAAATAAGGGTTCGATTTCGCTATTGATCAATACCCCGGGCGGCAAACAAACCAAGGTTGATGAGGCAAAAATTCGCTCAGCCGCTGTTGCTCATAACATTCCGCTTATTACCACGATCTCCGGCGCCCAGGCGACAGTTAACGGTATTGAAGCGGCGAAGAAAAAAGGCTTCTCGGTTAAAGCGCTCCAGGACTACCACTCTGTTTAGCCCCGCTATTTCTTAAATACCCTGAAATCTGATGGGCATTTCCCTGATAATTCATTAAGATGAAAACCACCAACGTGCGATATTTTGACCGAACACTTCAGACAACTGCGTTCAGAGACTATATGCAAAAAGCCCTAAAAATGATGGAGAAAAAGTCTGGGTGTTATATGGAGAAATTTCATCTGTTTGAGGATTCAAGAATTGGGAACGCAGAAATTTGGCACTATTTTAATGCGCATTTTGGAAGTGCAGTGTTAAGCCATACCGTTTATAGTGTAAACTGTGAACAAGAAACCTATCGCTCTTCGTCATTTTTCCAAGACCTGGAAATATTAGATCCAACGATGGTGGAGATCGCAGAAAACAAGTTTAACCTTCATAAACCGACACTTAGGCTTTTTCCTGGTCGATTTAGCATGAACCAGGCCTCGGTCTTTGCTTCGGCTGATGTGCGGTTCTTGATCTCGCGGCGGCTTTTTTCTTTAAATGACCAGGAGCAAATGAGCGCGTTTCTTTACTGTAATGGCCGATATTCAGCTGGCGCGGTCTTTTGGGGGGTACCGGTTTGGGATTTTCAGGAACCAGGATTGATCGAACGGAAATTTGGTAAGAGGAAAATGCTGGATTTTGATACAATGTTTGCAATCCAGGAAAAAGAGAATGGGGAATACTCGATAATTTACACTAATCGTCAAACACTGGAAAAGATCTGGGCAAAGGACTCGACTGGTGATCGACTGGCTGATTTGCGCAAATATTTGCTTTATCGCGATTTTTATCCGGATATGTATAAAGCTGCCTTGAATGAACTCGAAGAAATGACGCCCAAAGAGATACAAAGAGCGGAAGAGTTTGAGCAAGAATTTGTGCCGGAACAAAGAACAATTATCAAAAACGGAATTTGTTTTTTCTTTGTATAATAGCGCTCTGGGATTATCACAAATAGCTTGCTCGGGCCGGGTTACTCCGCTATAATTGCCTAAGAATTAAGCAGTAAAGAAAGGGCTATACTTCGTGACGCGAGCGATCTTACTTCTGGAAGACGGAACCCAATTTGAAGGGAGTTCATTTGGGGCGGAAGGCGAAAAGATTGGCGAAGTCATTTTTAACACCCAGATCATCGGCTGGCAGGAGATGCTGACCGATCCTTCATACAGCCAGAAGATCATTAACATCGGATATCCTCACGTTGGCAATTACGGGATCAACGACCGCCTCAATGAATCAGATTCAACCCACGCGCTCGCCCTGATCGTTAAAGAATATTCCAAAATATATAGTAACTGGCAGGCTAAGGGCTCGTTAGCTGATTTCATGAAGAAGAATGGAGTGATCGGGATCGAAGGAATCGATACCAGGGCTTTAACGATCCATATCAGGAACCATGGAGAAATGAGAGGAATCGTGTCGACCAAAACTTATGATGTTAAAGCATTAGCGGATAAGGTCAAAGGATATAAATTCGAAAATCGAAATACGAAATTCGAAACAAATACGAAATCTCAAAATATAAAATCTAAAACAGTCGTTATTAATATTGGCATAAACAATTCGCTGCTGACGAAGTTTCCCGGTGCGACGATCGTTTCGGATGACACTACGGCAGAAAAGATACTAGCTTCCGGTGCTGAAGAGGTCGTGATCTCGAGCGGGCCGGGGGATCCACGGGAGTTAAAGTCATTAGTGAAAGAGGTTGGGAAACTGGTCGGGAAAGTTAAGCTTTATGGGATACAAAATGGCGCTTGCGTCTTGGCGCTGGCGCTTGGCGGTTCGGTCTATAAGATGAAAGTCGGGCACCATGGGATGAATATCCCGGTTGTTGACCCTAAGACCGGGAGCGGGGAAATTTCGATGCAAAACCATTCTTATGGGATAGAGGGACTTGGGACTAAGGGACTGGGGACTGGGATGGAAATTGTTCATGTTAACTTGAACGACAAGACGATCGAGGCTTTTAAAACTAAAGATGGAAAGTGTATTGGAACGCTTTACTTCCCGATCGATGAGCGGAGTAAACTGCCGAAAGGATATAAGCTGGTCTAATGCCGAAAAGAACAGATATAAAAAAAATCTTAATTATTAGCTCCGGACCGATCGTTATTGGCCAGGCGTGTGAATTCGATTATTCCGGTTCGCAAGCGTGCAAAGCCTTGCGCGAAGAAGGTTACGAAACTGTTCTGGTCAATTCCAACCCGGCAACGATCATGACCGACCCGGGTATGGCTGACCGTACTTATATAGAGCCGCTAGAGCCGGAATTCATCGAAAAAATCATCGCTAAAGAACGGCCTGACGCGCTCCTGCCGACGCTCGGCGGCCAGACCGGCCTCAATATGGGTTTCTTCCTCTCAAAAGCGGGCATACTCCAAAAATATGGAGTCGAAGTTATTGGCGCCGATGCCAAAGCGATCGAGCGGGCCGAAGACCGGGAGAAATTCAAGGAAACAATGGCATCGATTGGCCTGGCCGTTCCGGAATCGGGAACGGTGACGACCGTTGAAGCGGGGATGGCATTGGGTGAAAAGATCGGTTTCCCGCTCATTCTCCGCCCCGCGTTCACCATGGGTGGGATGGGTGGTTCTTGCGTTTACAATGTTGATGAACTGAAAAAAGGGCTCGAATACGGGCTTGAAGTCTCGCCGCTCCACCAAATATTAGTCGAACAGTCGGTCCTTGGTTGGAAAGAGGTCGAGTTTGAAGTGATCCGCGACTGCAAGGACAACGTTATTATCGTCACCTCGATGGAGAACATCGACCCGATGGGGGTCCATACCGGCGACTCGATCGTGGTCGCTCCGGCGCAAACATTAACGACCGAAGAACTGGTCGATCTCGAGAATTGGTGCAAGAAGATCATCCGCGCCGTCGGGATCAATGGCGGCGGGACCAATATCCAGTTTGGCGTTAATCCCGATAACGGGAAAGTAGTTATTATCGAGATCAATCCCCGTGTTTCCCGTTCCTCCGCGCTTGCTTCCAAGGCGACCGGCTTCCCGATCGCCAGGATCGCGGCTAAATTGGCGGTTGGTTTCTCGCTCGATGAGATCGTTAACCAGGTGACCGGCAAGACTTTTGCTTTCTTTGAACCGACGGTCGATTATGCCGTTTTCAAGGTTTGCCGTTTCGCTTTTGAAAAATTCCCCGATGCCGACCCGATCCTGACCACCTCGATGAAAGCGGTCGGCGAGGCAATGTCGATCGGGCGGAATTATAAAGAATCATTGCAAAAAGGGATCAGGTCGCTTGAATATCGCCGGTTCGGCATTGGCGCCGACGGGCGCGACGAGCCGCCGGCGATCGCGACCGACATGGAAAAGATCAAGAATAAACTCGTTTACCCGCAGGCCGACCGGATTTTCTGGCTTCGCCACGCGGTCAAAGCAGGGCTGACCGACCAAGAGATATATGAGCTTTCCAAGATCGACCCGTGGTTCGTCCACCAGATCCGCGAGATCGTGGAGATGGAGGAGAAAGTCGCTAAACATAAACTGGCGGATATCCCTGACGATCTTTTAAAGGCGGCTAAAGGGTTTGGCTTCTCCGACCGCCAGATAGCGTTCTTGACCAGATCTGATGAAGTTGAGGTTTATGAGCACAGGAAGAAACATGGGATCACTCCGGTTTATAAATTAGTTGATACCTGCGGCGGCGAATTTGATCCCGAAAGGCCATACTTCTATTCAACCTATGATAGTACGACCAATGATTGCCGGGCGACCGATAAAAAGAAGGTTATGGTCTTGGGCGGCGGCCCTAACCGGATCGGGCAGGGGATAGAATTCGATTACTGCTGCTGTCACGCCTCATACGCTTTAAAAGAAGCCGGTTACGAAGCGATTATGGTTAATTCCAATCCGGAAACGGTCTCGACCGACTTTGACACGTCGACTCGTTTATATTTCGAACCATTAACCAGGGAAGATGTGCTGCAGATCGTTGAAGCGGAAAAACCGGAAGGGGTCATTATTCAGTTCGGCGGGCAGACCCCTCTTAACCTGGCAAAACAATTGGAAGACGCTGGCATGCCGATCATTGGAACCTCGGTTGATTCAATCGACCGGGCGGAAGACCGCAAGCGGTTCAAATCTCTTTTGAAAAAACTTAAACTTACGCAGCCGGCTAACGGGACCGCGGTCAATATTGCCGAAGCCCGGAAGATCGCGAAGAAGATCAGTTATCCGGTCGTGGTCCGGCCCTCGTATGTCTTGGGCGGCCGGGCAATGATGATTGTCTATGACCAGCAAGATCTTGATGAATATATGGCCAAAGCGGTCTTTGCCTCACCCGAGAGGCCGGTCTTGATCGATAAATTTCTCGAAGATGCGATCGAGGTCGATGTTGACTGCGTTGCCGACGGGAAACAGACGGTCATCTGCGGCATCATGGAGCATATTGAAGAAGCTGGTATCCACTCTGGCGATTCCGCCTGTTCCCTGCCGACCTTTTCGCTTTCCAAATCGATGCTGGGTGAGATTCGCCAGGCGACCTTTGCTTTAGCTAAAGAATTAAAAGTTAAAGGTTTAATGAATATTCAATACGCGGTCAAGGGGAGCACTCTTTATATCCTTGAAGTTAATCCGCGGGCATCGCGCACTGTTCCGTTCGTGGCCAAAGCGACCGGCGTTCCTTGGGCCAAGATTGCGACCCAGGTTATGCTCGGCCATTCATTAAAGAAACTCGGCATTGAAAAAGAGGTAATCCCTAAACATTTCTGCGTTAAAGAAGCGGTCTTTCCGTTTAACCGTTTTCCGGGAACCGACCCGGTCCTTGGCCCCGAGATGAAGTCGACTGGCGAAGTGATGGGGGCGGACAAGGACCTTGGAGTTGCTTACATGAAGGCCCAGCGGGCGGCCGGCCAAAAGATACCGCTGGAAGGAAAAGTGTTCATCTCGGTTAATGATCATGATAAACGAACGATCACGGATATTGCCAAACGGTTCGATTCTCTCGGTTATAAGCTGGTGGCTACCGCTGGCACGGCCGAAGTACTGCGTAACAGCGATTTGGAAGTTGATGAAGTGGCCAGGTTGGGCGAAGGGCGGCCCGACGTCCTTGACCTGATCAAGAATGGCGAGGTTAAACTTATTATCAACACCCCTGGCGGGAAAAAGACCAAGATTGATGAGACCAAGATCCGCTCCGGGGCGATTATGAACATGGTCCCGATCATCACCACGATCTCGGCTGCCCGCGCCACGGTCAACGGGCTCGAAGCGGTCAAGAAAAAAGGGTTTGACGTTAAGGCGCTCCAAGATTACCATTCAGGCGATTCGGGTAATAATTGATTTTACCCCGGACTATTTTTCCGAAAAAGTGAAATTACCAGGAGAATGGTTCGATGAATAGGGGTAGACAAGGCTGGTAGCCTGTGCTACACTGTCTAAGTTATCGGTCGAAGTAAATGGTTAATGATGAAAGGTGATTGCGACTTTTTTCTGAAGTGTCCTCGAGTTAGGGCTTTCTTCTCCATTTATCCGCAGTAAATTTTAATAAGGAGTAAGCACAACAATATGAAGAGTATATTTGTAGGTAATCTTCCCTGGTCAGTGACGGACGAAGATCTGAAAGGCAAATTTTCAGAATTCGGCAATGTCATCTCGGCTCGGGTAGTGAATGACAAGTTCTCGGGCAAGTCCCGGGGATTCGGATTTGTTGATATGGAAGACGGCGACGCCGAAAAAGCCATTTCCGGGATGACCGGGTTTAAATGGGGCGACCGCGAAGTCACAGTCAACGAAGCCAAACCGAAAAGCGATTCCGGCCCGCGCCGGGAACGCCGGTTCTAATCGAATAGATTAGTAAATTTAAGAGGCCCCGCTCGCGAGAGTGGGGCCTTTTTTTTGGGGGTCCCTCCAGCCCTCACCCCCGCCAACGCTAAAGCCTGCGCCCCCCTCTCCCAGAGGGAGAGGGGGATGGGAAAAAATTGCCCCTCGCCCTTTGGGAGAGGGGCAGTAAATAAAGAATTTAATAAAAGGAAAATGGGTGGGATGGGGTGAGGGCTATAAAAGGATAGCTTTAAGTGCTATACTTAACTTATGCCACACACTAATTTCTTTGGCCTTGGGATCGCGCCGGGGATACTTGATCTTCTGCAGCGGCTCAAGTTCACCGTCCCGACGCCGATCCAGCAGAAAGCGATCCCGGACGGGATCGCGGGAAAGGATATTATTGGGGTCGCCCAGACCGGAACTGGCAAAACGCTCGCTTTCGGCATTCCGATGGTCCAGCGCTTAGCGCAGCTTCGGGGGCGGGGGCTGGTTTTAGTCCCGACCCGCGAACTGGCACTCCAAGTTGATGAGTCGCTGCGCAAGATCACCAGCACTTCGGGGATAAGAACGGTTGTTCTGATCGGCGGTGCGTCAATGTACAATCAAGTTAAAGAGTTGCGGCGGCAACCGCGGATACTGGTGGCGACGCCGGGCCGATTGATCGACCATCTCGAACAGCATACCGCTGACTTGCGTGATGTTGAAATCCTAATTCTTGATGAAGCCGACCGGATGCTCGATATGGGTTTCGCTCCGCAGATCGAAAAGATCATGAAACACTTGCCGCGTGAAAGACAGACGATGCTCTTTTCCGCGACGATGCCACCCGAGATCATTAAAATGGCGCGCACGAATATGAAGCTGCCGGTTCAGGTGGAGATCGCTCCGACCGGGACAGCGGCGGAAAAAGTGACCCAAGAGGTTTTTATTGTTACCAAAGATGACAAGCCGCGGCTTTTAGCCCAGCTTTTAGACCAATATCATGGCACAGTTCTCTTATTTTCCCGGACAAAACGGGGCGCGTCGCGGATTGCCCGCGGCCTGCGCAATATGCGGCACAACGCGGCCGAGATCCATTCTGACCGCTCGCTTTCCCAACGGCGCGAAGCGCTCGAAGGGTTTAAATCAGGCAAGTACCGGATCTTGGTGGCGACCGATATTGCCGCGCGGGGGATCGATGTGACGGGGATTGAATTGGTGCTAAATTATGACCTGCCCGAGGACGCGGAGAATTATGTCCACCGGATCGGCCGGACCGGCCGGGCTGGGCAGGAAGGTCACGCGATCTCTTTTGCCACGCCGGAGCAAAGAGGGGATATCCGCGATATCGAACGGCTGATCAGGACCGCTCTGCCGATCTCCAAGCGGCCTGGGCTCTCGGTGGAATTTCAGTCAGCAGCGCCGTCGTTCCAACCGCGAAGGCATCCACCGCGCAGCAACTATCGCTACGGATCGAGAGGCCGGCGTTAAGAGTTAGGTTTGAGGGGTAGCCTGCGGGATAGGTTTTGGCTGCGGCCAGAAATAGATAAAATGCTTCTCTTTGTCGACTTCGACTAGTAAAGTCAGCGGATATTCTAATTTAAAATCAACCAAGAAACAGATTATTCCTTTACGGGTTTCGCCGGCATAAATCGGCCGAAACGAGAAATAGTTATCGATGGCGTAATTAAGTGTCTGGAGCAACTGGTTCTTAGTTGGCGGGCTGACAATGTTGCTGATCGTCTGGAAAGTGGTTTCGATCAGCTGGTTAGAAATTCCCAGTGAGGGTGGACTTCCCTGGTACCGCCCTTTGGTCAGAATAATATCCTGGCGGGTGAGCATCTTAATTTCTTTAAAGTCCCGGCCGTCGTAAAGACTGATCGAATAATCCTGTGGCGGGATATTCTTCTTCTCTTTGTTGGTAATGTCGAGCGGGACTACTACGATCCCGTTATATTCAAAAACCCCGGCTTCGACAGCAAATTTGTCATTGTTATAGCGGATATACAGGTTATTGCCGTTTTTGCTGATGTTTCTGACTTTGGGTTGCCCGGGAGCAAGTTCAAAATTATTGACCTCGATCGGTGATTTGGCACAGCCAAATAGAAAGGGAGCCAAAACGAGTAGGAAAAGGAATCGTTTCATCAATTTACCCCCTGGGAAACGATCAGCCGCCAGTCGGTCCCATGCAGGCCGATCGTTGTCCACTGGCTCGATTTTTTGATCGGCGCCGCGCCGATTCGGGGCGGGAAAGAATAGGTGCCGGTCCCGGTCGCCTCGCTGGTTATCCGGTTAACCAGTGCTAGTAATTCGGCGTACGATCGGTAAAGCGGATCGGAAAAGGTCTGCCGGCCAATCTGTTGTATATCTTTATCATAAATGATCAGGCCATCTTGCTCGATCGCTGTGACCTCAACCGAAGAAAAATCGGCCAAGTAATCCTGGACACTCTTTCTCATGAGCGCATCGGGCTTAAAGACGACGCTGACAAAACCGAGCACTTTATTATTGGCGGTAAAGACCGGATAAGCGAGCGAGACGGCGTAGAAGCCTTCGACCGTTTTGAAAATCCCGCTAAGCACTGGCTGCTGGCTTTTTTTAAGCCGAGCAAAGTGAGACTGGCTGCTGATATTTTCCCCCTCGGCATTTTTAAAGCTAGCGGGTTGGATCAGCAGCAGCGTTCCGTCAAGCCCGATCGTGGCGGCGGTGGCAACCGAAGAATTATTTTCGTAGATGCTTTGCAGGAGCCGGGCGGCATCGTTTCCCTGCAAACCGGTGGTGGAGAGCGCTTTTGCCGCTGCGGCCAGTTCGGTATCGAGCTTGACCAAATCGGTGTTTATTTTCTCCTGCAGCACTGCAATATCGAGAAGCTTGGGGGCAGGGGCCATGGCCAGCGACAAAGAAAATGGCGCCAGGGCCAAAGCAACGATCAACAGGCTAAAGGCTCTTTTCATACCGTTTTATTTGATAATCTCAAAAATAAATAAGGTTTTTTTCGCCGGCATGTCGTAAAGCTCCATACAGGCACCAAGCTTAACTTTTTTATCTTGCATCGCTTTATTCAGTTCCGGATAAGCCTTCATTGGCCCGATCATATAAGAAAGGTCGTTCTTGATCGGGAACTCGGTGACCAGGCAATCCTTGGTTTTCCAGGTCATGACCTTGTGCTTTTTCCGGAGCTGCCAGGCTTTCCCTTCATCTTTCTTTTCCAGGACGCAACCGACCAGGCTGTGCAGTTTGTCGGGTGTGGTTGATTTCGGATCGTTCAGGTAAATGCCAAACCCCTTGGTCGTTATGATCCCGTCAGCCTTCAACGCGTTAAAAACTTTAGCCAAGACTTTGCCGGTGTTGGAGTAGGGGCCGATATATTCCTCATAAACCAGCGTGTAGGGGCCGATCTTTTGGGTGGTAACTTTGGGCGTTGAGAAGTAACCCATGTAGGCAAGAAACCCAACGAGCACGAGAACGAGAGCCAAGACAACGATCAGGAGCCATTTTAATATCTTCATTTCAAACCTCCTTGAGAAGGATATTATACTCGCCGGCAAAATAATATGCAATTAATAATCCTTTGACCATTGCATTTTTGTATTATGGCGGTATAATCAAAATGTGAGCGAATTTATGTGGACCAAAGAAAGCTTAAAACAGCTGATCGAAGAAAAGCTGAATGGGTCGCTGTTCGTGGTTGCCTCTAACCGTGAACCGTATATACATAAGTACGGGCCGGATGGCGTGCAGTGCGTCATCCCCGCCAGCGGGGTGACGATGGCGCTTGACCCTGTCTTGCAGGCGTGCGGCGGGACCTGGGTTGCGCACGGCGGCGGCGATGCCGACCGCAAGGTCGTGGATGAGAAAAACCGGATCATGGTCCCGCCCGAAGATCCCAAATATACTTTGCGCCGAATCTGGCTGAGTAAGGCTGAAGAGACCGGCTATTATTACGGCTGCGCCAACGAGACCCTTTGGCCCCTCTGCCATATTGTCTACAATAAGCCGAAATTTGATGAGGCTGATTGGGCCCATTATAAAGCGGTTAATGAAAAATTCGCCAAGACTATTTTAGATGAGGTTGGTCACCAGAAAGCGTTCGTTTTTATTCAGGATTATCACCTGACCCTTGTTCCTAAGCTGCTGAAAGAAGCCAATCCCGAGATCAAGACCGCGCTTTTTTGGCATATCCCCTGGCCGAACCCGGAGGCATTCAGGATCAACCCGTGGAAGGAAGAGATTCTGCAGGGGATGTTGGGAGCAGACCTGCTTGGCTTTCACATCCATTATCATGTTGATAATTTCCTGAACACGGTCGACCAGACGCTGGAGGTCAGGGTCGATAAAGTAGCGTCATCGGTTGTCTCCGGCGGACGGGAAACGTTGGTCAGGCCGTTTCCGATCAGCGTCGATTATGAGCAGATTAGTAGAGAAGCAGGCGAATCGGAGGTTGCTGTCGCGATCGGTAACCTGAAAAAGGAATACAATTTGCAAACTCAATATATTGGAGTGGGGACCGACCGGATCGATTACACCAAAGGGATATTGGAACGGTTCAAGGCGATCGACAAGTTCTTGGTAAAATATCCTGAATACATTGGCAAATTCACTTTTGTCCAGGGCGGGGTCTTGAGCCGGATCCATATCCAGAAATACAAAGACCTGAACGACGACATCAATGACCTGGTCGAGCATATTAACTGGAA
>JAQVPA010000082.1 GCA_028702315.1 Candidatus Margulisiibacteriota bacterium
TGCCTGGCTGGAAGAAAAGCTGATCATGGAGAAAAAATTCGGGGATAAGTTCCGCGCCTGGCGCCAAGAGACTGGGATGTTCTGGATTCGTTAGCAATGCCGGACGTGCAAAGCGACCAAACAGCCCTGACCATTGACTTGAAGACGAAGTTCCTCTGGGGAATCAGGATCCGGTACGCCATCATTATATTCGGCCTTGTCCTGACGATGATTGCTGTTTTTTTTCGGGCTGATATCGTTCCGCTGTCTCGCTTGCTTGGTTTCCTGATCGTATATGGTTTTGGGGCGCATTTGGTTTATAGCCAAGTGACGCGGCTCTCACCGAGGGGTTTAATCACCGCGATCAGTGTTTTCCAGCTTTTTGACGTCTTTGCCGTAACTTACCTTATATATATAACCGGTTGGCTGGAGAGCCCGTACTGGTTCCTTTACCTGGTGTTAATCATTATTTCCGGTTTCGGCTTTTTCTCGCGGTATTCTTCTGTTGTTTTCCTGATCGCTTTGGTCTCCGCTTTTCTTTATTTAGGGATGTTATTATCCGCTTATTTTGGGATCATTCCCGAATACGGGATGCATTTTTCGCTCTCGCCAAATGAACTGCTTTCGCTGGTGATCAACCGCGCGGTCTTCACGATCGTTTCGTTCTTTCTCTTTGCTTCCACGATCTATTATTTTTCCCAATTGTTGAGCCAACACCAGGAAGAATTGCGGGCCAAGAACGAGCAGCTGCTGGCGGCGCTCCAGGAGATGAAGAATGCCGACCGGCTGAAGGACGAATTTCTGACCACAGCGTCTCATGAGCTGCGCACCCCCTTGACGGTTATCCGGGAAAATATCAGCCTGATTAAGGATGGGGTAGCGGGCGAGGTCAATGAAAAACAACAGGCGCTGATGGCGTCCCTGCTGGAACATGTTGACCGGATGTCAGGGATCCTTAATAATATTCTTGATATTTCTAAAATGAGCGCCCGCCCCAGCGAAGTCAAACAGGAAGAGACGGAGCTCAGCCGGTTGGCCGCCAGGGCGGTCGGTTTTATGAGAGAGATCGCGAAGAAGAAAAACATTGAGATTGAAGAACAATATTTTGCCAATACCATTACTTTGGCCGATCCCGACCAGATTTTGCGGGTCTTTATCAACTTGCTTGATAACGCGGTCAAATATACCAGGGAGAATGGCCGGATTATTGTTATTGTTGGGTCGGCGGATGGGGAGGTAATCTGTTCCGTGGAAGACAACGGCATTGGGATCGAACAAAAAGAGTTGCCGCTCCTGTTTGAGCGGTTTGTCCGGCTGGAGAGCGGCGTAGAGATGTCGCCGCGGGGCTCCGGCCTCGGCCTGTCGATCTGCAAAACGATCATCGATATGCACCGCGGCCGGATCTGGGTCGAGAGCCGGGTCGGCAGCGGGACCAAATTTACTTTTTCGCTGCCGCGGCGGAGGCTAAATGGCTAACCAACCACTGATCCTGATAATCGAAGATGAGGCGGATATCCGTACAGCTTTGACGATGCGGCTGGAGGCTAAGGGTTTTGCCGTCGCTTCGGCTTCGGATGGGGTGGCGGGGCTAAAGCTGGCGCGCGAGATCACGCCGAGCCTGATAATTCTTGATATTATGCTGCCCAAGATGGATGGCTATACTATCAGCCGGATGTTTAAGTATGACGAAAGGTTCTCGGCGATCCCGATCATTATGCTGACCGCCAAGGTGCAACCCAAGGATATCGAGCGGGGGAAAGAGGCGGGAGCTGACGCTTATATGACAAAACCTTACGAGGCGGAAGAGTTGATCGCTAAGATCAACGAGCTGCTCGGCCGCTGATTAATCCTGCCAGATCTTCTCGTTATACTCCCTGACCATCCGTTGAGTATTAAAGAAGCCGCTTTCAGCGATGCAGTTGATCATCATCTCTACCCAGGCTGATTCCTCAATTTTTATCTTGCCTGACAGTGTCGCGTAATAAAGATTGGCCATCTCTTCCAGGTTTTGGTAAAGCGCCTCCGAATCCTCGGCTAGTTTCAAGTCACTCTCGCTGCCGATCTCGCCGGGCGGCGGAACGTAGCCGAAGATCTTGCCGATATTCTTGTCAGCCGCTTCCACGACCCAGCCGTCGAGCGTGCTAAGCTGGACGACGCCGTTAAGGATCGCCTTCATCCCGCTTGTCCCTGAAGCTTCAAACGGTGGTAGGGGATTATTGAGCCAGACGTCGACATTGCTGGTCAAAAGTTTGCCGAAGTAAGTATCATAATTTTCCAGGAAGCAGATGCGCAGTAATTTCCTCTCTCCGTTCAGCAGGTTGATCTTTTCCAGCATCTCATCCATGTGGATGGAGGCGGGGACGTCGGCTGGGTGGGCTTTGCCGGCAATAATGATTTGGAGCGGGCCGCAGCGCCGGGCGATATCGATCAGGCGGTTAGGATTATGAAGCAAGAGACCGGGGCGCTTGTACGGGGCGATCCGGCGTGCCCAGGCGATGGTAAAGCTCCGGTTGTCGATATACCAATATTCCAGGAATTTGGCGAGGGTCTGCTTATTGGCAGCGTGTGCCTGCCAGAGGTCGTGGCGGAAAGCGGCATCGGTCCGCAAATTACGGACATTGGCAAGTAAGGTCGGTTCGTTTTCCCAATCGCCGATCACCGATTTATATTTGTTCAACAATTCTTTGATCGGTTTTGATAGCCAGGTATGGGTATGGATCCCGTTGGTAATGCTTTGGATCTTATCTTTGTATTTTGGGAACTGCAGCCGGGTGACTTCGCCGTGCTTTTGCGCGACGGCGTTGACATGGTTGCTGGTGCTCATCGCCAGCAGGGTCAGGTTGGCAACATTGGGATTGCGCTCGTCGCGGCCATAATTCTTCATGATCTCGGTCCCTTCGGGCCCGAGCGCGGCGGAGAGTTCCTGCATGTCAAAACGATCGTGGCCGGCTTCGACCGGCGTGTGGCAGGTATAAGCGAATTTCGGTTTTAATTCTTCCAGCGGCTGGCTTTTGGCTTTTTCGACAAAGGCAAAAGCGGCATGCCCTTCATTAAGATGATATTTACCGATCGAATAACCGAGGGCGTCCAGCGCTTTAACGCCGCCCATGCCGAGGATCATCCGCTGGGCGATCTTGAGCCAGCCGTTGGTGCTCCGGTAGAGCTGGTCGGTCAATTCCCGGAAGTAGTCGGGATTTTCATCCGTGTGCGCGTCAAGCAGGATCAGCGGCACGACATTCTTGAGGTCGTTCGAATAAACATAATATTTCCAGAGCTTTAAAGTTAATTTTTGCCCGCTCAAGGTGATATCAACCTTTGGCTTGAGCGGGATCAGGCCGGGGTAGGTGTGGGGATCCCAGGCGAGTGCGTCGGGAATCTGGCCGCCGGAGCGGAACCAGAATTTTTGTTTAAAATAACCTTTGTTCCAAAGGATACCGATTCCGGCCAGAGAAATGCCGAGGTCGGCCGCCGATTTAAGGCTGTCGCCGGCCAGGACGCCGAGGCCGCCGCTGTAGATCGGCAGATCAAGAATTTTTTTCAATGGCAAGCTATGGTAGTAATCCATATCCTTCATGTTGGAAAAAACCTCGTGGCGGGAAAGGATGTTAAGGTCACTGACCGGATTTACTGTTTTGAAAGTGTGGTAGATGCTCGGCGCCAGGCCAAACTCCATGGAAAAATAGCTGATTGAGGGAGTTTCTTTAGCGGCCAGCCTGGTCTCGGCGTCAATGATCGATTGCAAGGGGAAATCATAAAATTTGCCATCGACAATATCTTTCAGGTATTTTTCTTTTGACCCGTCAAGCTTGATCAGTTCCGCGATCTCTTTTTGCACAATGCGCTATTTTAGAATAAAAAAGGCCCCGTGTGAAGTGGTATAATTACGGGGATGAAAAAAATATTCGCCGTCGCCGTTCTCTTGCCGCTGCTGTTATTAACTGCCGCCGGTGCCAAGTCGCTTTATTGGGAGAGGATTGACGTCGATATTTATATAAATCAGGACTCCTCGGTCGACGTGACGGAGAAACAGGCCTATGTTTTTACCGGCGATTACAACGGCGGCTACCGCGAGATCAAGCTGAGCGGTTTTGATTCTTTATCGGATATCCGGGTGGCGGAAGGTGAGGTTGAATACCAGAGAGGTAATTTGGATAAATACCATTTTACCGTTACTGGCGGCCGGGGGACAAAGATGATCAAGTGGCGCTCGCGCTGGCCGGATGAGCCGCCGTACGACCAGACGCCTAAAACTTTCACGATCAATTATAAAATCCACGGTCTGATCACTTACCAAAAGGATTTTGACGAGCTCTACTGGAAAGCGATCTTCGAAGAGCGGGAGAGCATGGTCAACAGAGCGACTGTCCGGCTTCATTTTCCTGCTCCAGTCGATCCGGACAAGCTCAAGATCAACCTCTATACCGCGGCGCAGGGATCGGTCTGGAAAGTATTCGACGACAGGACGATCTACTTTGCTGGCTCCGAACTCTACCCGAACCAACAGTTTGAGATCAAGGTCGATTTTCCGCCCGGCCTGGTCAAAAAAGTTTTTTCAATCAAGCGGTTTTTTAGGGAGAATATCACCCCGTACCTCGCTTTCCTTGTTGCCGGTTTGACCTTGTTGGTTATGAGTTTCCTGTACATAAGATTAGGGCGCGATTATGAGATCAAGGGCGTGCCCCGGGCCGTTAACGTGCCTCCTTCGGACTTGGCGCCGGCGCTGGCCGGAACGGTGATTGACGAAGAAACCGGGATGAAAGAAATCGTGGCGACGATCATCGACCTAGCCCGGCGCGGCCATATTGAGATCACCGAAACGGTGGAGAAAGTCTGGGTTTTTACCACGCGCGAGTTTGAATTCAAGTTAAAAAAAACCGGCGCCGGCCTCGCGGATTTTGAAAACCGGGTCATTAAAGGTTTGTTCGGCCAGCCCAAAGAAGGGGACAAGGTGAAATTGTCCGACCTGCGGAATAAATTTTATCAGAAGGTCGATGATATCAAGGAAGCGATCTATAAACAGACGGTTAAGCTCGGGTTCTTCGCCGAGGACCCCCGTTTTGTCAGGACAAAATATTTCCTGATCGCCGCCCTGATGATCATGGTCGGTTTGGGCCTGACGCTCTTGATTAGTTGGGAAGTGGCGATCATGCTCTTTTTCCTGATCGTCTTTGTCGGCTTACCGGTTTTCCTAATGATCTCTTTTCTGGCCCAGCGGATGTTATTTCCGGCTTTCTTCGTGTCGTTGTTCGTACTGTTCGGGCTGGTCTCGATCGTGCCGGTGATCATTGATATCATTGTCACTTCCGATTCCGTCTTGTTACTGCCCCTGGGGGCCGGCTTGATGATGGGCGCGGGCGTGGTCGCGGCGTTTGCCCCGCAGATGCCGCGCAAGCCCCTGCTCGGCTCGACCGCGAAAGCGCAATGGCTTGCTTTCAAACGC
>JAQVPA010000023.1 GCA_028702315.1 Candidatus Margulisiibacteriota bacterium
AAAATTGATATTTTTTAATGTTACGGTTGATCACACCATATTCGATCGCTTTCTTATCTGGCATGCCCAGAACCGTGCCAATTTCTTCACCAAAAGCTTCCGCGTCCCTCAAGATCTCATCCGGGTCCAAGATGGCAACTGCTTCTAAAAATTTTAAGGCCCCCGCCCTTTGGTCCGTGCTTAATAATCTGGTTAATTCCCGATACAATCCCGCGTAAAAATACTCGGTTTTATTTTCTGGACGGCTCTTGAGCAATACTTCAAAGGACAGCTTGTCAAAAGCATCAAATGGGCGTCGGCGGACCTGCTCAATAAATTTATCGATCGAGAAATTGCCGCTATTTACCGGAGTTATGCCCATTTCATTTCTTATCATTACTGCTTCCACTGTTTCTCCCGTTGTGGCCGCCTCCTGTTTAAGTTCCTCGGTCAGCGCCGCCCTCTCCCGATAATCCCCCAACGCCCGATCATAATCCCCCACAATTGTTTCATGCTCTTCGTACAGCAGCCAACGTAATACCGAATGTCTAATACCGACTTTCACGATCAGCGCGGCATAATGTTTTGGCGCTTTTAACAAACTCAGGAAGATCGGTTCTCCGCCAACACCCGGCTCGGGATTGCCAAGTTTCATTTGGTCGGAGCTCTCTTCAGTCGCTTCGGCCAGTTTTCCAAATGTTTGGGGACCGATAAATTCGGGGTGAGTTTCCGCAACAGCGGACAAAAGCGCATCCGCCGAATAACAATCTCGTCCATTCAAAGCCTCAGCATATTCAGCCAATATCTCGTCATTAAATATTCTGTTATTACCAGCAATTGCCGCCTTGATCATTTCACATCTAATTTCTCTATTTATTGAGAACCGGTCAAACAATCTATAAATATCAGAGTGATCGAGGCGGCCGCTGGCGGCCCGGGTTTTTAAGTTGTCAAATACCGATTGATATTCGGGTAAGTCGATTTTATCCTTGTATCCCAAATGACAGATAGCTTCAAGCAGCTCATCTATTTGATTGGCAAGGATCCCAGCTTTATCGTTTCTTCTTTTCGGTTGGATTGGTTCCGCCCAACCGACATTCTGATAAGCATGATTATTTGTCCCTGCTCTTAATGGCGGCAGGAAATAATTAATTGGAATTAGGAGCTTGGCTTGCTCAAAGAAGCTAAAATCCGGTACCTGGGAGGAAAAGCGGAGCGGCTGGCCAGGTTGTATAATGGCATATTTCGCTCCCTTTGAAATTCTATTAGCAAAGAGCCGGGCATCCAGTATTATTCTAGCAGAAGTTTTTCCTATTTTTTCAGCCATAATTATCTGCCTATCTATCGCGGACATTCAAGAGGAATTTCACCGATATTCCCTATTCTATAAAACAGACTGCCGCGCTAAACTGACGGACAACTTACAAATAATTCTTTTTTACCAGATCCTTCTTCACTTGTGCTAGCATGCCTGTTTGGCATAAATTTGTCTGATCACCATCATAAACCATGACAAGGCTGTATCTTTGCCCCGGGCTTATCGCCTCGAATTGCGTCACAGTAAGCAGCCCTCCGTCAAAACCTCGAACGTGAACCTCTTTAATGGTCCCCCTCTCGTTTTGCCCCAAGCTTATGCCGGTTAACATCATGTTGGTATTAACCTCATCCTGAAAAACATTCAAGACTGCCCCGCGGATCGAACAGGTCCCAATAAAACCTGGCAAGCATCTTAAGCGATCATAACAATGCTGAGCCAGGCTAATAACCGCTTGCGCTCTGACCGCTCGCTCTGGCGGCGCCAGCTTCCTAAGGTGCCACAAAACATTAAATCCCGGACCCGATAAAATTGCTTCCATATGCTTAGCTTATTATCCGTACTCAATATAAATAATTTCAGTGATAAAGCATAATAACACTGAAATATTCTACGAATTATAACGACATAAAAACATGATCACTATAACATCTGCTTTAGACAAACCAAGATTCAAAAATGTAAAACAGGCAATAAGGTCAGCAGAAATTGAAGTTTTTAACAACCTGCCTTCTAAAATTAAGGCTAAACATGTCAATTATTTTTTCCTGGCCGAGGCCCACAATAAAGCGTATTATAAACAGACCAAGCCAAGAGATCTTATTGTCCATCTTAAAATGCTCCAACTATCCGCTCAATACCGTTTTTTCGCCGATCTTGGGATGGGGTTTGGCGGACTTTGTTTTGCCGCGGAAGAGGCCACCGACATCAAAGAAATCGTCGGCTTTGATCTGGCTAAAGCTATTTATGGGCATGCCATGCGGATTAAAACTCATTTTGGATACAAGCGCTGCTCATTTCACCTGGCTGACTTTACTCAAGTAAACTTGACACCTTCGCGGACTGGCGTCAGCGGAGTTTATCACCTCTTTCAGCCATTTTTTACTGATTCTGTAGCGCTCCTCCAGCCCGCCGTCGGCAAACTCCCGTCCGATTCAGTGGTCGTCGCTACTATCTTGCGCGAAGAAGCCCCTTTGATCTTCCCCGAAAAACATTTTGAGAGGATCTATCCGCGAACGGAAAAAAAGTCCGACCAGATCGGGCAATTTGTATATCTTCACACCTACCTGCGACGTTGATCTCTGACGAAAACAACCAATTATTTGGGGAAGGACAACCATTAACAATTGAAATTTTTGTCCGACCAGGGCGATAAGAGATCATGCGTTTAGCAATTAAGCCTCGGATCAACCGGTTGATCGATAATATTTTTCAAGAAGCAAATGCCACTGCCACGCGGCTGGCCCAGATCAGGCATCCCGAGCGGCGGCACCCGGAACACGAAAATTATTTCGAGACCAATTGCCCCGGTTCGGCCGGGCATGACTTTACCGATCCGGCTTCTCTCCTCCGCCATATCGAAACAGTCTCCCACCTAGTCCCGTTGACCGGCGAGGAATCGGTCGTTAGCCTCGGCTCCGGCCTCGGTATGGATAGTTTTGTCTTTGCCCTCATTTTCTGTTCAGTGACAGGCTTCGAAGTCGATCAGGAAGTAATTACTGAAGCGCGGCGGATCCAGGCGCTGTTCGGCCTTACTAACATTAATTTCATCAAAAGGAATTTTCTGGAACCGAAGGTCGACCTTTCCCCTTATGATCTCGTCTACTTTTACAAACCCTTAGAATATGATTTTGAAAAGAAAATAGGCGAGCTGGTGCAAAGCGCCAAGCCGGGCGCGATCGTTATTTCGCGGGCCTTCCCGCACCGGGCGCTCCACCGGCAAAAAAAGTTCAAGGTGATCTATCCATTCGATTGGGATCCGACCTGCCGCTTTATGGCGTCGGATTACTACACCGCGGTCCGGCTTAAAGATTAAAACCCCGAGTTCCTCCTTTTCCTCGGCAAAAACCCATTGTTCCGTTGAACCAGAGGGCTACCCTATGCGGAACCCCAACCTTGGATACTATCTGGCAAGACAAACCGCTTGCTGGCTGGCGATATCTGATAGCAGTTTCAGGTCGAGGTCATAGACCTTGATAATTTTTTCGAACTCTTTCTCTTCGGGCAATAACTCGGCGAATTTGTTTATTTGCTTTTTAAACAATGCCTGGTTATAAGACTTAAACAGCGCCGCGTAGAAAATATTCGCTTCAACCAGGTCAAGGAAAAAGTGGGAGCCGAAGGATAGATCGGGAGTAAAACCGGCCGCCTGGTCAGCTACTTCGACTAGAGCGGAAAACTTGTTGATCTCGGCAAACGTGACCGGCACGCCGAGCGTCGCGTCGCGCGTCCCCCACCGCCCCGGCCCAATCAGCATGACCGGCTTATCTATCTGCTTATTGAGCTTGCCGATCAACCGGGCAACAGTGTACTTTTTACCGTGCAGGAGGTCGCTATAAGCTTTGGTCTCGACCAGAATGACCCGCCCGATCTCTTGCGCCACACTCCCGCCCATAAAATTACCGTGCGAACTGAAGAGCAGCTTGCCGGCCGGGATCTTGGCCGGTATTTTAACCTGCCCGCCTAACCCTTTCGCCTGCAGCGGACGGCATTGTAAAACATTTATCTTTAATTGCCTGTCGGCAGTGTAATTGGCGGTAAATTCCATATCAACCGGATATTGGTATTCCTTTTCCAGTGCTTTAAGAATGTTTTTCGCCTCCGTGACAAAATCGGTTTTTGTAAGGAAATCGTCAAACGTCAGGACCCAGGGGCTGCCAGTCAGCCCCAGCTCTTTCATCTTACCTTCGGCCGCTCTGTCCCTGACCGCAATATCATCAAGTTTTAGATCGGGCTCTTGGTTAGTCACTTCGGTCAAAGAAACGCTCTGTAATTCATTCTGGGCGATGTTGAGGAGATCGACATCGTGCTGGGAAAACTTCTTGATATCATCGATCCCCGCATAGGGGCGCAGCAGCGGCGCGTCAAGCGCCACGATCCGCGGATAGTCCCCTTCCACCCGGTTGACCGCCCGCGTCCCCAAGCCAAAAACCAGCCGCAACATCCCCGCCCCCGGCTCCATGTTCTCGTGCCAGACAAAGGTATTGTAAGAAACCCCCACTCCAGCCAGATACGGGAAAAAGTAATTGCGATAATGCGAACCGGAAACCCGCTGGACAAGCAGCGCCATCTGCTCGTCCTGCTCTTTAAGGCCCCGCTGCAGGCGATAGGCCAGCGCGTCTTCGTTCATCGTGCTGGCAAAGACCTGGCGGACTATCTCTTCAAATTTATTGTAACGTTCGTCCGGTGTCCCCTGGTTAACGCAGAAAATGCTCTCGTATTTGCCGGCAAAAGCATTGCCAAAACCGTCCTCAAGAAGCGAGGAAGAGCGGACAATAATCGGCGACTGGCCAAAATATTCGAGCATCTGGTTAAACTGCTCCTTGATCTCTTCGGGGAAAGCGCCGCTCATCAGTTTTTCCTTAAGGTCGGCTGCTTTAGTAAAATAGCCGGCCTCCGTCCGCTGTTCGAGCCAGAGGTCCCACCAGCCATTCTGGACAATGTAAGTATAAAACACGTCGGAACCGATATAAAACGAGTCGTGCGGCTCAAGTTTATTCTCAAAACTTTTCAGGATCTTGCGCGCTAGCAACATCCCCAGCGCTTTGCCGCCGATAAAGCCGGTCCCGATCATCCGATTCTTTATTTCGATCAGATCTTCCAAGGTCAGGTGTTTCTTGACCAGGGCAAGCATCCGCGGCTCCCGGCCGATCATGATCCGGCAGAGCTCGTCGAGCATCGGGCCCTTTTCCTGTGCCTCATCCTTGACCAATTCTTCAGCTTCTAAAAACAACCTGTCCCAGTAATCAAGATAACGCCGGGCGCTCTCCTCGCCCCGGTCAGACATGTAAGCAAACAGCTTGGTGGCATCGACACTGTTGATGATCGGAGCGTATTTCCCCGCTTTTTCCTGGTGGGGCAGATACATCGTCGGCGAATACCTTTGCCAGACTTTTAGCGGATGGACATAATAATCTCCCTCAAAATGGTAGACATCAAGAAGCAACTGGGTCGTTTCGCGGATCCGGGCAATCGTTTTGTATGAATGGTTATTGCGCAGGATAGCAAAGTAAGCAATCGTGTTGAGTTTAAAAAGATATGGACAGGTGACCATAAAGAAATTACCGATCATCAGGTCGGTCGCCCAAGCGGAGAGAAGATCGGAGAGACAGTCAAAAAGATAAAATGCCCCGTCGCCTTCTTTGGTTATTATATTATGAATCTCTTTTGAGAACGACTCAAAACCGGCCGCGGCGTCAAGTCGATAGACTTTGGCTTTTTCGCCCGGCGGCAAAAGCGGCGGATGCTGGGCAAAACGGATATAAATAATGTTTTTCTGGTCTTTTTGCGCTTGTTCAATGTACGGCTGGACAAAATGCTTATAATCCTCAACGCTATCGACCTGCCAGACAACATTGTCGCCTTTGCGCAGGTTCTGGAGAATTTCGTCGAGGCCTTTTAAGCCGGTCGTCTCCAGGTTGAGCTTGCTCATGTTAGTATTGGAGCCTGAGACTGAACGTCTCGGCTCCAATGGAAACCGCGACGTTTAGTCGCAGGTTTCCGATCAAATATCGAAAAAATTGATAAGTTTTCCATAGTCGACCATGGTGACCAGCGCTTTGCTTTCGGTCTCGATCCCGGCTTCTTCCACCGCCGCGATCGGATTGAGCCCGCCGGGGACAACGATCCCAACCCGTTCGACCCCAACCGGCATGCCAAGGACCGTTTGGCCTGGTTTGCCCATCATTAGAGCCCGGCCAATTCCCGCCGATTCTGTCCGGCGGAGGATCGCTTCGGCTTCATCCTTAGAAGCGGCAGGGATTTCACGCAGTCCAGCCAGTATTTTTCCCGCCCCCGCAGCCGCTTCCCTGACACTGGTCATTTTGCTTTTAAGGAAGATCTCATGCGGGTCTAGCGTGGAACCGGAATAATTAATGATATCGGTAAAACGAAGCGGCCGCCCGTCTTCGATCTGAAGCAAACCGCCAAACTCCGACTCAACCGGGATCGCGTGCTTTAATAATATACCGTTCAAATTGATGCTGCATAGAGTTCCAAGCGCGATCTTGCCAGCAGGAACAACCACGCCATTGATCTCCTCATTTTCTTTTATTATCGCGACCATCTCGCCCATTCCCAGCTTCTGCTTATACACGCCAGCCATCACTTTCAGCGCTTTGGCCAAATCCGCTTTTTGGATAAAAGAAATATTAAGGATAACCTGCCCGCTCTTCTCGTGGATATCAAAATCCATTTTATAAGCCATCGTTTCGATCCGCTGGCTCATAAAGCCGACTTTATCGGAAACCAGTGAATTGCTAAGTTCATCCTTTCCCTTATTGGTGATCATCCGGCCTTCTTTCCAATGGACGTTCATCAACCCCTCATCGCTCATTTTCTTTAGATGATAACGGACGGTCCGCTCCGGCATATCAATCCCAGCCTCTTTCAGCTTCTCAGAAATCTCAACTGAGCCGATCGGCTCCCGGGACTCGGAAATTATTTTTAGGATAGCGTTGGTTTTGCGGTCGAGATCATCTGGCATGCTTAGTATTTTACCATAATTCTTCCGAAATCCTCATCCCAGTTAGAAGCCAATTCATTATTCATCGTTTAAGCCCTTCTCCATCGGGGATGGAGAAGGGTGAATTCCGCGTCAAATCAAGTCCCTAAACCCACCCCTCTCCATTTTCAATGGAGAGGGGCTATAACGATAATATCTAGTTAAAAGAAAATTATATAACTGGGGTGAGGATATTCGGGCTATTGACATACGGCAAGTGGTTGCCGTATAATAACCTCATCTTTTTAAAGGGGGTAATTGGTAATGGTTAAGCATGTGATTGAAGAAGTGATCAAGCGGAATCCCGGCGAAGTTGAGTTTCATCAAGCGGTTCAGGAAGTAGTCGAATCGGTGGCCCCGGTCTTGCAGAAGCACCCGGAATACAAAGAGCTGAAGATCCTAGAAAGAATTGTTGAACCAGAACGCCAGCTGATGTTCCGTGTTCCCTGGGTTGACGACAAAGGCAATGTCCAGATCAATCGCGGCTTTCGCATCGAGTTTAACAGCGCGATCGGCCCTTATAAAGGCGGACTCCGCTTCCACCCTTCCGTCTATATCGGGATTATTAAATTCCTCGGTTTCGAGCAGATCTTCAAGAATGCCCTAACCACTCTCCCGATGGGGGGCGGCAAAGGGGGTTCCGACTTCGATCCAAAAGGGAAATCCGACGGCGAAGTAATGCGTTTCTGCCAGAGCTTCATGTCCGAGCTCTTCCGCCACATCGGCCCTGACACCGACGTGCCGGCCGGCGATATCGGCGTTGGCGGACGCGAAATTGGCTTTATGTTCGGGATGTACAAGAAACTGCGCAACGAGTTCACCGGTGTCCTGACCGGCAAGGGGCTCGATTGGGGAGGTTCACTGGTCCGGACCGAAGCGACCGGCTACGGCCTGATCTATTTCCTGCTGGAAATGCTTAAAGATATGGGTAAAGATATCAAAGGAGCGACCGTGGTCAGCTCCGGTTCCGGCAACGTCTCCATTTATGCCATGCAAAAGTGCCAGGAGCTCGGCGCTAAGGTCGTCGCCTGCAGCGATTCCAACGGCTATATATATGATAAGGATGGGATCAACCTCAAGACCGTGAAACAGCTAAAGGAAGTCGAACGCAAGCGAATCAAGGAGTATGTCAAGATCCATCCTAAGGCCGTTTACGAGGAAGGCTGCGACAACATCTGGAAGATCAAATGCGATATCGCCCTCCCGAACGCGACCCAAAACGAGATCGACGAACGGTCGGCCAAAAAGCTGGTCGAGAACGGCGTCTGGGCGGTCGCTGAAGGGGCCAACATGCCTTCAACCCCGGAAGCGGTCAAAGTCTTCCTGAAGAACAAGGTCGCCTTCGGCCCGGCCAAGGCGGCCAACGCTGGCGGCGTCGCCACTTCCGGTCTCGAAATGACCCAGAACAGCCAACGGCTCTCCTGGTCATTCGAAGAGACCGATAAATATCTAAACCGGATCATGAAAGATATTTATAAACAGGCAAAAGGAGCAGCTGAAGAGTACGGCGCGGCGGGAAACCTGGTCGTCGGCGCTAATATCGCCGGCTTCACCAAGGTTGCCAAGGCCATGTACGCGCATGGAATAGTCTAGGGGAATTAGGTGGTTAGGGGAAAGCCCTGGGAGAAATCCCGGGGCTTTTTTTTAACTTAGAGGAAAGGCAACAGAGATCTTCGCCCCGTGCCCCTTGCCATCCGATCATGTCCCAGCGGAGAATAATGCGATTGACGCTCTGGACTATCTGCTCATAGACCGTTTGGCTGCCATTCATATCCGCTGCTTGATGACCTCAATCAATTGCTGCGGATCGAACGGTTTGGTCACATACTCATCCACCCCAGCCGCCAAACCTTTCTTAATATCTTCCGCGGACGATTTAACCGAAACGGCAATAACCGGTATTTTGGCAGTCGCAGGATCAGCCTTCAATCTTTTACAAACCTCCAATCCATCAATCCCCGGCAACATGATATCAAGCAGGATCAATCCCGGCTTCTCTTCTGTCACTTTTTGCAGGCCGCTGATCCCGTTAATGGCCGTGCTCATCTCATAGCCGGCTATTTTCAGTACATCCTCGATCATTTTTGCCGTCGGCTCGTAATCTTCAATCAGCAATATTTTTTTCGTCATTCCCATCCCCCCCCAAAAAAAAAGCTTATTTATAACGCGGGCTTCTCCCCAGTTCCTTGAGCAAAGCATTAATCTCTTTTTCCCGCTCAATCATCATCAGCTCCCGACCAACTGCCAGCTTATGAAATTGCTCCAGCTCTTCAACCTTCTCTCTAATCGCCGCTTCCTGTTTACGCTGTTCCGAAATGTCAGCAAAGGAGGCAAAATAACCGATCATTTGCCCCTGGTCATCTTCCCGCTTCTGCGCATTGACCATCACCGGCACTGTGCCGCCAGCTTTTAACTTGACCAATAATTCCTTGTTCTTGATTCCACCCTGCTCCCTGGTCACGGCATCGTATTGCTTCATTTTTTCCATCTCAACAAAGAAGTCGGCAATATATTTGCCGATCAATTCTTCCTCCGGGTAACCGAACAGGTCAACAGTCGCCTGATTAATGTCGGTAATGATCCCGGACGGATTAATACTGATAACCGGGAAAGGGAGGAATCGCCGCAGATCATTAATATAATTTTCCAGCTCATTCATCGCCTCCGCCGTCTGTAGTACTTCATTATTACCCATGGCTATCCCCCCACTTTAACATAAAAAACATCCTTGCCTCCCTATTCCCAAGTAATCGTGAATTCATGGTACGGATCGCCCCGAAAAGTGCATTTGGTCTCATCACAAGAGACTTTTTTACCAATGATCTTCCCTAGCCCCATAATGTAACCGGCCGAGAATTGGCAGATTAGCGGATGAATGTCATTCCCTTTTAGTGTGGTAACCGAACACTTATGCTCGCTGTCGATAGAAACTATCTCAAACTTCCCTCGGGACCAATTCCGGCGGTAAAATATCTCGCAGGCTCTGATCATCATCTCGATGGAAAGGAAAAGATTGGTCAACAGGCGAACGACAAACGAATGCGGCGGCCCCTCCACCCCCATCGCTTTGATCTGGGCCGGAGTCAGGTCAAATGCTTCTTGGAGCGCCAGCAAAGAAAGGACCCGCAATCCGGACGGGTACCATTGCATCGATTTTATCGCTTTGTAATCGATCGGGTGGTTCCAGCCTGCCAGGATCTGCTTGACCTTTTCTAAGCCAGCCTCGCCATAATGGCGCATAACATAGCTCTGGTCGGTCTGAAACGTTGAACCACGGCTCAGGCAGTCGATCTGCATTATCTTCTCGATCTCTTCTTTAGTTAAAGTCATTACTATTTAGACCCCTTTCCCTATTTTTTCAGACGGAGCTGGCGTTCCTGATATTCACTAGATTTCAACCATACCTGCACGCCTCGCAGAAATTATACTACTTTGGAGGGGAAAGGCAATGAAATTGGGGTCAATTTTGCTTTATAACGCTTCCAGGTATTTATCTATCTCCCACGGCGTGATCTGCATCCGGTAGTCGTCGAATTCGGCTAGTTTGGCTTCGACGAATTTCTCAAGAGTATGCTTGCCGAGCGCTTCCTGGACAATTTTATCCTTCTTGAGCTCTTCCACCGCCCGCTTGATCGAGAACGGGAGCATGTCGATCTTCAGCTCCGCGCGGCGCGATTCGTCAAGCTCGTAAACATCCTCTTCGACCGGTTTCGGCGGCGTTAATTCACGTTTGACGCCGTCCATCCCCGCCTTAAGCATTGCCGCAAAAGCAATATAAGGATTACACGACGGGTCCGGGCAACGGAGTTCGAGCCTGGTCGCCTGTTCCCTCCCCGGCGAATAGCGCGGGATCCTGATCAGCGCCGAGCGGTTAATCTGCGCCCAGCAGATGTAGACCGGCGCTTCATAGCCGGAAACCAACCGCTTGTATGAATTGACCGTCGGCGCGACGACCGCGGCCAGCGCCTTGGCATGTTCTAATTGGCCAGCCAAGAAATGATACGCCAGCTTGGAGAATTTATACTTATCCTTGGCATCATAAAAAAGATTCTTCCCTTTCTTGTCAAACAAGCTCTGGTGGACGTGCATCCCCGAGCCAGCCTGTTTGTAGAGCGGTTTCGGCATGAAGGAAGCATAAAGATCGTGCCGCTGGGCGATCGCCTTGATCGTGTATTTTAAAGTGATCGCGTTATCAGCCGCCGTCAAAGCGTCGGCGTAGCGGATATCGATCTCGTGCTGGCCGGGACCGCACTCATGATGGGACATTTCGGCCGTCAAACCCATCTGCTCGAGAGCGATGACTATATCCTTGCGGACATTACTCGCCATGTCACGCGGTGAATAGTCAAAATAACCGCCAACATCATGCGGCGAAGTGGTGATCTTCCCTTCTTCCTTTTTAAAGAGGTAAAATTCCACTTCCGGCCCGCAATTATAAACGTAGCCGAGCTTGCTCGCTTCCGCCAGGGTCTTCTTCAGGATCGACCGGGGGTCGCCTTCAAAAGGTTCGCCGTCGGGAGTATGGACATCGCAGAGGAAGCGGGCCGATTTTCGCTCCGCTGGGGTCCAGGGAGTAACCGCGTAGGTCGCCGGATCGGGCCGGAGGATCATGTCTGATTCGCAGATTCGGACAAAGCCCAAAATGCTTGAACCGTCGAACCAGATCCCCTTATCAAGCACGTCCGCCAACCGTTCAACCGGGATCGCCACTGATTTTATCGAACCTAATATGTCGGTAAATTGCAGGTTTACAAACCTGACCCCATCCGCCTTTGCCCTCTCTAGTATTTCTTTGGAAGCTGCGTCTAAAGACATAATAGTTCCCCCTTTGTTTGATTAAAGTATTATAGGCGATGATTAATTTTTAGGCAAGCAATGATTAAATTTTAGGCAGCTTAATAGTGATTGGTGATTGGCGGGCGCCAGTCCTTACCGAAGGCCCGGCGGGAGATGCGCGGTCCGGGCGGGGCTTGGCGGCGCTTATATTCCGAGCGGTCGATCATGGCGACCACTTTTTTGACAATAGCGGCATCAAAACCCTGTTTGACGATCTCATTTGTACTCTTATTATCTTCAACATAGGCTTTCATGATCCCATCAAGAATGTCATAGGGAGGAAGAGTATCCTGGTCGGTCTGGTTGGGACGGAGCTCCGCGGTCGGCGGCCGGTCAATGATCGATCGGGGGACTACCTCACCCTGCTGATTCCGCCATTTGACCAATTCGTAGACGGTTGTTTTCGGTACATCCTTGAGAACAGCGAAACCGCCGGCCATGTCGCCGTAAAGAGTGCAGTAGCCGGTCGACATCTCCGACTTATTCCCCGTCGTCAGGACGAGCCAGCCAAATTTATTGGAGAGCGCCATCAAATAATTCCCCCGGATGCGGGCCTGGAGGTTCTCCTCGGTGCAGTCCGCGGGGCGGCCCATGAAATGAGGGATCAAGGTTTCAAGGTATCGAGTAAAGACTTCGCTTATCGGGATCTCGGCAAATTCCACCCCCAGGTTTTCGGCCACTTTTTTGGCATCCGCGCGACTTTGTTCCACCGTATATTCTGACGGCATAAAAATGGCGTGAACTTTCTCTTTTCCAAGAGCATCAACAGCAATGGCCAGCGTTAAAGCGGAATCTATCCCTCCTGACAACCCAACCACCACACCACCAAACCCATTTTTCTCGATATAGTCCCTAGTCCCCAGCACCAGGGCCCCATATATTTCCAACGCTTCATCCATCCACTGGTTTTCCATCCGGTTGTTTTCGATGTCAATGATCAATAACTCTTCCTGATATTGCTCGCAGGCGGCAATCAACTTCCCTTTCTGGTCAATAACCATGCTACCGCCGTCAAAGACCAGCTCGTCCTGCCCGCCAACCATATTGACATAAGTGACATAACTTTTCGAAGCTTTGGCTTTGGCGCTTAAGACCTTTTCCCTCTCGCTGGCCTTCCCCAGATGATATGGCGAAGCGTTTATATTGATGATCAGGTCCGCTTTATTGCGATATGGGGTTTTATCGACCCAGATATCTTCGCAGATACCGAGGCCGATCTTCCATCCCTGGTAATTGACAACTACAGGCTTTGTCCCGGCAGTAAAATAGCGCTTTTCATCAAAAACGGCGTAGTTGGGGAGGTTCATCTTGTGGTAAACCGCCTTGATCTTACCGTCGACGAGAAAAGCCCCGGCATTGAACAATTTTTCACCCTTTTTATCGACATAACCGACGTAAACCGCTATTCCTGTGGCGGCTTTGGCGATCTCTTTTAGCACAGCAAGGTTATCAGCAATAAATTGCGGCTTGAGCAGGAGGTCTTCGGGCGGATAGCCAGTGGTCGCCAGTTCCGGAAAAATCACCAGGTCAACTTTTTCCTTTTTTGCCTCGGCGATCAGCTCGATCATCTGAGCGGCGTTCCATTTGAGGTCACCGACAGTCGGATTGATCTGGCCCAGAGCAAGCTTCATGCCTGAATTATAGCACAGGTTTTCTAAACCCTCACCCCTGCCTGCCGGCAGGCAGGCGCTGGCGTGTAACCTTCCCCCCTCTCCCATAGGGAGAGGGGGCGGCGCGAAGTTGCAAAATATATCTTGCTTATTTTGTTCAGCGAATTACCTTCTCCCTCTGGGAGAAGGGGGACGCTTTGCGTTCGCGGATGAGGGCTTGGCAGGATTCACGGAGGAAAAGCCCTTTTCCCGCAGCTGGCAGCTGTCGCAGACGCCACAGGGCTGGCGGCCGCCTTTATAACAGGACCAGGTTATGTCGAGCGGGGCCTTGAGCTTCAGCCCCAAACGAATGATCTGCGCCTTGGTCATCTTGATTAAGGGTGTCTTAACTTGAATCCCTGCCTGCCGGCAGGCACGGCTCGATGCCTTAACACCTTTTTTCATAACTTGTTGGAAAGCTCGATAATAATCCGGCCGGCAGTCGGGGTAGCCGGAAAAATCGACCGCGTTGGCGCCGATAAAGATCGCCTTGGCACCAATCGCTTCGGCATAAGAGAGCGCGAAACTCAAAAAGATCGTGTTGCGGGCGGGAACGTAGGTTGAGGGGATGCCGTGACCGATCTCTTTCAGTGAACGCGTAACGGGTAACGCGCAGTGCGTATCAAGGAGGGAACTCCCTTTCCACGGCAGCTTAATTTTAATGATTTGATATGGCACTTTGGCCAGCTTCGCAACCTTTACCCCCTGAACAATCTCTTTCTTATGCCTCTGGCCGTAATCAAAGATCAGCGCATAGCATTTATACCTTTTGCTTTTCGCGTAATAAAGAGTAGTAGTAGAGTCGAGCCCGCCGGAAAGCAGGACAATCGCTTTTTTTGACATTGTAGTGAAATTTTAGCAGGTTTATCCTGACAATTACATAGCACAATGAGCAAAGCAAATTTTGTTAACAGCCATCTCTTCATCCCTTTTCCCAAAGGTAAAACTCCGGCTCTAGCCAAAAACACAACTATTATTCCTTTTTCCATGGAAAAGGCGCCCGGCCGTTTGCTCAAACCCAAACAGACCATCCAGCTTTACCAGGCCTGGAAAAATGGAACGCTCTCTTTGAATTCCGTCGGAAACACTAATATTTTATTAGAAGTCGGGATAGAAGACGAGGGACAAACTTATTTTTACCACTACCCGATCGATCTTAATTATCTCTTCTCTCCTGAATGGAGAAAGGACAATCTTGCTTCGCCCTCCGGCTTCTTCCGCTGGGCAACGGAAATGGATCTCGCCTTAAGATTAAACATGGTAAGCGGTTACGAAGGAAAGAGATTGGCCAATCGCGTTCTCAAGGATTTTCGCCGTAAAATAAAACTGCTAGAGGAAAGTTTATGCGGCTACAAGCACATCGACCTGCCCATTGCTTCCACTTTAAATCTAAACACTTTTCTATCCCATTTAACATACACAGAAAACATAGCCTGCTTTCTTGGCAATAATCGTCTTGTTGACTTGGCCAAAAAAGTCGACATCAATTATCTCGGCCAGCTCTTCTCCGCCCTTTCCAATCTCACGAACTCCAAAGGTATTGTTTGGGCAGAAGTATTGGACTATAACAAAATCGACCTTTCTGTCGCCAAAACAGAGATTCTCTTGAAAGAGCTAGAAACCAACTGGCAAAGTTATCGCGGCAACAACTGCCAAATCGCTTTAGCTAAAAAAGTCGGCATCAGTAATCTTGGCCATCTTTTCTCTGCTCTTGCCAACCTCACTAACTCCGAAGGCATAGTTTGGACAGAGAGATTGGAATACAACAAAATTAATCTCCCCGCCACTAAGGTCAAAGCCCTCCTGAAAGAGCTAGAAACCAACTGGCAAAGTTATCCCGGCAACAACAGCCAAATTACTTTAGGCAAAAAAATCAGCATCAGTAATCTTGGCCAGCTCTTTTCCGCTCTAGCCAATCTCACAAATTCCGAAGACAAATCTTGGGCAAAAGTGCTGGGATATAATCAGATCAATCTGTCTATCACTAAGATTGAAGCTCTCTTGGAAGAATTGGGGGTCAACTGGCAGAGTTATCACGGCAACAACCACCAGATTGCTTTAGCCAAAAAAGTCGGCATCAGCCATCTTGGCCATCTTTTCTCTGTCCTTTCCAACTTCACAAACTCCGAAGGCCTGACTTGGACAGAAATTTTGAAATACAATAAAATTAATCTCCCCGCCACTAAGGTCGAGGCCCTCTTGCAAGAACTGGAAACCAACTGGCAAAGTTATCGCGGCAACAGCGAACAAGTCACTTTAGCTAAAAAGATCGGGATCGGCAGTCTTGGTCAGCTCTTTTCCGCTCTTGCCAACCTCACAAATTCCGAAGACAAATCTTGGGCAAAGACACTGGGACATACTTATATTAATCTGCCTATCACTAAAGTCGAAACTCTCTTGAAAGAACTAGAAACCAACTGGCAGAGTTATCGCGGCAACAGCAAACAAATCACTTTAGGCAAAAAAATTGGCATCAGTTATCTCGGTCAACTCTTTTCCGCTCTTTCTAGCCTAACTAATCCCGAAGGCAACTTTTGGACAGAAATTTTGGATTACAATAAGATTGTGCTTTCTACCAAAAAAATCGATTCATTCTTTCCTGAATTAGTTTCTTTCGCCACTTTTTACCATATCCCTTACAATAAATTTATCGGCACTTTTACCGGTTTAACTCCTCAAGAATGCCAACAAAGGTTTAACGCAATCCAACGGTCAAGCCTAGCAGTCAAACAGGTCATTGAACAGCAAAAGCGTGAAGATTGGCCGCCCTCATTCTATGGCTATCTTCTAAAAACCACCCCCTTTCTTCTGCCGGATAATGATCCGGTTGAAATAACCGAGGCGATCATCAATTACATTGAAACCAACCAGCAAAAGATCGAAACGACGTTGAGCCGCTTTGGCGGCGAGCCCCTTACTTATGGCATGCTACGCCCGTATTTTGGCGAGTTTACCCTGCCAGTCATTAAATTTTACGGCGGGCTCAATGGGATTGCAGCTAAAAATCGCGGCGGACTCAAAGAGTGGCTGGCGCTAGATTTGCCCAGCCCAATGATCAAACAGCAAGGGATGGATTTTTTCCATAACAACAAAATACCCTCTCCGCTTGAAGCGTTGCTCATCAAAGAAGAAAGGGCACAGCGGGCCGCCCTAAAGTCAGCGGTTCTAGACTTGCCTCTTGATGACCGGAATCTTATCCAAAGGATGTTTTACGAAAATGAGACCCCGGAAAACCTCGTTGCCACACTCGGAATAAGTCAAGCTGATTTGGAGTTCAAATTGGATAAAATCTTCGCCAGGTTAAAAAAACTGATTGGCGCTTAATCAAGCCCGCCGGCCAGAAGAACGATCGCCTTGCTCATATTAAGTGAAATTTTGGCAGATTTATCCTGATAATTAAATATGGGGAACGCAATAATTACTGGCATTAGTAAACCAGGTGGGGGGTTGCCGCTTCCAGCACCCACAAATAATATCTTACAGAAACGTTTTGAAAAAGCGCTACTTCATTTAAATATCATAGGGAAAGCTTATAGCCACATGGTAGAAAAAAATCTTAATCCACTTGATTTTAAAGTGGGGCCTCTGCCACTAAAGATACTCCGCTCTTTTTTGATCGATGATTACATTGACAGCGTTGTTTTTCTTCAAAATCTTGGACCAAAAATTACCAAAGGAGAAATTAAGGCCAATGAGCTCGGCCCCTTTTATAATGCTCATCAAGAATTATTAAAACCAAGCAAACTTAAAAGCGTCTTAATAAAAGGGATCGCGGTCCGGGGAGTTGTCGAGGAATGGAA
The DNA here is from genome assembly GCA_028702315.1 of Candidatus Margulisiibacteriota bacterium. Taxonomy (GTDB): domain Bacteria; phylum Margulisbacteria; class WOR-1; order O2-12-FULL-45-9; family XYB2-FULL-48-7; genus JAQVPA01. Next base: position 17,302 of record JAQVPA010000023.1, read on the forward strand.
CGCCGAAGCGGTAAATAGAGGTGAAATGCCGATTACGTTTCCCTCTGTCCAAGCAAATTCTTCGGATTTATCCGGATAAACACACAAGGTGTCATACTAATATTTATGCTTATTTATCGAACGACAATAAATAAAATTATCGGCTTAAAGAATAAGTGCTGGCGAACAGCAACCGCGGCAAAAAAAAAGCTGATTGATTTTAAACCAACTGATTTTAAAAAAGCTCACCTGAACGGCTATTGGGAGTTCAAACGTGGCTTGCCACGGGAGGAGGCCCACACCAAAATCATCCCTTATTACGCAACAGCGCTTGGGGTCGATACCTATCAAACCCTGCGCCATATAGAGCTGTCCTTTAACTGGCTAGCCAGAAAGCTTGCCACCCTCCTCAATCCGCAGCTCACCTCCCATCTCCGCTCAAGCACCATGGTTATTGCTGACCTGGAATCCTCCCTGGAGGCGCTCGGTCACTGGTTCCGGACCGACTTGCAAGAAGTGCTGGGCGGCATCCAACTCCTGCAACGGCTGTTCAGCCAGGACAATTACGCCGCCAGCCCGGAATCCCAAATAATCAGGAAACAGATCGCCACTCTCGACAATTCCGCCAACCGGATCAAAGAGCACCTTCTGTTGCTTGAGGGGATCGTCGGGTTCCTCTCCAAGGGACGCAACGACATCGACGACATCCGCTTGATCGTCCAGCAGATCAATGAGCTGCTTGAGCATAAGAACCAGCCGCTGGTCCGCCTGCTCAATGAGATCGTGACCGGTTTCATCAGCGCCGGGGATGAGAAACAGGTCTACGAATTGCTGGCCAAGGCCTTTCACCGCATTTTCCAAGTCTCCACCTTGCGACTCTATGCGCGACGGATCAATGAAGCCGGCCTTGCCCAAAAATCATTGATCCTGGAAAGAAGTAACGATTCCCGGATCGATCCCTCACCCGCCCAAGGACACTGGGTCGATATCGAACCCGGCTCCGGATCCGCTCTACTGGCAACAGCAGAGGGCTCGACCTATATCTATTCATATGAGGCCCATCAGCCCGATGATTTTAAGAAGTTGAAGGAACGTTACCCGAACGTTCCGCCGGAAAAGTTCAAGCTTGTTTTCTATAAATTGGTTGATAACGATCCGGCCAAGCCTTTTGCTGAAATGTGGGAGCGCTACTTGGAGGATTTTTCAGAAGAAGACCTGCACCTCAAAAAACTGCTGGTCAAGATGGCCGCGACGATCATCACCCGGCTGCGCAGCCAGGACAAGTTGGCCAAGCTGTCAAAGAACTATCAGCTGTTTTTCTTCCGCGGGATCCATGCCGAGGCATTTCCTAAGATAACCGCCATTAGCGGGTACATCGAGCTGGTCCTCCGCAATTTCCTGAACGGCGATAAAGGCCTCAAACACCTGCTGGCCGATATTCAGGTCCAACTCGGAGCGGCCACCGCACCCGAACAACGCGCTTTTCTCGCCCAGGTTAACGAGATCATTTTAAAGATTGAGGAAACCGAGAAATTCCTCGGCCGGTCGCATAAGATCGCCAACGACCTTACCGGGCAGCTGCGGAAAAGGATCATCGAAGCCAAGAACAACACGCTGGAGATCAGCGCCCGGCCGCAAAAAGTTGATCTGCAAGCGTTGATCGAGGAGATCATTGCCAAACGGCGCCATCTTTTGTTCAGCAAACAAGGACTGCCAGTCGCGGTCAATATCTTGGTCCGACCGGACGGAGAAAAAGTCTATGCCAATACCGATCTGGAGCTGGCTACCGAGGTCCTGGAGGAATTGATCACTAATGCCGTCAAATACCTGACCAAACCAAAGCTAAGTATTACGGTCGAGAAAAAGGAACTTCCCTATATCGAGATCTCAGTCCGTAACCCGGTCAAATTCTCCGCCAAAAAGCTTGATGATATAAACCAGGGTTTTTACTATCAGAATAACGAATCGAGCTCCGGCGTCGGACTACCCTTTACCAGGTTGATCGTAAAAGAATATTTGAAGGGGACCTTCGATCTATCGCTCGAAGAGGAAGAATTCGTCGCCAGTTTTACCCTGCCGCTCCATCCCGACTCCGTCTAAAGCTTGATGATCTGGCCTCGTTCGGCGCCGACCGAGATCAATGAAACCTTAGCTTCGGAGAGTTCCGCGAGGCGGTCGAGGTATTTCTTGGCATTGGCCGGCAGGTGGGCGTAGTCGGTTATCTTGGTTATATCCTCTTTCCAACCCTTTAAAGTCTCGTAAACCGGCTTACATTTTTCCAACCGTTGGATATGGGTCGGGAAATCCTTGATCTGCTTCCCTTCATATTCATAAGCGGTACAAACATCAATTGTTTCCAGGCCATCCAGCACATCAAGCTTGGTGATCGCCAGCTGGGTGATACCGTTGACCTTGGAGGCATGGCGCATGACAACACCGTCAAACCAGCCGCAGCGCCGCGGCCGGCCGGTCGTCGTCCCGTATTCCCCGCCCCGTTCGCGCAGTTGGTCCCCCATCCCGCCGATGATCTCGGTCGGGAAAGGCCCGCCGCCAACTCTGGTAAAATACGCTTTGGCTACGCCGATCACTTCATCGATCTCTTGTGGGCCAAAACCGGCGCCGGTGCAAGCGCCGCCGGCAATCGGGTTCGAAGAAGTAACATAGGGATATGTTCCGTGGTCGACATCGAGCATCGTCCCCTGCGCCCCTTCCATCAGGATATTCTTGTTCTGGGAAATATATTCGCCGATCAAGGCGGTCGACTCCAGGGCAATCAAGTCTTTCAGCTCATTAAAGTAAGCAAAATATTCGGCTTGGATCTTTTCGATATCATATTCCACTTTATATTCATAAAAATTATTCAGGATGTATGATTTTTCCTTGATGTTCCACTCCAGCCGCTGTTTAAATATCTCCGGGTGGAAGAAATCGCCGACGCGGATACCGCGGCGGTTATATTTGTCGACGTAACAGGGTCCGATGCCGCGGTTGGTCGTCCCGATCCGCCCCGCTTCGTGTTTCTGTTCCTGGGCGGCATCGAGATCGCGGTGGTACGGGAAGATCAAGTGGGCCTGGGAAGAAAGCCGCAGGTTATTGCCGCTGAACCCGCGCTCACGGAGTCCTTTAATCTCTTTAAGGAGGACCGCCGGGTCAACAACAACGCCATTTCCGATCACGCAAGTAACGTTAGGATAAAAAATACCGGACGGGATAAGATGAAGTTTGAAAGTCTCGTTCTTGATGACGACAGTGTGGCCAGCGTTATTCCCCCCTTGGTAGCGGACAACCATGTCCATATCCCGGGCGAGAAGATCAGTGATCTTCCCCTTCCCTTCATCGCCCCATTGCGTGCCGACTATTACTGTGACTGTCATATATTTCTCACAAAAAGACCCCGCCAATGCCGTTAGCAATAATGCCCTTGAACCCGACACAATTAAGTGTGGGT
>JAQVPA010000024.1 GCA_028702315.1 Candidatus Margulisiibacteriota bacterium
TGGCCAAGACCGACGATATTGGCCATGATAATGTTCGCCGGGCGGTCATTATTGGCTCGGTCATGGCCTCATTTAATATTGAAGATTTTAGCCTGGAGCGGATGAAAACACTCAAGCTCAAAGAAGCGATCGAGCGGTTCGAAGTGGTGCGGAGTTTTTCCCGCTTCGAAGGCTTGCTCGCGCACCACTTATCATAAGGAGGATAAAATGTTAGCAGAATTCCAAAGAATAGGTAAATTATTGTTTCAAGAAAGATTGGTCGATTCGCACGGCGGCAACATGAGCGTCCGCCAGGGGGACAAGATATATATTACCCGGCGCGATTCGATGCTGGGCGACCTGAAAGAGGGGGACATTATCGAAGTCGGCCTGGAACCGGGCGAAGCGGATAAGAACGCTTCGCGCGAAATAACAACTCACCGGGCGATCTACCGCGAGACCCAAGCTGGCGCGATCGTCCACGCCCATCCGGCCAACGCGATTGCCGTCTCGATCACCGACAATAAGATAGTGCCGCAGGACGCCGAAGGACTTTACCTTTACCGGTCGGCGGCGATCGTCCGCGTCCACCAGGCGGTCGGCTCCGACGAGGCGGCCCGCCTCTTGCCGTCATTCCTCCAGGGGAGCAGCGTGGTTGCCGTCGTCAAAAGCCACGGCAGCTTCGCGATCGGCAAAACGCTGGAAGAAGCTTATAAGTATACTTCGTCGCTGGAGAACTCCTGCCGGGTGCTGATCGCGATCCGCTCGTCAGGCAACGCCCGCCCGCCAGCGCCCAAAGAAAAACCGCACGAGAGAAGGTCTGCCATCCCGCCGGGGATCGGTGTCATGGACAGGAGCCGCTACAATCGGCGATGAACGAGCTCCTCGAGAAGATCAGGAGTTATAATCCCAAAGCCGATACCGGCCTAGTTGAGAAAGCCTACGCTTTTGCCGAACGGGTCCACGCCAGCCATAAACGGCTTTCCGGCGCTCCCTATATTACCCATCCGCTTGCTGTGGCCACGATCCTCGCCGACCTCGAACAGGATGCCATGACCATTGCCGCTTCGCTCCTGCACGACGCGGTCGAAGACGGCGACGTCACAAAAGAGGATATCAAGCGGGAGTTTGGCGACGAGGTCGCCCGCCTGGTTGAAGGGGTGACCAAGCTAAGCCAGTTGACCTTTGTCAGCCGCGAGGAGCGGCAGGCGGAGAATTTCCGCAAGATGTTCGTCGCCATGGGCGAGGATTACCGGATCATCGTCATCAAACTGGCCGACCGCCTCCACAATATGCAGACGCTCCAATATCTTTCGCCGGCCAGGCAAAAAGCGATCGCCCTGGAGACGCGCGATATCTTTGCCCCGCTGGCCCACCGGATGGGGATGTGGCGGCTCAAATGGCAGCTCGAAGACCTCGCTTTTCTCTATCTTGAGCCGGACAAGTATGACTTCATCAAAACCCGGGTAGCCGAAAGCCGCGACGGGCGGGAAGCGTTTATTACCCTCTTTATCCAAGAGCTCAAGGACCGGTTGCGGCAGCTTAATATTGCCGCCGAGGTTAACGGCCGGGCCAAACACTTTTTCAGTATTTGCCAGAAGATGGAGAGCCAGCATCTAGAGTTTTCCGAGATCTTTGACCTGGTGGCGGTTCGGGTCATCACCAATGACGTCAAGGAGTGTTACAACGTCCTCGGTCTCGTCCACGATTTCTGGAAGCCGCTCCCTGGCCGGTTCCACGATTATATTGCCATGCCCAAATCGAACGGCTACCAGTCGCTCCACACCACGGTCTTTGGCTCGGACGGCCGCCCCGTCGAGATCCAGATCAGGACCCGCGAGATGCACCGGGTCGCCGAATACGGCGTCGCCGCCCACTGGCGGTACAAGGAAGGGGTGACCGATAAGGAGCTCGACCGGAAAATGTCGTGGCTCCGGCAGATGCTTGATTGGCAGAGCGAACTGAAAGACGCCAAAGACTTCATCGAAAGTTTGAAGATTGACTTGGTTGTCGACGAGGTTTTTGTCTTTACCCCGAAAGGTGACGTTTTTGGCCTGCCGGCCCATGCCACGCCGATCGATTTTGCCTACCGGGTCCACACCGAGGTCGGCCACCGCTGCACCGGGGCCAAGGTTAACGGCCGGATCGTACCGCTTGATTCGGAGCTTCATAACGGCGATATCGTTGAGATCATGACCGGCAAGAAAGATGCGCCGAGCCGCGACTGGCTTGGGTTTATCCGGACCACCGGCGCCAGGGTCAAGCTTAAGCGCTGGCTCAAGGAGCAAATGGGAGAAGAGCGGGGTGAAGAGTTATCAGCCCCCGCGGCGGCCAAGGAGATTGTCCCGCCAAAACCGGCGGTGCGCTCAAGGGCGAGAGCGAAAACTTCGGTCATCGTTTCCGGACTATCAAATATCCTAGTTCGGTTTTCCAAGTGCTGTTTTCCCGTTCCGGGGGAACCGATCGTCGGCTACGTTTCCCAGGGGAAAGGGATCGCGATCCACCGGGTTGGCTGCCATAACCTGGAAGGCCAAAAATTTGCGCCGGCTAAGGCGGTCAAAGTGGAATGGAACTTGGAATCGGGCCAGCTTTTTTCGGTCGGGATCGAGGTCGAGGCTTATGACCGAGTCGGGGTCTTTAAAGATATCCTGGAGCAGGTTTCGGAAACCGGGACCAATGTTTCTGCCGCCCGGGTCTCGACCAAACGCGGAACCTCCGCTTTTCTCCGCCTCACTGTCGACGTGCGCGACATCGATCATCTCGAGCAGGTGCTCGCGGCGATCCGCAAAGTTCCCGATGTTTATAATGTAATCAGAAAATGATATAATGGCTTCATGCACCATCTTCTCCAAGGAATAGCCCAAAATAAACGGATTGCCTCCGGCTATCTGTTTGTCGGCCCGCCCGATTCCGGCAAGCTGGCGGATGCCTTGGCTTTTGCCGAGGAGCTGGGGTGCGGTAAGCTCGATTGCGTCCGGGTTGAGCCCGACGGGGCCTCGCTCAAGATCGAACAAATCAGGGACTTGCAGGGGCGGGTCAGATATGGGGCTAACAGCGGAGAATATCTCCTGGTTATTGTCGACAAAGCTGATACGCTGACCGAAGATGCCGCGGCCGCTTTCCTCAAGACCCTGGAAGAGCCGCCACCGGGCGTGGTTTTTATCCTGCTGGCTGACCGGGAAGACCGGATCCTGCCGACGATCGCTTCGCGTTGCCAGCGAATCGTTTTTGGCGAAAAATACCAGGCGTGGTCGCGCGATCCGGAGCTGGCCAGTTTCTATGCCGATCTCAAGGCGATCAAGCAGAAGAGCGTGATCGAACTGTTTGCCATTGCCGACCGGTTGGAGAAAGAAAAAGAACGGATTGAAGCCCTGCTGTACGACTTAGTCCATTACGCTAAAGAAGAGCTGGGCGATTTATCCGCCGCCCGGATCTTGCTCGATACGGTTAAGAATATAAAGAGGAAGGCGAACTTCCGGCTGTCGCTCGAAGTCGCCTGCTTGAGGCTCAACGCGGCATGAACGAACACTTAAAACTGGGGATCAAACTGCGGAAGTTCAACCGGATCTGCCCGATCACCGGTTACCGGGAAGAATCGATCAAGATCGGCTCGCCGGTCATCGTCCAAACCGACCGCGGCGTTGAATTCGGTGAGATCGTTTCTTACGCCCGCGGGTTCCCGCGAGCCTTGTCGCGCGACGTCCGGCTCAAAAAGGTCGTCCGTTACGCGACCGCCGAGGATGTGGAGAAAGAAAAAGAGCTGACGGCCCTGGAAAGCAGATCGATTGCCGTCGCGGGGCAAAAGGCTAAAGAGCACGAACTGCCGATCCGGGTCATCAATATTGAATACCTGTTCGATAACAGCCGGGTTATTGTCTATTACCGGTCAGGCGACGGGGAAAAAGCGCCCAACTTGCGTGACTTGTCGCGCGACCTGGCGGTCTCTTTTTCCGCCCGGGTCGACATGAAACAGGTTTCGCCGCGGGACGAAGCGCGGTTATTTGGCGGGCTGGGGGCGTGCGGCCGGTCGCTCTGCTGTTCGGTCTGGCTGGACAAGCCGAAACATGTGACGGTTAAAATGGTCAAAGAACAGGGGCTGGCGATGTCGCCGACCAAAACGGCCGGCGTCTGCGGCCGCCTGATGTGCTGTTTGGAATACGAACATGAGAAGAAGTAAGTCAAAAGTTAAAAGTCAAAATTCAAAAGTGATGTTCCGCTATCCGGAATATTGCCAATTTTAATTTTTAAATTGCATTTTTGAATTTTTACTTTTGATTTTTAAATTTAGCTGGAGAGGAGGGTAAAACAATGCCTAAGATAGAGATTAGAAAAGGCGAGGAGCTCGAGAAAGCGCTCCGTAAATTCAAGACCAAGCTTCGTTATGAAGGGGTGCTTGACGAGATCAAGAAGCGCGAATATTACGAAAAACCGTCGCAACGCAAACGGCGGGAAAAGGAAGAAGCGATCCGCCGCGAAGTGAGAAGACGCAAAGACTCCGAATAATAATGAAGAAACTCGACCGGTACATCGTCTCGGAGATGTCGGGCCCTTTTCTGGTCGGGGTGCTTGGTTTTATTCTGGTCCTGGCGGTCGACCTGCTGTTCACGATGACCGACCTGATCATCAACAAGGGGATACCGGCTTGGCTGGTCCTCAAGCTGATGATTTATAAACTGCCGTCGCTCCTGGTGCTGACCTTTCCGGTCTCTACCTTGTTTGCCACGGCGATGGCGCTTGGCCGCCTGTCGAAGGACAACGAAATGACGGCGCTGCGTACCTCCGGTATCACCCTTTTCCGGATTGCCCGCCCGATCCTGATCGTGGGCCTCTTGGTCAGCCTGGTCTCCTTTATCACTAACGACCGGATCGTCCCTTATGCTAACCATGTTTCCAGCAATATCATTCGGCAGATCATTTACAAGCAGCCGCTGCCTGACGTGAAGGAGAATGTCTTCTTCAAGGACCCGTTTAACCGTTATTATTACGCCAAGCGGGTCAACATGAAAGAGCGGACCATGGAGAATCTTATGGTCTATGAATTGGCGGATGAGAAATTCCCCCGGGTCATCACGGCCCAAACCGCCGCCTTCACCGGCCGGCTCTGGGAATTGAGCAGTGGCGTGATCCACCGATACGACGAAAAAGGTCATCTCAATTATGAAGCGGTTTTTGACCGGATGAAGCTGAATGTGAGCGAAGACATCCTCTCTTTTACGGCGCAAAAGACCTATACTGACATGGACCGGCAGGAGCTCTTGGCGACGATCAGCGTGATGGAAAAAGGGGGCGGCAGCGCCCGTGAACTGTTGACTGAATTGTACATGCGTTATTCCGTTCCGCTCACTTGTTTTGTTTTTGCGCTGGTGGGCATCCCTTTTTCGCTTTCTTCGCCCCGTTCCGGCCAGACGACCGGCTTGATCGTGACGATAGTTTTTATGTTCACCTTTTATGTTTTTGCTTCGATCTTCCGCTCGCTTGGCCGCGGCGGGCTGGTCCCGCCCGAGGTGGCGGCGGCCGCGCCGCAAACTGTATTTGCGCTGATCGGCCTGGCGATGTTATATTATGAGGGCAGGTATCATTGATGACCGCGTTAACCGAACTTAAACAGGGCAATTATAAGAAAGCGCAGCAATTATACGCCAAAATGTTTTTGGCCAATCCCCGCACGCTGGCCGCGATTGCGCTCGATTACGAAACCTTGATCGCCCAGGAACCGGCCAAACTGGGCGCCCGGTTTTCCCTGGCCGGTTTTTTGCTTAGCTGTGGCGAGGCTGACGCCGCGATCATGGAGCTGGAAGAGATCATAGATACCGCGGCGGATACTCTCCGTGACAAAGAGGTCGAAGCCTATAATGTCCTGGGCCGGATCTATATTCACCAGGACCGGATCGATGACGCGATCGCCCTGCTGGAGCGTTCGGTCGCCCGGGGGATAAAAGATGTCCGGCTGATCGAAACTTTGGCGGCCGCCTATTTGGAACGGGGCCGGACGGTCGAGGCGCTTCGCTTTTATGAAGAACTCCTCGCCCAGAAACCGGGCAACAAGCAGATCTTGCGGATCCTGGGGGAATTGTACACGCGCAGCGAGGAGTATGTCCGCGCCGCCGGCAAGTACGCGGCGATGTTTTCCGACGATCCCGAAGTGGTGCGCGAAGTGATCCAGCGGCTCGAAGAACTGCTAAAAAAGATCGAAGGGAATATCGAGATCCGCGAAATGCTGGCCAATATTTACATGAAAACGCTCAACCCGGAAGCGGCGGTCGCCAAACTGCGCGAGATCATCCGCCTCGAGCCGAGCAAATTGGCGGAGATCATCGGCCAGCTGAAAGGAATACTGCGGAATTATCCTAACCATCCATTGACGGTCATTGCTCTCTCCGAGGCCTTGGTTCGCCAGGGCAATTTTAGCGAAGCCGCGGAAAATTTGCACCAGCTTTTTAAAGCGCGGCCGGAAACGACCGCTGACGTCATTAAAAGTTACCGGGAAATATTGGAGAGCTGTCCCGAGCAGGTTCTGGCGCGGGCTTATCTGGGCGAGGCGCTCTTGGCGCAGGGTCAGGCGCGCGAAGCGCTGGGTGAATTCAGCCAGATGATCGAATCTGATCCGACCGTCGCTGATATGGTCATCAAGCAATGCCGGGAAATCATGAAAGCGCAGCCTCAATTGCTCGAAGCTCATGTGGTGCTTGGTCAGGCTTATATTGCCAAAGGGGATTTTCAGCGGGCGGTGGTGGAAGCGGAGGGGGCGATCACGATCGATAAAAACCTGATCCCGGCTTATATTTTGCTGGGCGAAGCGCAAACCAAGCTTGGCCTGCCGCAAAAAGCGGCGCACACGCTCCGCTCCGCCCTGGTTTGCGACCCTTATAATCTGCAAATCCATGAAAAGTACCGCCTGGCCAGGGAGCTGGAGATTGAAGTGGAGATTGAGGCGCTCAAGAAAAAACTGCTGGAAGACCAATGGAAATTGTCACTCCACCTTGACCTGGCCAAGCTCTTGCTGGAAAAGAAAGAAAAAGACCCAGCGATCCGTGAACTGCAATTGGCGCTCAAGGATTCGGCCCGGGCGCCGGTCGCCTACCAATTGCTGGGGAATGTTTACCGGAGCGAAGGGCGGTTTGACCTGGCGGCGGCGCAATATAACCACGCGCTAGAGCTATCCTCTGCCGGGATGGAAAAGACGGTCCGCTGTAAATTGGGGACAACTTATGAAGCGAGCGGGGAGATCAAAAAAGCGATCAAGATCTATGAGAGTGTTTTGCAAGAAGATATCGACTTTGGCGGGCTAAAAGAGCGGATCCGCAAGCTTAAATCGGTGACGATCGCTAACATGCGGAACCGCCCGCTCGTGGCGGTGATCGCGCAGTACGGGAAAAAAGATATTATTGCCCTGTGGGGGCGGGACCAGCGGGTGGCGGCTAGGGTCGGGAAGAAGGAAGAGGTTAATGTGTCGTTTGGGCAAGACCATAACCGTGAAGGATTTGAATTATTTTTAAAAGGAATGTACCCGGCGGCGGTCGAGGAATTGTCTCTAGCGGCCCAACTTGACCGGCGTTTTGGCAGCGCGCTTAGCAATCTGGGTGTTGCTCTGGCTAAAACCGGAAAATACGATGAAGCGCGGGCGCGGCTTTTGGAAGCGGTCCAGGCCGATCCGGCTTCCGCGGTCTTTTACAATAATCTTGGCGTGATTTTTTATTTATTAGGGAACAACGAACAGGCTTCGGTCTATTTTGAGAAGAGTTTGGCGCTTGATCCGGAATCGGCCGCGCTTTGCATTAATCTAGGTGATCTCTGTTATGCCAGAAAAGAGCCGCAAAAGGCGATCGAGCTCTATCGGCGGGTTGGCCAGTACGATGCCCTGGCGGATATTGCTGCCGCCCGCCTGGCGTCAAAAGTCCCCTGATGCGCCGCGCGCTTTTAGCGATAATCCCTCTCTTTATTCTGCTTGTTTGCTCTGTCCAGGCCGAAGAACCGACCATCCCGGTCAAGGTCAAAGCCGATCGCTTAAAATATATTGAAGGGACCAACCGGCTCGAAGCGGCCGGTTCCGTCGAAGTTAAATTAAAAGAAGTTGAGATCCATTCCGACCGGCTGGTTATGGATACCGGGACCGACATTGCGACCGCCGAAGGGCATGTTCGGCTTTTTGCCAAAGAATATCGAGCGGCGGCCGGCCGCTTGACTTATGATACTAAGTCCGACCGGTCCGGTTTTACTGATCTGAAGATGCAGCTATCACCCAAAGGGGTCAGCGGGCCTGTTTACCTTGATTCCAAGGAAATGACCGAGGTTGGCGGGGTCATGAAAGGGGGTGACAGCGAGATCACGACCTGTAACTATGAAGAACCGCATTTTTTTCTCTTGGCTGACCGGATCGATTATTTTCCCGACGATCGGTTTGAGGGGAGAAATGTGACCGTTTATGTCGGTGAGTTGCCGGTCCTTTGGCTTCCCTACATTTATTATGATCTGAAGGACCAGCAGAAAAAGAACTGGACTTTTGGCCACACCGAGGTCGAGGGCGATTTTGTCAAAAGCGGTTGGGCGCTCCCGGCCGGGCTCCTGCTCCTCGATTATATGTCGAAAAAAGGGCTTGGTTACGGGTTCGAAAAACCGTACGGCCTGCCGTCGCTGGGCTCGGGCAAAATTTATGTTTATCACCTTGACGAAAAAGACACCGGCCTCTCGGACTGGATAACGAAATTCGATTACCAGAAAAAGATTAATTCGTCCACTAATTTTACTTTTAACCAGAACTACATCGACACCTACCAGCTCCCGTCTGGACGTCTCGATCAAACCAGTTTGTCGCTGGGTCTTGACCATTCAGGCCAAGAGAGCTGGCGCCTTAAATTGAGTTCGCTTGACGACCGGATCGGGAATTACCAGAAATATAATTTCCAGTTCGACGAGTCGTCGGATAAGTTTGCCGCTAATTATAATTTTACTTATGAAGATTCAAAGAACGAACCGTTCTGGATGAGGAATTCACAAAAGTTGTACTGGCGCGCGCCGCTCTTAGGCAACCGCCTGGCGGTCAGCAGTACGGTGAATTATTACCGGAGCACCGCTTACGCTGGCGACAGCGGCGAAGAGAAGATCGAACCGCAGATCGACTTGAACGGTTCGGAGCCGGGTTTTTCCTGGCGGTTGACCCGGAACTGGTTTATCGACCTGAAAGAGGGGCTATACCCAGGCAATCCGCGCTACAATTCACTGGAGAAAAAACCCGAGATCGAGATCTATCCCCGGACGCTTGACTTGCCGTTTTTTGCCTTGCAGTCGACACTTGGTTACGGGACATATCGCGAAATCCAGTACGTCTCGGCGCTGGGGAAGCGGCGCGATTTCCAGACCGGGCGCTACCGGATGTCCCTTAACGCCGCGAAAACGGTTCCGCTTGCGCTAGGGACAACCTTTACTGTGGGAGCGGGGTTAGACCAGTATACCTATCAAACGGATGACCAATTATACGCGCTACGCGAGAACGCTTCATTGCGGACCGACCTGGCCTCTTTTTTCTTGAACGAGATCAACTTTAAACAGGGTTATACCGAGGGGAATACGCCGTTTCTCTTCGACCAGCTGGGGACTCGCTACCATGATATCACCGAAAAAATGACGTTCTACCGGCCAGGCAAATTCAGCTGGTCAATCGACGGCGGGCATAACTGGCTGACCAAAAAATATTATGATGTCATGACCAACCTGTCGGTCACGCCGCAGCCGGCGCTCCGCTGGGCCATTAATACTGGCTGGGATATTGAGAATACGAAATACAAGGACTTGGTCGCGTCGCTCCACTACGCCCCCCTTACTTGTTTCGCGCTTGACCTGGCGTTGACGCAGGACTTGAACCTGGGACAAACTAAGTCGGGGAGCGCGCTTTATGATATTTATTTCTTGGAAGGGAAGCCAAACCAGCTTCATCTCCGTTTCAGCCAAGTTTATGACACGACCAGTCGGGAGTTTAAAGTGCGTGATATAATGGTGGTTAAGGACTTGCACTGCTGGGAGATAAAAGCCACGTATTCCGATTATCGCAAAGAATTTAGCTTTACTTTTACCCTGAAGGCGATCCCGGGCGAACCGCTTGGTTTCTCGTCGGGCCGCGGTTTTTACTTCGACGGTTTCGAGCGCCAGCTGCAGCAGTTGCAATCAACTGGCGACGTGAGGAGATATTAAGATAATGCAAAATTTAAAAGTAAAAATTAAAAACTATGGATTTATTAATATATTAAAATTCATTATTTTTGCATTTTGCATTATCAGTTTTACATTTACCCTTGGCTGTGCCCGGACGGTGACTTCGATCATCTCCTACGGGGAGCAGATGACCGTCACAGTTACTTTGAACGGCCCAGCCGATGTTAACGCCAACCATTATTTTATGGTTTTGTCATCGGACTCCAACTTAAAAACACCATTGCCGCCGCCTGACAATATCGACTATGAAATGATCGAGCCGGGGACAACTCCGCAGCGGGGTTCGGTCGAGGCGTATTACACGACTTATTATTCGACTTGGAGCGGGTATATCATTGCCGATTCGGGCGGCTATTTTCTGGTTGATGGCCCGTTTATCCAGGGTCAGGTGACGACGCGGGAGCCGATCTCGACTGTTGGCGAGACGAGCGCGACCCTTACTTATACGGTCCGGCTTGGCCAGATTTTCCAGAGCGGGGTGCCGGACACCATTTATTTTGATGTTGTTTCCGTTCCTTGGCCGTCCGGTGGCGCCAAGCTCCCGGCTGACCATCTCAACTCGACCAATGCTTATATTTCCAAGGTTTCCGGTTCGACCCAAACCGTGGACGATACGGACAATGCATATATCGACCCGGCCGCGAACATAATAAAATGTACAGTTACTATCCAATGAAGAGAAATCCAAACTTCAAACTTCAAACTTCAAACATTGTATTAACATTGATATCCGGAATTTTATTATCTTTGGTTTTCCCAAAATTTAACCTTTGGCCGCTGGCTTGGGTGGCGCTAGTGCCGTTCTTTATGGCCTTGAAAAACGCCAAAACCTGGCAAAGTTCGGCCTTGGCCGGTTTTTTGTTTGGAACGGTATTTTTTGGCATTCATTTATTTTGGGTAATTTCCCTCTTTCGTTTCGGCGGCTGGTGGATAGTGACGGGGTGGGTGGGGTTGATAATATTCCAAGCGTTATTTTTGGCAGTGTTCGCGCTATCATACTACTATTTAATTTCTAATTTCAAATCCCTGCCTGCCGGCAGGCAAGGTCTAATCTCTAATTTTCAATTCCTCATCTTCCCCCTCCTCTGGACCTTCATCGAATGGCTTCGCCTCCAGGGGCCGTTTGGTATCTCGGCTGGCGCGGTCGGTTATTCGCAGGCGGCTTTTCTGCCGCTGATCCAGATTGCCTCATTTTCTTCGGTTTACGGGGTCAGTTTTTTGGTAGTTTTAATGAATGCGGCTGTAGCTGAAGTCATTGCTGATCAAAAAAAATGGCGTATTTTGCTTGGCGTTTTACTTCTATTCTTAATCGCGATCTCTTACGGTGTTTCCGTAATTAGTCATTCTTCATTAGTCATTAGTCATTTCCCAAAGTTGGCTCTTATCCAACCAAACATCGACCAGAAAGACAAGATGGACTACGCGCAGGTTTTTCCGGTCTACGAGATCCAGGCGAAGTTGACGCGGCAGGCGGCGGCGGAGAACCCCGATGTCATTATTTGGCCAGAGACGGCGGTTTTTGCCTACTTGTTACGTGACCCGATCCTTTGGCCGCGTTTTCAGGCGTTGATTAACGAGACAAAAACTTGTTTGGTGGTCGGCACACCGTATCATGACAGTTTGCGGAATAAAATATATAATTCCATTGTTTCTTTTTCCAATTCCGGGGAAATCCTTGCTCGGTTTGACAAAGAACATTTGGTCCCGTTTGGCGAATATCTTCCTTTTAAACCATTATTATTCCCGCTGCTCAAAGGGACAGGGTATTTTGACCAGAATTATGACCCGGCCCGTTTTTCCGAACCGTTCTTTGTCCGTGACCTCAAGGTCGCACCAGCGATCTGTTTTGAATCGACTTTTCCTGCTTTAATCGCGTCTAGGGTCGGGCCGGATACCGCCTTTATTTTAACCCTTACCAATGACGCCTGGTTTGGCGCTTCGGCGGCACCGTACTTTCATTTAAATAATGGCGTCTTCCGGGCGATTGAGAACCGGAAGTACTTCGTCCAAGTTGGCAATACCGGGATTTCAGCGGTGATTGACCCGTACGGCCGAATTTTAAAACGGAGCCAGCTTAATAAGAGGGAGATCGTTATTTTTTAAGTTCGGAGAGTATCTGCGAGATCGGTTCCGCCTGGTTCATGACGAAGAAATGCAACCCTTTTACCCCTGACTTTAGCAATCCCTTGGCCTGGGCGAGGGTGTGCTCTGCGCCGATCTTAGCGGTGTCAGCCGGATGTTTTTCCAGCTTTTCTAACAGTTCTCCCGGGAGGGTCGCGCCGCAGGTCTCGGTCATCTTTTTGATCTGGTGGAGATTGGTGATCGGCATGAGGCCGGGGATGATCGGAACAGTGATCCCTGCTTTTTCGCAGCGGCCGACGAACTCAAAATAGCGGCGGTTATCAAAAAAGAGCTGAGTAATGATGTATTCGGCGCCAGCCTCGACTTTTTCCTTTAAAAATTCCGTGTCCTTATAAACGCTGGGGGCGGCGGGGTGGGTTTCCGGGAAGCCGGCGGCGCCAACACAAAAACCCGGCTTGGTCTGCTTGATGAAGGCGATCAATTCTTTGGCCAGGCGAAAGCCGTTTGCCGGCGGGACAAAATCTTTTTCTCCGGCCGGCGGGTCGCCACGAAGCGCCAGGATATTTTCAACCCCGATCTTGGCCAGTTCATTAAGCTGGCGGGCAATATCGTCTTTGGTTGCAGCAACGCAGGTCAGGTGGGCGACCGGTTCGACCCCATGTTTGTTCTTGATCTCGCCAACCCAGAAAAAGGTCTTTTCCCTGGTCCGGCCCATCGCGCCGTAAGTCACCGAAACAAAATTCGGGTCAAACTTCTTTAGCCGATCGATCGCTTCAAAGAGTTTGGCTTCCTGCTCGGTTGTTTTGGGCGGGAAGAACTCAAAGGAAAGGGAAGGGGTCCCTTTATTAAAGGCCTCAACTACCTTCATTTTTATCCAGTATCCCCATCTCTTCAGGTTTTGGCTGGGTTGCTCCCAGCGGTTTCATGTGAGGGAAAAAAAGGACGTCGCGGATCGACGGTTGGTTAGTCAGGATCATGACGAGCCGGTCAATGCCGATGCCAAGGCCGCCGGCCGGCGGCATCCCGTATTCGAGCGCGCGGAGAAAATCTTCGTCCATCGATTCAGCTTCGAGGTCGCCGGCCGCCTTTAATTCGGCCTGCTTTTTGAGCCGCTCACGCTGATCGAGCGGGTCATTGAGTTCGGAGAAAGCGTTAGCCAGCTCCATCCCGGCGATGATTAGTTCAAAGCGTTCGACGTGGCCGGGCTTGCTCCGGTGCTTTTTGGCCAGCGGCGAAGTTTCGAGCGGGTGGTCGATGATAAAAGTTGGCTGGCGGAGGGTCGCTTCAACGAATTTGTCATAGAGAACGTTGATGATCTTGCCGATGCCGATCTCGTCGGCCCCTTCAATCCCTTTCCCTTTGGCGATCTGCCGGATCTCCGCTTCGTTCTTGCCGTTCAAATCTATGTCGGCCTCTTTCAGCGCGTCGAGAAGGGAGATGCGTTTCCAGGGTGGGGCCAGGTTGATCTTATCGCCGCGGAATTCGATCTCGAGCGTGCCAGAACTTCTTTGGCGATCGTCACGACCAGCTCGTCCGTCAATTCCATGATCCGGTTATAGTCGGCATACGCCTGGTAGATCTCGATCATCGTATATTCCGGATTATGTTTGTACGACATTCCTTCGTTCCGGAAGACCCGCCCCATTTCAAAAACTTTTTCAAAACCGCCGACGAGCAAGCGCTTTAAATAAAGTTCCGGGGCGATCCGCATAAAGAGCGGCATGTCGAGGGCGTCGTGGAAAGTTTCAAAAGGTTTAGCGGCGGCGCCTCCCTGCAGGACATGGAGGATCGGCGTTTCAACTTCCAGAAAACCCTTTGCTTCGAGGAACTTGCGGATCAGCGAGACGATCTTGCTCCGTTTAATGAAGACATCTTTAACTTCGGGGCTGACGATCAGGTCAACGTAGCGTTCCCGGTAGCGGAGTTCTTTATCGGACAGGCCGTGCCATTTTTCCGGGAGAGGATGGAGCGATTTACAAAGCATAGTGAAATCATGGACTCGGACGGTCACTTCGCCCGTTTTCGTCTTAAAGACTTTGCCGCGGACGCCGATAATGTCGCCCAGATCCAATTTTTGGTAGAGCCCGTATTTCTCTTCTCCGATGATATCGAGCTTGCCGTAAATTTGAATTTTGCCGCTCTGGTCGAGGAGATGGGCAAACGAGGCTTTGCCGTGACCGCGCTTAAGGACGATCCGTCCGGCGACTGAGACTTCCTCCGGGCTTTCTTCCCCTTCTTTTAACCCCTGGTATTTTTCGAGGACAACCGCGGCTGACGCGGTCACTTTATACTCGTAAGGAAAGGGCTCCATTCCCTTGGCGCGGAACTCGTCTAACTTATCTCTTCTGATTTTTAATAGATCGCTTAATTCTTCTGACATATCCCTAATTGCCCTCACCCGCTAACGCGAGTCTTGCCCCCCTCTCCCAGAGGGAGAGGGTAAAAACAAATTTCCAAACCACCTAACCACCTAACTACCCAACAACCTAAGTCCCTTTAACGTTAGCGTATCGTCTATTGTATCAATTATTCCGGTCTGCTGGCAAATCAGCCGCGCCAAGCCGCCGGTTGCTACCACGCTCGCGTTACGCGTTACTCTATTCGCGTTACGCAGGCGCTTGACCATCCCTTCCACCATGGCCACATAACCGAACACCAAGCCGCTTTGCATCGCTTCAACAGTGTTTTTCCCGATAATATTCTTTGGCGCTTTGATCTCGATTTTGGGGAGTTTGGCGGTTCGTTCTTTGAGAATATCGCGCGAAAGCTCAAGCCCCGGGGCAATCGCTCCTCCCAGATATTCTCCTTTGGCATTAATGACATCAAAGGTCGTGGCTGTGCCAAAATCAATGATGATGGCGGGTCCGCCGTATAATTTATAGGCGGCAAGGGCGTTGACGAGCCGGTCGGCGCCAACCTCAGCTGGATTTTTGACTTTCACTTTTATGCCGATGTTCTTATAATTAACGAACTTAGCGGCCGGGAACATTTTGCGCAAAACTATGTCTGCCTTAGGGACAACAGAGGATATAATAATGTCCCTGATATCCGAATACCCTGATACCCCTTTCCTAATTCCCTGATTACCTGATATCCGTGAAGTTGCCACGCGCCATTCCTTTACGAGTGTTTTTCCTCTAAAGAGCCCAAGATGAACGGACGTATTCCCGACGTCGATAGCGAGCAACATGATACTTATATTATAACAGATAAAAAGTCGGGAAATTGGCGCTGAGTGACGAGATTTCGTCGTTTTTAGGCTGTTTTGCTAAAGTTGAGCGTGGCAATGGAATTGCTGGGAAGAGGTATCGAGGTTTCGAGGCATCAAGGAGGGAAGGACATGGAAATCAGAACATTTAAGGACCTAAAAGTTTGGCAAAAAGCCTACAGTCTAGTCATAGATGTTTATACGCACACCAAATCATTCCCCGCAGAAGAAAGATATGGTATTACTTCCCAATTAAGACGAGCGGCACTTTCAATTCCATCAAATATATCAGAGGGGTATGGGAGGAAAAGCATGAAGCAATACATTCAATTTTTAAGAATTGCTTATGGTTCGGGAACTGAACTGGAGACGCAATTAATGTTATCAAAAGATTTGAATTATCTAAATGAAGAAATTTTCAATAATATTATAAGTAAATATTACGAAGTGGAAAGAATGTTAATGGCGCTGATCAAAGCCTTGGATCACAAGACTTGACACCTTGGCACCTTGACACCTTGATCCCTTTGACTTTATTCCCAAAAAGAGCGAAATTTCCTGATAAAATTGACGATATATACTACAGATGAACATAAGATTCACTACAATAGCAGTAATTCTGCTCTGCCTGATCGTGCCGGCATTAGCGCAACCCCAACCGGAAGTCGGCCTTTACTCCAACGAGTATTACCTTAGTTTTTACCCGGAATATCCCCCGATAGTTGGGGAAACGGTCACGATTCGCCTCCGCACTTTTAAACCAGCCCACAAAGTTACCCTGTTTTCCGACCGGGAAAAAGAGATCACCATGAAATTCAGGGATGGCTATTGGTGGGGGAGCTTTGACATACCAGATGACTATAAGGCCGGCGGCCACTTTTTTACCGTTTGGATCAGGTATCCTTTTCCGGAAGAGGCCAAGCCGAAAGATGTTTTTAGTAATGTCGCTAAATTACTTCGCCTTAAAAAAGACCCGGGTGACCGGTTTTGGTCAAAGAGCGTGATCGGTTACAAAATGGTGAAAAAACTGCCGACTGATGCCGCCGTCCTTGGTTCGCCCGAAGCTACCCCTGTGTTTACCCCCGAAGCAGAATTTGAAGAGCCGTTGATCGTCACCGGCGAAGCGGTCACGATACCGGGGATCTCTACCGAAGCCTCGCCTTTCCTGATCAAGGGGACAAAAACACTCGCTTTCTCAATTAAGAGCATCACCGGGACTAAAGAAGGTTTTTCGCCTGGCGTGACAAGGGAAGAAGCGCTTCGCCTCAATATCGCGGGGAAAACCGACGGGACGGAAGTCAACGCCAACCTGATTACAACCAGCACTGTCGGCTCCGCCCAGGTGGCGCAAAAAGAAGAAAAGATCTCCGTGCTGGTCAAACGGGCCAGTACCGAGGTTTATCTTGGTGATTTTAATGGCGAGTACAACGAAACCGAGTTTACCAAATTGGATAAGGTCTTGTCCGGCGCGCGGGTGAAAGGTGAATATGGGACCTGGGGGTTTAACGCGCTTTATTCCTCGCCAAAGGGCGAATCACAATTGAAGAGAATGTACGGCGACAATACGCAGGGTCCATTTATGCTTGACTTTGCCCCGGTTGTGATCGATAGCGAGCGGGTTTATCTTGACGGTAACCTGCAGAAAAGAGGGGATGATTACACGATCGATTACCAGGCGGGGACGATCACTTTCACCAAAAAGACGATCGACTCAAAATCGGTCCTCAATATTTATTACGATTACAGCCAGACCGTCTACCAGCACTCGACCTATGGCTTGCGGTTAACGGCCAAGCCTTATCCCAATCTTAAACTTGGCGCCACCTACCTCAATGATTCCGACAGCCTGGCCGGCGCGGCGGATATTCGCCAGAGCATGCAGACCGATCCGGTCGATCCCCAGGGGCTTTATGTCGTCGGTGTCGACGGCGCGCTGGTTTCGGAAAACTTAACCGTGGACGGTGAGCTGGCTTATTCCAATAAAAATTATAATCTGCTGGCCGCCGGCAGTGAGGAAGCGGGTAAAGCGGTTAAATTGGATCTGACGACCCAACAGGGACCGTTTGGTTTGAGCGCGCATGGAAAAAGGGTGGGGGCGACCTTTCAGCCTCTTTTTGAGCCGGACCCGAAACAGAATGTGACCGACTATGGCGGCGCGCTTAGTTTCCGCCCCAGTTCACTTTTCGGGGCGCAGGGCGATTATAATTATGAGAAATACACCCAGAGTGAAGTTGATTACGAAAACTTGAATAAAAGCGTCAAGCTTTCGCTGACGCCGGAGCAGCTCCCGTCGCTTGAGTACAATTTTTTGGAACAGGACGAAAGCAATGACCCGGTGACCGGCGATCCGATCCGCCGGATCATTACCCGCCATTCCGCGGAATCGGCCTACCGGCTCGGGATTTTATCGGCCACATTAAAGGGGACCAAAGAGCGCTGGCTCGACCGCTCGCCCGAAGAAGCGGCGACTTATTACAAGCGGATTAACGTCGGTTTAGCGACGGTTGGTTTGGAGCGGTTCACTTTCACTTCCAACGTGGAGCTGGAAGACCGGCGAATGCCCGATCTGACCACTCCTTACCGCCGGACGTATAACCTGAACATGTCGGTCTCGCCGGCGAAACAGTATTTTCTTTCGTCTTCAGTCGAATATCTTGAAGACAGCGCACAGGGAAATAAAAATGTAACGGATGTTTCTTACCGCGCCGAACCCAACGAAATGATCAGGACCGATGGCAAGTATACTGTCACTTCGGTCAACG
Organism: Candidatus Margulisiibacteriota bacterium; assembly: GCA_028702315.1. GTDB lineage: Bacteria > Margulisbacteria > WOR-1 > O2-12-FULL-45-9 > XYB2-FULL-48-7 > JAQVPA01. Next base: position 18,238 of record JAQVPA010000024.1, read on the forward strand.
AGGATTACGCGACGACCGAAGTGGTTTCCAAGCAGACCGGCTCTTTTTCGCTCGATCTGCGCCCGCTCAAGCTTTTACGGCTCAAGTATCTTTATAAGCCGAACTTTACCAGGGCGCTCCGAACGGATACGATCACTTATAACAACGAACAACAGCAAGCCGAAGTTAACCTGCTCCCACTTTCCGATGTCATGCTCGGTTTGATCTACAAGGTTGGCCATGGATTCAATATTTACAAACCAGACCCGAATTTAACTATCAAGGACAACACTTCGGATACCGATTCCGCGTTGTATACCATAAAAATGGCGCCGTTTAGAATATTTTCGGTTGAATTTGATTACTTGCTGGAAAATGGCCGGACGACCCAGCGCGTGACGGACGAGGCGTATCTTCCCGGTCAGACTTTTAATAAGAAATTTGACGCGATCGTCCGGACCTCGCTGTCGGAAACTTTTTCCATCGATTCGCGCTACACTTACCAGCGGGGGCTGCAGGGGAGTGGGGAAGCGTCGGCTAACCTGGCCAATAGCAGCAGCCACTCCGCGTCGCTGAAGGGGACGTGGAATATCACCGAGGTTTGGAGCGTTTACGCGTCCGGCGCGTATTCAAGAAATACCGATCTTTTGGCTGCTCAGCCGGTCTCGTACACGCTAACTCCTGGCGCCGGCTTCAGCTGCCGCCAGGGGGACAAGTTCCGGCTCGATTTTGATTACACTTATTCAAAATCTTATGCGGGAGCGGTGACCGAGCTGACCAAATATTCCCTGCGCGGCAAATACGGTTTAAGCGATTATGTTAACGTTACTATCCGGGCGGAGCAAGAGACGAGCCGCGCCCCGGATTACCGCCTGACCGATATAACCGGTAACATTGAGATCAATCTGTGATATAATGTAATCAATGCTTACACTGGGCATTGACCCCGGCACAGCGATCACCGGCTACGGGCTTGTCAGGCAACAGGGAGACAAGTTGGTTCACGTTAGCTGCGGTTGCATTATCACGACCCCAAAGGATAGTCCCCAAGCGCGCTTAGCCAAAATCTACCACGAAGTTAAAGAAATTATCGCCAAATACAATCCCAACATCATCGCGATCGAGCGGCTTTATTTTGGCGAGAATACCAAGACGGCGATGGCGGTAGGGCAGGCGCGGGGCTTGTCACTGCTGGCGGCGGCCGAGGGGAAAGTCCCAGTTTATGAGTATACTCCGCTGGAAGTTAAATTGGCGCTGACCGGTTACGGCCGGGCGGAGAAAAAGCAGATCCAACAGATGGTTAGGATACTGCTCAAGCTCCCCGATGTGCCGAAGCCGGACGACGCCGCCGACGCGCTGGCGATCGCGATCTGCCACCTAAATTCATACAAGCTCCGGAAAGAAACCCTCGTCAGGCAATGATCTCGCATCTCTCCGGCACCTTGGAACATATCGACCAGAACCATGTTATTATTGATGTCGGCAATATTGGTTATCATGTCAAAGTTCCCGCTGCGGTCTTGACCCGCCTCCCTAAAGTTGGGGAGAAAGTGAAATTATTTACCATCCAGGTTGTTCGCGAAGATGATATTTCTCTCTACGGTTTCCTTAATAAGGAGGAGCGGGCGCTCTTTTCGCTTTTTCTCTCCGTTTCCGGGATCGGCCCCAAGCTGGCGCTGGCGCTCATCTCCGGCTTTCCAATTGATAAACTGGTCAGCGCGGTCGCTCAGGGCGACATTGACCTATTATCGTCGATCTCCGGGATCGGGCGGAAGACGGCGGAGCGGATCGTCGTCGAACTGAAGGAAAAGATTGCCAAAGCTTACGCCATTAGGCCGACCGAGATGTCAGTTGGGGTCAAAGGCGACCAGTCGCTGGTTTCGGACTCGATCTCGGCTCTCATTGCCCTCGGCTATACCCCTCGTGAAGCCCGCGAATCTATAATGAAAGTCGATGTAGCCGGCAAAACCTCGGTTGAAGGTATCCTCAAAGAAGCGCTCAAAGCATTGGTTTAATTCTCCCCGACGGAAGTTCCTATCGATTATTTCCTGCCGATCCCATAATAAAGTGAAATATTTAACGCAAAATGTCGATATTATAATAAGGGAATATGGGCGATTTAATAATAAATTCAACAGCTTTTAGCCAGTGGGAGAAAAAATACCCGCGGGCGCTGCCGCTTGACGTGGCAACATTAAAATTAATCGAGACCATGACCACTGAGGTCTGGGAGCATAATAATACTTATATGCTCGACAACGCTGGCCGTCCCTACGCGGAAAAAGATGACTACGACCTGGACGCCGACAACAACGTCGTTGAATATTCGACCTTTTCCGAGACGATC
>JAQVPA010000025.1 GCA_028702315.1 Candidatus Margulisiibacteriota bacterium
TACGCCGACCACTTCATTGCTCAAATTCAAGGCAAAAAGCATTTCGGTGAGCGACGGCATGCAGGAGACGATCCGCTCCGGCGGTTTATTATCAGCCAGCACAGTACTCGCAAAAAAGAAGAGGAACAACAAGAGGCCAAATTTTATCTTCACTGAACTATTGAGTTAAGGGCTTCGCGTGACGCTAATATCCGCCTGGTTTTCAGCTCTCCTTCGGGCGCGCTGACGATCCCGGCTTCCTGCATCTCGTCCATGAGGCGCGCCGCCCGGTTGTAGCCGATCCGGAACTTCCGCTGAACATAAGAGGTTGAAGCCTGGCCGCTTTCCACGATCAGCAGTGCGACATCTTTAAATAACGCGTCTCTACCCCCCGTCTCCCGTTCCCCATCCCCCTTATCCTTACCAAACTCGATCGCCTTGATTCCAACTATCTCCTCCAGATATTCCGGCTCCGCCTGGTCCTTGACCCATTTGATGATTTTTTCGGTCTCTTTGTCGGTTACAAATGAACCCTGCGCGCGCATCGGTTTCATCGCCCCGATCGGATTATAAAGCATATCGCCCCGGCCCAGGAGCTTTTCCGCTCCGGATGAATCAAGAATAACGCGGGAATCGATCTGCGTCGCGACCGCGAACGCGATCCGGGAGGGAATATTTGCTTTGATCAAGCCGGTAATAACATCAACCGATGGCCGTTGGGTCGCGATCACAAGATGAATACCAGTCGCGCGGGCCATCTGGGCGATCCGGCAGATCGAAGTTTCAACTTCGTTGGCGGCAATCATCATCAGGTCAGCTAATTCATCAACGATCACTAAGATATACGGCAGATGCTCATCTTCTCCCGCCTTATGGTTAAACGCTTCGATATTGCGCGCGTGGGTCTCGTGGAAGAGCTTGTAGCGCCGTTCCATCTCCTTGATAACCCATTCCTTAAGCGTAGCGGCGGCGCGGCGCGGATCGGTTACGACCGGCGCCAAAAGATGGGCAATCCCGTCATAGATCGATAGTTCAACCATCTTTGGATCGATCATCAGCATTTTGACTTCATCCGGTCTGGCCCGAAGCAAAATACTGGTGATAAGCGAATTGATGCAAACGCTTTTTCCCGAACCGGTCGTCCCGGCGATCAGAAGATGCGGCATCTTGGCGATGTCGCCGTAGATCGGCGCGCCGGCCAAGTCTTTACCGATGCCAAAAACCACTTTGGAATGGTTATGCATGAACTCGTTCGTCTTGACAATCTCTTTGAGGCGAACCGGGGTCACAGTCGCGTTCGGCACTTCGATCCCCACCACCGACTTGCCAGGAACAGGGGCTTCAATCCTGACCCCCTGCGAAGCTAGGTTTAAAGCGATATCGTCAGCCAGGTTAGCGATCCGGCTAACCTTAACGCCTGGCTCCGGCTGGAGCTCGTAGCGGGTTACCGCCGGGCCCTGGTAAATGGAAACGACGTGGGCGCCGACCCCAAAGTTCCGGAGCGCTTCTTCCAGCAGCGTTTTCCTCATTTCGGTCGTCTCTTTAAGTTTTTCCGCCTGCTGTTTTTCCTTAGCCGTCGTCTCTTCGAGGAGGTCAAGCGGCGGCAGTTTATATTTCGCGTACTTATTGCCCGAAGCGCTGGTCGCCGCCGGTGCTTCTTTCTCTTTATATTCGGGCTCAAACTTTGGCATCGGGAATTCGACCACCGGCTTCGGTTTCAACTCCGGTTCGATCGGCGGCGCCGGGATCACTTCCTGTTTGAGCGGCGGAATACTTTTAACCAATGGTAATTGTGTTACCACCGCCTTTTTCGGCGGCGGGACAACTTCTTTCCCTTTATTGCTGAACAGGCCGGCAAAGAAAGAGATCAGCGTCTGGATGGTGATATTAAACATCAGGAGGGTCGCGATCAAGCCAAAAGCCATCAAAAGAAGGTAGGAACCGGCCAACCCGATCATCTTGTTCATGGAAAAACTCAAAGCATAACCAATTGCGCCCCCACCACCCTGCACCAGTAAATATCTTGACTGGTGGGCAAAATAATCTGGTGAAATGAATTGGGCCGCGGTAATAAAGACCAGGAACATGACCAGGAGGCCAAGCAACCGGACCGTCAACTCCTTGACTTCATGCCGGAGCAGCATAATAACCCCGTAGGCGGCGACAAAGAGCGGCAAGGCGTAGATCCCCACTCCGATCACGGAGCGGAGAGCTTTTTTAATGATAAAGATACCCAAGACACCGGTCGAAGTTGAAAGGTTGGAAAGAAAGATGAAGATAGCAATGGCGATCAGGAGGATGCCGATAATGTCCTGCTTGAACTTGGACGGGAGCTTCGGTTCCTGGCTTTTCTTCGTATTACTTCGGTTTTTTTTTGCAGCCATTGGCGATTAAGAGTATAGCATAAGAGCGAAGCAGCGGTCAAAAACGAAAGCCCCCCGAAAGTCTCGGGGGGCTTTTCACTTCTAAACTATTTTCCGCGCTACTTGACCATCATCACTTTGGCGGCAGATGAAGTATAGAGCGTGTCGGCCGCGCCACCCGGATCATAGGTATCTTTGCTCTGCGTCCCGTAGCTGCCTAAAGTATTGACACTGGTGATCTTGCCGCTTGAGTCGACGTTTACGTCAAACACCATCCAAACCGTCTTATCAGAGGCCTGGCCGGACGGCGGCGTAAAAGTGTATGTCGCCGGTGTATTGACGCCATCATCAACGTTGAGGTCAACCCTCGCGCTTGAACTTTGGATATCCGAACTGCCCGCGTAATGATGGACGCAGAAACGATAAGTCCCTTCATATAGCCGATAAATAGTCGTATGCTCCGGCCCATAGCTAGTCCTATCATCAGTATCAAGATTCGCGTAAGGATAAGAAGTGCTCGGCGTCGTTGAGCGATTTCCATAATAAAGATGATAACGATAAGTTGAACTGGTTGTTTCCTTTGGAATGGTCATGTGGCTGTCGAGATCGCTTGGATCAACACCCCAGGTCAAAGTGACCTGTATCCTCGGTGTTTCCAATAAGATATCGCCAACATCATAAGGACTGGTACTGGTGTAGGTTGTCGGCGAAAGCGCCGTCACGCTAGTCACCCCACTGGTCTTTTCCCCTTTACTGGCCAAGACAGTTATAGCCTGATTACCATTTACCGGCATTGTAAACCTGCCGTCCGATCCGGTGTAGTAACTTTGTAGCCAGTTGTTAGTGGAGGAACGGACCTGCACCAGGGCATTGGCAACCGCATTGCCGGCATAATCAACTATCCGGCCTTTGATATAGGCTGTTGTCTGCCAGGGAAGGTCGATGTTCCAAGGCGTGCCAGAAAAATCGCCCCCCTTAATGGTCGCCACAAACGAATCCGCCGTTGAATTATAGGTTGCGTTATACTGCACGCCGGTCGTCGGATCGGTTGCCGCGCGCCATTCACCATCAGAATAGTACCAGACTGGCACCGAGGTCAACGCCGGTGTCCGGCTAACCGCGTTGTTGACGGTCAATGTCCAGGTGACGGTGCTTTTAGCTCTTAGGGCACTGCCGCTGGCATCAGTCGCGTGGATATCAACCCAGCCGAAAGACTCGAACGTTACCCGGTTACTGCTGGCATCCAGCCCTTCAAATCTCCCCGGAAAAGAATCAGCTTCGGTCGAAGTTGAAAATCCGCCCGCTGTTAAAGTTATGGTCGCGGTAGATCCGGTAAAAGCTGTCCCATCGGAGTATTCAAAAGCATTGGCCGGAAAGGAAACACTTCCGGTAGTAAAGGATAGCGAACCACCCGATGCCACCGTTAAGGATTGGCTTGTAGCGGAAGCGATCATTGAAGCTGTAATATAAGTTTGCCGACCGGAAACAATCGAAGTTGTTTTTTCATTGTCAACATAACCGGATTTACTGAGAACCACCTTGAGCTCGCTGCTCGCGGCGACATTGGTCAAGGCAAACCAGCCCTGAGAATTAGTGGCCCCGGATGTACTGGCGGCGGTAACCGTTACCCCGCTAAGCACGGTACCGCTGCTGTCTGTCACCAAACCGGCTAACGTCCCATAATCTTGCGCGACCGGATTGGTATTAGTACTAGTAGATGTTCCACACCCGATCACCACAAGCATTGTAAACGCCATAACTAAAAACAAAGCCGCTAAACCCAAGCCAAATCTTTTTAACATTTTTATTCCTCCTTATTTTATCAGTCTGCAAGCATACTATAACTCAAACATTATTGTCAATGTTTTTTTTGGTGTTATAGGCAGTTAGAATTTCCAGCCAGCCGATAATCGCAAGCCAAGCGCGGTGCTGTAGCCCAGCCGGCCGGTGACCGCGCCAAAATTTTTCTCACCCAGCAGTTCGATCCCAAAAACACTCCCGGTTGACGAAGAGAACATTCCATAATTAAGACCTAAACCTAACGCAAATCCATTTTTCATTATATATGTAGCGATGATCGGGTCTAACACAACTACGCTATAACCGCTCCCCGCGCCCAAACCAACCCCCGCCCGCAAATAAATATTGTCATTCAACTGGCGCCCCAACATCATCTCCGCCAGCAGGCCGCCGCCCCCAACCCCGCCCTCAAAAATAAAATCGAACTCAGACCGTGTTTTCGGTTTGATCACTACTGGTTCTGCCGCGACAACTTTAACCGGCGTGACAGTTGTTTTCCCTCCTTCGACTGGGAAAACCGGCCGCGGGCCACCCTTGGGCCAACTTCGGGAGATGCGCCGGCTGCGATATTTCTTGGTCGTTTTCTTTTTTGTTGTCGTGGCCTTTTTCGTTGTTTTTTTTGCTGTCGCCGCCAAAGCGGTGTCCGCCATTGTCAGCGAAAAAAAACAGATCAACAGTAAAACCAGCGCGGCGATCCGTTTCAAGGCTAAAACCTCCCGATCGTAAAGATAACAATCAAGCCGAGCGCCAGACAATAGTAGGCGAAAATCCTGATGCTGGTCTTTTCAATGATCGCCATAAAGAACCTGATCGCCAACAGACCAGCCAGGAAAGAAGCCATAAAACCGATCGCTAAAGGAGCTAAACCTATCCCCATCGTTCCGGTCTTAATGATCGCTTTTGACTGGATCAGGCCAGCCCCGAGGATCGCCGGGATCGCAATGATAAAAGAGAACCTGGCCGCCAGGCTTCTCTCCAAGCCGCAGGCCAGGGCAGCAGAGATCGTCATCGCCGAACGCGACAGCGACGGGATGATGGCCAAACCTTGAGCAAGGCCGATCACACTCGCCTCTTTAACCCCCATCTTGGCTTCAGTTTTATTCCCTTTACCCAACCATTCCCCTAAAAGGATTACCAGGCCGGTTGCGATAAAAAACGGACCAACATAAAAGAAATTAGAAAATAACGATTCAAACCAATCTTTGAAAACTAAGCCGAGTACGCCGGTGAAGAAAGTCGCTACTACCATTAGCCAAAGAAGGCGCCGCCGGCTGGCAAAGAGTTGAATTATCTCCCGGCGAAAATAGAGCGCGGCCGCCAGCGCGGTCGCCAGATGAAGAACTGTATCAAAAGCGATATTCTCAGCCAGACCGAGCCAGCGGTAGGCAAGCATCAAATGTCCCTGCGAGGAAACCGGCAGGAATTCGGTCAATCCCTGGACAATACCGAGGAAAAGATACTTCAACGCTTAGATTCCCACTTATGCCAAAGCACGAGCAGTGGCGGCGCGACGAAGATCGAAGAAAAAGATCCAAGCGTAAACCCAATAAGCAACGTCAAGGCAAAGACCCTGATCGTTTCTCCGCCAAAAAGCAGCAAACAGAGAACCATGACAATCACCGTTAAGACCGTATTGATCGAGCGGGCCAGTGTTTCCCAAATGCTGACGTTGACCAGCTCACCAAATTTTTTCTTGGCCAAGGCAGGTTTTTTAAGATTTTCCCTGATCCGATCAAAAATGATGATCGTATCATTGATCGAATACCCCATAATGGTCAGCAGGGCAGCGACAAAAGTAATGTCGACCGTGCGCCAGAGGAGCGCGATAAAGCCAGCCGCGATGATCGCGTCATGGTAGAGCGCGATGAGCGCGGCCATGGCATATTTAAACTCGAAACGGAATGAGACATATATTATGATCCCTAACGAAGCAAGCAAGAGCGCCCAGATCGCCTGGGTGGAAAGCTCTTTCCCGATTGTCGGGCCGATTATATCGGCCTCCAGTATCTCCGATGTCCCAACCTTAGTATTCATGTCATTAATAAGATTTGCCCTGACCTCCCCCTCAATGGGGGCTGTCCTGATCAGGATATCCTGATTGTTTTCCCCCGACCGCTGGATAACGCTTTCCCCTAATTTATATCCATCCAAGACGGAGCGAACTTCGCCAACGTTGACCGGTTTTTCAAAACGGAGGTTGAGTAATGTCCCGCCGGTAAAATCGATGCCAAAATTCATCGCCTTGCCATGGACAAAAGTATTAAAACTAAAAGCAAACACCGCCAAGGCGATCAACGCCAGTGAAATCGTGAACCATAATCCTGATTTTTTAATTATATCCATATTATTTATACAATAGTTTTGAGCTCGGCTTCGCCGCCACTTTGCTATCGACCATCATATCCATCATCATGCGGGTTAAGATCAACGACGTGAACATCGAAGCTAAAATACCAACCGTCAGCGTCACCGCGAAACCGCGGATGGTGCCCGTGCCGACAAAGAAAAGGGTGACCGCAGCAATAACCGTCGTCACGTTGGAATCAAGGATCGCGGCAAAAGCCCGTTGGAAAGCGGCTTCAACCGCCGCCTTAACAGTTTTACCCAGTCGCAGTTCTTCTTTTAATCGCTCAAAAATAATGACATTGGCATCGACCGCCATACCGATCGACAGGAGAAAACCAGCAATACCGGGCAGGGTCAATGTTGTATGCAATATGCATAAACCGGCCAAGGTTAAAGGGATATAAATAGCGAGGGCAATATCAGCCAAAAAACCCGGCAAGCGGTAATAAAGAATCATGAACGCGATAATGATCGCGAAGCCAATAATCCCGGCAACTTTACTCCGGTCAATCGAGTCCCTCCCCAGTGACGGACCGACAATTCTTGTTTCGATCAGCCGAACCGGGATCGGCAATGCGCCAGCTTTCAATTTAATAACCATATCCTGGACATCTTCAGCGGAAAAACTCCCCGAGATTTGCGCCTTGCCGGACGGGATCGGCTCGCGAACGTTTGGTGCAGAAATAATCTTCTTATCCAAGATAATAGCGATCGGTTTATTAACCGACCGGGCGGTCACTTCAGCAAAGAGCTGCGCCCCTTTACCATTAAACTCAATATCAATAACCGGATTACCATACTGGTCAAGCCCCGGCCAGGCCCCTTTCAGGTCAGCGCCGGTTAAAGCCGTCCGTTTCAAGATGATCGGCCGTTCACTTTCCACCCGGCCATCCTTCTCATCCTTGACGATATCCAGGCGGGCTTCCGGCCCGTAAAATGATTTTAACTTTTCCGGAGAGACGGTCCGCACATCACCGGGGGACCATTCCGCTTCCACAAACTCAAGCAGGGCGGTGTCACCAATAACTTTGATCGCCCTTTCCGGGTCTTTGATGCCAGGGAGTTCAACAATCACTTGGTCTTTTCCCTTGCGCTGGATCGTTGGTTCGGTTACTCCTAAAGCGTCGATCCGGTTGCGGATAACCGCCGCGACCCCAGCCATCGCGTCATCAGAAATTTTGATCTTGTCGGTCTCCCGCCCTTCCAAAACCAACCGGGTTCCACCTTGCAGGTCAAGCCCCAGTGTCAGCGGCAGCTTCATGATAATAAAAACAGAGGCGACAACAACCGCCAGCAGAATTAAGAGGCGGAATTGGTTAACATTTTTCTTCATCGCTAAAAACTATATCATAAAATATTTTTTTGGTCAAAGGGGGAATGCCATTCCGTCGCTGGCCGCGATAATATTTTGGCGAAGCTCTTTCTTTAACGCCTCCGCCACTACCCAAGGACGAGCCTTAAGCATCCACATTCCAAAATGAGTCAGAATTGTGGTCTTGGGTTTCAACTTCCCGACAATAAGCCTGACGTCCTCGATTGACAGGTGGTCAAAGGGGTTTGGTTTTATGCTCAGAACACTGATAATAACCACATCCGCTTTATACTTATCAGCCAACCCGGGAAAATATCTTGAATCCGTAATATAAGCGATCGTTCTTTTTTTCCCTTTTATTATTAAGCCATAGGTTTCCACCCCGTGCTGATGCCTGGTCGGCGCTGTAATTGTCAATGTTCCAATCTTATACTTCTTTTTTCTTCTTAACACCTCAATCTGGGAAACATAAGGTCTTACATATTTATATATGACCGGGTCATTCCCCGATAGAGCGTCTTTCGGGGCCAATACCAGCCCTCTTTTCTCTTTACCGCCGATCGTCATCGCTTCCATCATCACGTTGATGTCGGCTGCGTGATCTAGATGCTTGTGGGTGATAACGATCCCTTCGAGCGTAGTTGGGTCAAGCTTGGGGCGCGACCGCATGCAATGGACCAGCGAGCCCGGCCCCGGATCGATCAAGATATTTGTCCCGTCCAAGGAAAGCCAGATGCCGCCGGAAGCGCGCAATTGCTTGGCGACAACAACCCGGGCACCGGCGGTACCGAGAAATTTTATGAAGTCCATTAAGCAAATTATATCTTATCGTGGTATAATTGCCTATCTTCTGTTTTTGCAAAGAGCTTGTGCGATAAATATTTCCGACGCGACAAACTCTTCGTTGAGACAGAAATGAACTTATTAATTAATCTAAAATCATTGGTCGTACTAGATCCGTTGGCCCTCTTTTTCCTGATTGTCATCTCGCTGGTCAGTCTCCCATCATTGATCTATTCGATCGGCTATTTCAAAAATAAATTCACTTTAACGAAATTCCTCTCCACCCAGCTGGTCACTCTGGCTTTTATCGTTTCCATGCTCCTGCTAGTAATAGTTGGCAACGCGCTCGCTTTCCTGATCGTTTGGGAATTGATGACACTGCTTTCATATTTATTGGTCTTGACCGACAGTGAAAAAGAAGCCGCCGTCGGTGCCGCTTCTATATACATTATAATGACCCATATCGGCACCGCCTTCCTGACCGCCGCTTTTTTCCTGATCTTCCGGCATTCCGGATCTTTTGATCTTGCTGCCATGGCCGCCGCTTGCCAGACTATGTCACCCCTCCTGCGCAATTGGCTCTTCATCTTTTTCCTGATCGGTTTCGGTACCAAAGCTGGAATTGTGCCGCTCCATATCTGGCTCCCCTACGCCCACCCCCAGGCCCCAAGCCACATTTCCGCTCTCATGTCGGGCGTTATGATCAAGACCGCACTTTACGGATTGATCCGTTTTGTCTTCCTAGTCTTGGGAATCAGCTCGCTCTGGTGGGGAATAACCGTCCTTACCCTGGCAATTATCTCCTGCCTGGTCGGCGTTATTTATGCTTTGATGGAACATGACCTGAAAAAATTGCTCGCCTATCACAGCGTGGAAAATATCGGGATTATCCTGCTCGGCCTTGGCCTGTCTATGGTTTTTACCCGCTTGAATTTAAACAACTTAGCCGCCCTCGCCATGATTGCCGGCCTTTATCACCTGATCAATCATGCCGCTTTTAAAGGACTCCTTTTCCTCTGCGCCGGCAGTGTCCAGAAAGGGAGCGGGACGCTCGACATGGAAAAACTTGGCGGCTTGATTAAAAAGATGCCGTGGACCGCCGCTTTTTTCCTGGTCGGAGCAATGGGTATTTCCGCCCTCCCCCCACTTAACGGTTTTGTCAGTGAATGGTTAACCTTGCAGGCATTCTTCAGCGGCGCACTCAAAGTTCCCGGAATGCTGGCGCTCGGCTTTGCGGTCGGCATCGCCGCCCTCGCCTTGACCAGCGGTTTGGCCGCCGCCTGTTTTGTTAAAGCGTTCGGCATTACTTTTCTGGCCCTGCCACGCAGCCAAAACGCGGAACAGGCGAAAGAATCCCCGGCTTCAATGCTGCTCGGCATGTTCTTGCTGGCGCTTTCCGTAGTCGGACTTGGGCTATTGGCACCGACTATTTTTAATTTATTAGCCACCGTCACTGCACCGATCTGCCAAGCTTCTCTTCAGACTTCAAACATTTTCAGTCTTGGGCTCCAACCGAACAGTACAATTTCCCCATTGTTTATTGCGATCTTGCTTGGATCAGGCTTCTTAGCGGCAATTGCTGCTTACGGGCTGCTACAGGGGAAAACTCGCCTTGGCCGCACCTGGGATTGCGGTTATTACCAAATCGGCAGCCGCAACGAATATACCGCGACCGCTTTTTCCAAGCCCTTCCGGATCAGTTTTAGTTTATTCCTTCTCCCCTTCCGGAAAACGGAGAAGGTCAAAGATTCTTTTTATCATGTTAAATCTTTCGTTTACGAAACTTATACCACCAAGATATTTAAGAAGTATCTCTACGACGCGGGGCTTGGTTTGCTGCTGCACAGTGCCAAAAGGTTCAAACGGGTCCAGGCCGGCAGTATCCACCTTTACATCTCATACATCCTGGCAACTTTGGTCCTGTTGATCCTGCTGGTGAAAATATTATGATGGTAATTACAAATCAAATTTTGTGGTTGGCTTTGGCGATCATCTTAGCTCCGCTGGCGAGCGGCCTGATTACCAAGGTCAAAAATAATCTGCGCCTGCGGCAAGGCCAGGGCATCTTGCAGCCATATCGTAACCTTTGGAAATTATTTGGCAAGGAAGAGATCGTTCCGGCCAACGCTTCCTGGATATTCCGGGTAACGCCCTTTGTTGTTTTTGCGACTAGCGTCGCCGCGGTCTTTTTTCTGTCTGGCGACCTCCTGGCGATCATCTTTATCCTGGCGCTCGGCCGCTTCTTCCTTGCGTTAGCCGCCCTCGACGCGGGGAGCGCTTTTGGCGGCATGGGCTCATCCCGGGAAATGTTCATCTCCAGTTTTGCCGAGCCGGCAGCCTGTCTGGTTATCTTTGCCGTCTACTTAACACCGGGAGCAACCTGGTCGCTCGCCCATCTTCTGGCCGGCCTGGCGCTGCTCATCGTTATTCTGGCGGAAACATCCCGCCTGCCGGTTGATAACCAGGAGACGCATCTTGAACTGACCATGGTCCACGAAGCGATGCTGCTTGATTATTCCGGTCCGGCGCTTGCCTTGCTCGAACTCTCCGCCCAGATCAAGCAGCTTTTCTGGCTCTGTCTGCTGGTTGGCACTATTTGCCCGCCGGTTCTTTTGCCTTATGGTTTCTGTCTGCTCGGTTTAATTATTGTGATCGCTTTTATCGAGGTCGGGATCGCTAAGTATCGGCTCTTTAAAGTCCCCGACCTGCTTGTTTTTAGCGTAATCTTGGCGCTGCTGGCGATCGTTAGCGCGCTATTAGGAGTATAAAAAATGACCTGGTTGCTTTTATTTGCAATTTTACTAATTACTGCGGAAACCGCGCTGGTGACCCGCTTCCCGGCGCTGCTCCGTAATTTTCGTTATCAGTCGCTCTGTCTCGCGTTGCTAACACTCCTGGCCGCCTACCGCGAGGGAAGCATTGAGCTTTACATCATTGCTGGCTTGCTTTTTAGCTTAAAGGTTTTGCTCATTCCGCACTTGTTTGATGTCCTGATCAAGCGGATCGGCAGCAGTGACCATCTTGGGTTGTTCTTGAATGCCCAGGTCTCTCTCCTGATAGTCATTGTCCTGGGGCTTATCTCCTGGTATTTTGCCAGCTCGGTCGTGGCCGCACCCGCTTATCTGCAACAACTGACCTTAAGCGCCGCCTGTTTCGTCATGCTAACCGGGATTTTTCTGATGGTGTCCAGGATTAAGGCGTTGGCCCAAGTTATCGGCCTCCTTTTGACCGAGAACGGTATTTTTCTCGCCGCGACCGTTATTCCCGGCGGGATGCCTTTCTTTGTCGAAATCGCCTTATTCTTTGATATTCTGGTCAGCGTCATGATCCTCGGCTTGTTTATCTATCGGATCAACGCGATCTTTACTCATATCGATGTCAGCAAATTATCGGGGCTAAGAGGTTAAGATGGTCAAACGTTTAGGCGCCATTAATTCTGCGTTCTATTTCATCGTTTGGTTGGCGGCGCTTTATCTTTTGGCCACGGTCGGCGCCGGCAACCTAAAAATATTCTGGGGCAACCTCTTTTACATTGACGCTCTTAGCGCTCTCCTTATATTTACGACTGCCACGGTTACTTTTGCCGCCGCTCTCTTTTCCGTCTCTTATATTGCCACTGATCTGGCCCAGACCAAGATCTCGGCTAAAAAAGCGTTGCTTTACTATTTATTGTTCAATCTTTTTGCCGCCGCAATGTTCCTGGTTCCGCTGATCAATAATCTCGGTTTTCTCTGGATGGCGATCGAGCTGACAACCCTGATCTCTTCTTTCCTGGTCGGTTTTTATAATACCCGGCATTCGGTCGAAGCCGCCTGGAAATATCTGATCATCTGTTCGGTCGGGATCACGCTCGCGTTATTTGGCGCGATTCTCTTTACCTTTGCCCTGGCCACCGCGACCGGGATAAAAAGCCTGAATTGGACCGACCTGCTCGCCGCCGCCAATACTTTGAACCCTGATGTCATTAAAGTAGCGTTTCTCTTCATTTTGGTCGGTTACGGGACCAAAGCGGGACTGGCCCCAATGCATACCTGGCTCCCTGACGCGCACAGCCAGGCGGTCTCCCCAGTCAGCGCTATGCTCTCCGGCGTCCTGCTCAAGTGTTCGCTTTACGCCATCTTGCGCTACGGCATCGTCGTCGCCAAATGCTGCGGATTTCCATTTTATACAAACCTGATGCTGATCTTTGGCCTCCTCTCCCTCGCTATCGCCTGCATTTTTATTATCACGCAAAGGGATCTAAAGCGTTTGCTCGCTTATTCCAGCGTTGAACATCTCGGCCTGATCGCGATCGGGATCGGCTTGAACAGCCCGCTCGCCCTGTTCGGGGCAATGCTTCATTTTTTCAATCACGCGGTCAGCAAAGCGCTGATGTTCTTCGGCGCCGGCCGGGTGGCGCAGGCTTACGGAACCCACGATTTGTCAAAAATATCAGGTGTCACCCGAACCCTGCCGGTGACCGGGTTCGCTATGCTGGCCGGTATTTTTGCCCTGGTCGGTTTCCCGCCCTGTTCGATCTTTATCAGCGAGTTTTATCTGGTCAGCGCCGCTTTTGTCGGCGGCCATTTCCTGGTCGGCATCCTCCTGCTCGGCCTGCTGGCAGTGATCGGCGGCGCCCTGCTCTATCACTTCGGCAAGGTTCTGTTTGGTAAACCGCCCGAAGAAACGGTTTCTCCGTCCGAACCGCTTGGCGGCTGGCTCTCATATGGGTTTCTCCTTATCTTTATTACCGGCCTGGGTATATTTATTCCGGCCGGATTGCGGCAAAGCTTGGACGCGGTTGTAACTATTTTAAGAGGACAATAAGTGAATATTAGAGAAGAATTTAAAAATAAATATCAAATCGAACCGATCACGGTCAACACCCGGCTCGAGGATGAGAGCTATCTGACCGTGAAGCATGAAGATTTTATTCCCGCCTGCCTCGCGCTTCATAAGCTCTGCCACTCGCCAGTCATGATGATGTTCGCTGAAGACAAAAGAAAGACGCGCTCCTGTTATCGCCTCAACACTGCGTTCTACGCAGCCAATACCCAGCATTGGTACTATATCTGCCTTGATTTTCCAGGCGCGGATCAGGAGTTCCCTTCGGTGGCCAAAGAGATCTATTCCGCTACTTTATTTGAAAGAGAGATTTGGGAAATGTTTGGCATCCGGCCAGAGGGGAGCCCAGACCTTAGAAGATTACGGCTGCATGAAGAAGTTTGGCCGGAAGGTTATTTCCCGTTAAGGAAAGATTTTACCCCGCCGCCAGCAACAGGCCGAACCGGACAAGAATACAATTTTATTAAAGGTGAAGGCGAAGGGCTATTTGAAGTGCCTGTCGGCCCGGTCCATGCCGGAATCATCGGCCCCGGCCATTTTCATTTTACCGCCGCCGGCGAACCGATCATCAACCTTGAGCTCCGGTTAGGTTTTACGCATCGCGGAGTAGAAAAGCTGATGGAAGGAAAAACGCTCACCGAAGCATTGAAACTTTGCGAATGCGTCTCCGGCGATGCCGCTTTCGCCCACAGCCTGGCCTGCTGCTCCGCCGCGGAAAAGATCTTCGATCTGACAGTGCCGGCTCGGGCAAAATTGATCCGCGCGATCTGTCTCGAGCTGGAACGGATGTATAATCATATCAACGATATCGGCGGGATCGCCCTCGACGTCGGCTTCTCTTTTGCCTCTTCATTCGCTTCGGTCATGAAAGAGACGATTCTGCAGCTCAACGATTCAATCTCGGGGAACCGCTATCTTAAAGGGGTCAATGTTATCGGCGGAGTGACTAAGGATATTAATGAGCGATCGGCCGCTGGACTGATCGGCAAGCTCAAAACACTTAATACCGATCTAAAAGGACTCGAAGAAATACTTTTCAGCAGCGCCAGCTTTATGGACCGGGTCGATTCGACCGGGATCTTGAGGCAAAAGACCGCCGAGGATATCGGCATAATTGGCCTGGCCGGGCGCGCCTCTGGGTTAACGCTCGACCTGCGCACGAATACTGAACCTTATCGTTTGGCCGGATTTAAACCGATCGTACTGGGGACCGGCGATGCCCTAGCCCGGCTTAAAATTCGCCTGCTGGAATTCAAACAATCAGTCCAGCTAATTAATAGCTTCGCGGGCCAACTAGCGTCCGGCGCTCTCGCTTCGATCCCGGCAGGGATTAAAGAAGATTTTGCGCTGGGGGCGGTTGAGGGGTGGCGGGGCCCCGTCCTCTACTGGCTCAAACTCGATAGCAATCAAAAAATAGAGCGCTGTAAGATTACTGATCCTTCATTCCATAACTGGGAGGGGTTGTCTTATGCTGTTCAAGGGGAAATAATCCCCGATTTTCCGCTCTGCAACAAGAGCTTTGATCTCTCTTATTCGGGGAACGACCTGTAATGGCAATACTTAAAATAATAAAAAATCGACTGGTAAAAGGGATCGTCGATCTCCGGCGGGAGGAATTAATGCCGGAGATAGAAGCTTTGGGCAAAGAGCTGAAACGTGTCATCAACCGCCGGTTCAGGGGTTCTTTCCATCTCCGGGAAGTTGATACCGGCTCATGCGGCGCTTGTGAATCGGAGATCATCGCCACGACCAACCCAATCTATGATGTCCAGAGATTCGGCGTCAACTTTGTCGCTTCACCCAAGCACGCCGACGCACTGCTCGTCACCGGCCCAGTCAGCAGGAACATGCTTTTAGCGTTGCAAAAAACTTATGAGGCGATACCAGGCGAGAAATTCGTGATTACCCTTGGCGATTGCGCGTTGAATGGCGGTTTATTCAAAGATTCTTACTATACTTTAGGCGGAGTCGATAAAGTCTTGAAGGTCGACCTGCACATCCCCGGCTGTCCCCCCACCCCCACCGAGATCATCAAGCGGCTGCTCAGTTTATTAATTGCGCCCGGCGAGATTTGAACTCGCAACCCTTAGCTTCGGAGGCTAATACTCTATCCAGTTGAGCTACGGGCGCGTGTTTATTTATTTTATCACAATTATCGCCTTCCTGCCCCGCCCGATTGTCTTCTTGTCCCCTGTCCAGTCGTGAATCGCGTTATAAGCAACTTGATACTTGTAGCGAAAATCTTTCCCCCGCCGCGTCCCTGCGTCATTGGTAATGAACTCCCCGCTCCGCTCATCATACCCTTTAAACACTATGTAATGATAAGCTGGTCCTGGAGGAGTGTAATAAGGGTTCTGGAGCATCCGCCCCGCCATCGGCGCGATCACGACCATCCCACCGGCCAATTCACTCTTAATATCTTCGATCGTAAAATTTTCACGTAATTCAACATTATCGAACTTATAATAATCTTTGATCAGCTTAACACATTCCTTCGCCGTCAAGTCCAAATGCCCGCCGTACTGTTTTTGCTGAAAAGCAACCAGGTTGAGTATCTCCTGATTCCCTGATCCCCTGGTCACCTGATAACCTTTAACCCACGCCATCGCCATGATAACCGCCGCCTCCTCGCACGCGTCTTGCCACGGCTCGGCCCAATTGCCATATGGCGCCTGACAGAGGAAAGGGATGTTCAGATAAACTTTTGGGGGCAACGCATAACATGCCCCGATCAAGAGCATCGATATAATGATTAGTATTCTCTTCATGATAAAAGTATATCAGAGAATCCGAATTATGGCCCTCACCCGCTGAAACGAAACATTCCCCCCCCTCCCAGAGGGAGAGGGGAATTCCCTTCTGTTTTTTCCAACCCCTCTCCCTGCGTCAGCTTACAGGCAGCTTTGGGAGAGGGGGGCAGCCTTGCGTTAGCGGGTGAGGGTGCAAGTTCCAGCTACTAAAGCACGATAAGACTAACAGAAAGGCAGGGTGAAATGGAAATCATCAATTCTCTCGCTGGCAAGGTCCCATGCTACTTTTATCGGATCAGGAACAATGAGGAAACAATCGAAACGATCGCTAATAAATTCAACGTCGACCCGCATATTATTTTAACCGAAAATCAAGGGGTCGAACCTAAAGAAGGGACGATCATCGTTATTAATTTAAGAGGCTGATCTATTTTGCCGTAAAATTGCTTTTCGCCAAGAGCTTGCCGCTGGCGTCCTCCACCCTAATCACCCAAACACCTTGCTCCGCCCCGTATAAACTGACATAACTATAGGTATCAACTACCGGCTTGCTGATGTTCAGGGGAACGGTGGCAAAGATCTTGCCGCTGGGCGCGACCCAAACATGGCGAACTAGTTGCGGCACACTGTCTGCGGATATTTTGGTAAAACAATATATCTTGCTGGTTTCGTTCAGGTTTATTTCTAACAATTCCCCGGCCGGCTGGTTGTATTCACCGATCGAGCCGGAAAAAAAGATCTTTTCCACCTTTATCCCGCCGGCAACTGTCGGCAATTTAATATCCATAACCCTCGGCCTGGTTGTTGTAGTCATTAAAAGCGTCGTGCTGGTAGTTGCTGGCGGCAAAGTAATAGTAGAAGGGACGGTCATCGCCGTCGCTTCAACCGTCGCAGACGAAGTCGCCGCCCCTTTGTTCGGATTAGGCGGGACCAGGCTGACCAGTACTGCTATTCCGGTCAGAGCAATAAATACTATTGCCAATAATAGCGGCCATTTCGGCTGGGGCCGGCTAGCGTAACCTTTTATTACTGTCATTTCGGCTTAACCACCTTATTCGTAAGTTTCCCGATCTTTTCGATCTCCACCTCGACTGTATCGCCAACCTTCATCGGCCCGATCCCTGCCGGCGTCCCGGTCAATATTATATCTTCCGGCTCAAGGGTCATGACCTGGGAAATAAAAGAAACAATGTAATTTGGATCAAAGATCAGGTTTGAAGTATTAGACGACTGCTTAAGCGCCCCATTAAGATACAACTTGATCGCCAAATTGCCCGGATCGATACCCGAAACGATCTCTGGACCGAGCGCGCAAAAAGTATCGAACGATTTGGCTCTGGTCCACTGGCCGTCAAGCCGCTGGAGGTCCCGCGCCGTAATATCATTGCCGCAGGTATAGCCCAGGATATGTTTAACCGCCTCTTCCTTTTTAATATTTTTGATCCGATCCTTGATCACGATCGCCAGCTCCGCTTCATAATGGAGCTCTTTGGTCATTGGCGGATAAATTATTGCATCATTATTAAAAATGAGCGCGCTGGGCGGCTTAAGAAAAATCACCGGGTAAGCCGGGGTCTCCAGCTGCATCTCCCGAGCATGGTCCCGGTAATTGAGCCCGACGCAGACGATCTTGGACGGTTTTAGTCGCATGCCGTAATTATAGCTTATTGGAGACGCCTTAGGCAAAAAGAGTGGGCCCGTCAAAGTTAATTTTAGGTGAAATTTTCCATTAATCCATCTGATAACAATATAGAGGAACTTAAAATGTTGTTATCATTTGACGGAAAGGTTTACCTAGCTCAGGCCGGAACCGCCTCATCGGTCGCAGTCGGAAGTGCTGGGATTGATACTGCCACAAAAATAGCCAACCCGGCTCAAGCCGACGCCGCTTTCTTTGCGCTGCTTGATCAAGCGGAAGGAATGACCAGTGAATACAAAAAGGCCCCTTTCTTAAAATCGATAATTGAGCAATTGCCGCTTAGTAATGCCACCTCGCAAAACATGAAAAAAATGTTTCTGGAATTAATTCTCCCCATGGTCACTAATCTGAACAATAAAACAGCCAGAACCGCTTGTTTGTCTGCTATTTTCAATACTTTAAAATATGACCAAATCAAAGCCAAAGCTTCCTTTCAAATTATCAAGCCGGAAATTCTAATGGCGTTAATCGAAGCCGCCTCGGTTTTCATAAACACGGAAAACAATGCAAAAAATGATGAAGACGCCGCCGCTGCCATCCTTGGAACTGCGATCACCAATCTGGCCAATGCCGGCTTGAGCAACAGCAACACGTCCCCTTATCTCCGCCAGATACTAAACAAAGCAAAAACACTTAAGGACCCAACATTAAAGAACGAATTGTTTACCACCTGCTACAAAAAAATCAGCTTAACGATCAAGCAGCCGGCCGATAGGAAGGACCTCTTTGTTGCTGAGGGGCTTGGCGACACTTATCAGAAACTATTAAAAGGGCAAAAGCTTGATTAGTTATTTCTGGCACCGCGGGCAAAACGACGACGTCCGCCCGCCAATCTTGAGGCGTTTGACAACCCCGCCACACTTAAAGCATTTTTCATCATAGCGGCCGTAAACCCTGAGTTTTTTCGTATAAGCCCCCGCCTCCCCCATCGCGTTCACATAATCGCTGATCGATGTCCCCTCATACTTGATCGCTTCAGCCAAAATATGCTTGATACCTTTAAACAAAAGCTTGATCTCACTTTCTTTTAAAGCTTTAACCCTTCGGTCGGGCCGGACGCGGGCAAAGTAACAGATCTCGTCCGAGTAAATATTGCCGATGCCAACAACATTCTTATTATCCATCAGGAACTGCTTGATCCGGTTATTCGGGCGCCTTTTTAGTGCATTCTGAAATAATTCTAGCGTGTAGTTTTCCTCCAATGGCTCCGGCCCCAGGTCATGGTCAAGGACTTTTATCAATTCATCACCACGAAACAGGCGCAACCAGCCAAACTTGCGAACATCGTTAAAAAAGAGGTGGCTCTTATCGGTGAAAGTGAACGTCGCGTGGGTAAACCTATTTGGGTCCTTTTCGAATCCCTCTTTAATCGGATGGCCCCCAACAACGCTCTGGTGATCGCCGCAATAGACCAGCTGGCCGGTCATTTTCAAATGGACCAGGATGTTCCACTCTTTTGACAGCCGGATAATGATCATCTTGGCCCGGCGGTCCAGCGCAAGGACTTTTAAACCTTTAAGCGTTTTTTGGTAAAAAGAGAGAGGCCGATTCATCATTTTCTTGGTGTCGCAAGTAAAGCCGGCAATCGTCTTGCCGACAATGGTTTTGGCAAGACCGCGCCTTACTGTTTCGACTTCGGGGAGTTCAGGCATGACAAAACATCTTAACATTATTGCCTGCAATTTTCTACACTATTGGACGATATAAACATATGGGCATCGGGAACGTGAACTCACGCATTCAACCCCTAACGGCCGGAAAGGCAAAGGAGCCGCTGACTATCATCAAGCAAGCTTCCCGCCTGAACCCGCAGGCTTCTCCCACCGGCAGTAAAATACTGGCTGACAACCCCGCTTTATTTCTGCACGATCTGATCGCGATCACTCTTAACGAAGAAGTTGAGCGGGAACGGATTGTCCGATTAAGCGGCGGGAACAACAACAGTTCATTAATCCGCTGTTTCTCGCCCGAAGGAGCACCGGTCTATCTGGCCGAAGCGGAAATTAGCGCCGCCCCGGAGACAGTTACTGTTCCCGCCGATTATCCGAACCCGCTGCTCAACCTTCGGATTTTCGGCCAAAGAATAACTTTGGAAGGAGAGCTGCTAAAAAAAGGGTGGTTGAAACCCACGCCGGAATCACCCGGCCACGGCTATCGAGTCTATCAGCTCCCCCGTCAAGGGGAAAAAATTATCCGGCAGACCAACTTGGTTCTCGCTCACCATGCTTTTTATTCTCAACGGCGGCAACCGGCGGGGCAATTGGTCGACTTCGGCGCCGCTTTC
>JAQVPA010000083.1 GCA_028702315.1 Candidatus Margulisiibacteriota bacterium
CCAGATCTACACGTCGGTGTCGAGGGAGAGGCTGAAGAAGATGTATTTAAAGGCTCACCCTAGGGCCTAAGGGCCTGTGAAGGCCCATGAAGGCAGAAGAAGGCAGAAGAAGATAATGTTTGATCTATCATTTTTAATAATAAGTTTGCCGATACTGTTGATCGTAATAACGGTGCACGAGTTCGCGCATGCGCTGGTGGCGGATAGGTTGGGGGATCCGACGCCGCGGCTGGCCGGGCGGTTAACTTTAAATCCCATTGCTCACATCGATCCGATCGGCTTCCTGATGCTGATCCTGGTCCGTTTCGGTTGGGCCAAGCCGGTGCCGATTAACCCCTACAATTTCCGGAATCCGCGGCAAGGGAACTTATTGGTCAGCTTAGCGGGCCCCGGCTCGAATTTTCTTTTTGCCTGGGTTCTGGCGATCATTTTTCGCAATCTGCCGCTAACGACCAGCAACCTGGTTGTTCAGGTCATTAGTTACGCGATCTGGATCAACCTGGCGCTTGGCGTCTTTAATCTGATTCCGATCCCGCCGCTCGACGGCTCACATATTCTGGAATATTTTCTATCTCCTTATCAAATGGAGACATTTTACCGGATGCAGCAATACAGCTTTATGATCCTCATCGTGATCATCATGATTGGCCAGCCGATCCTGATGGCGATCATTGAGTTCCTTTATCGGTTATTGGTGTGAAGTATCTCGAGTCTCTCGAAAAATTCGGTATTAATCTCGGTTTGGACCGGATCAATTATCTGCTTGAGCAATTAGATAATCCCCACCTAAAATTCAAGTCTATCCACGTGGCCGGGACGAATGGTAAGGGGTCGACCTGCGCCATGATCGCTTCTATTTTAAAAGAAGCCGGTTACAAAGTTGGTCTTTATACTTCGCCGCATCTCTTCAAATATAACGAGCGGATCAAAATCAATGGCCGAGACATTTCTGATAAAGAATTTTTAGAAGGAATACAGCTAATTCAAGAGGTTGCTGGGAAACCAGCGACTAAACGTCGCGGTTTCCAACCACCTAACCACCCATCAACCCAACCACCAACGGTTTTCGAAGTTCTCACCGCTCTATCGTTCTGGTATTTCGCCAAGAAAAAAGTTGATTATGCGGTCGTGGAAGTGGGGATGGGAGGGCGGCTCGATGCGACGAATGTTATTACTCCATTAGTTTCAGTCATTACTAATGTTGAACTTGAACACACCGCGGTGCTCGGTAATACGCTGGCGAAAATTGCGGTGGAGAAAGGGGCGATCATCAAGCCGCGCGTTCCGGCGGTAACAGCCGAGAGTAAGTTGCCGGTACTTAAGGTTTTACAACACATTGCGGAGAAGAACCGGTCAACACTGGTTGCGGTTAATGTTAAAGATGAGAAATTCCCTTCCGGCCTGATCGGCGCGCACCAGCAGCTCAACGCCGCCTGCGCCCTGGCGGCGATAAAATTAGCCAATATTAAAGCCTCAAAAAGCGAGATCCTAGTGGGATTAAAAAAGGTTTCCTGGCCGGCCAGATTCCAGATCGTCACTAAAAAACCACTGACCATTGTGGATGGCGCGCACAATCCGGCCGGGACCAAAGTGTTAATAGAAACCTTACAGAATAAATTCCCCGGCAAGAAATTTAGTTTTGTTATCGGAGCGCAGGAGGACAAGGATTCGCCGGCAATGCTGGAGGAATTGACGCCGGTCGCTCGAGAAATAATCATCACCCGTTCATCCCACCACCAAGCCAGGAATTCAATTGCCGGCAAAAAAGCGATTCCTTTGCGTGATGCTCTAAAGATGACAAAAAAGAGGGACCGGGTGATTGCCGGCTCGCTCTATTTGGCGGCCGACGCGCTTAAATTGCTTGACCATTAGTGCGTGCCATAGTAAAATTAGCAAATCATGGAAATAGAAAACCCCGGTACTGGTATGCCTGAGAGTGGGGTGCCGTCACAACCAGTCGAGTTAAAGCCCAGAACTAACCGAGTCTTTTCTTTGGCCAGGACGTTCGCGCTATTCATTATCTTGATCGCGATCGTGATCGCCAGTTTCCGGATCAGTTTTTACCTGGGGAAGAAAGTACTGTTCCAGGCGAAAAAGCCGGAGTTGAAACCGATCAGCGCGCCGATCCCGGAAGCGCCCCCTTCGATCAAGGCGATGCAGAAACTGCAGGAAGAGATGGCAAAAGAGACAGCTAAGCTGCCGCGGGCAGAAAAGAAAGTTCCGGTTAAACCGGCTCCGGCGCCCAAAACGGCAGCGCCAAGAGCAGTTCGGACAGCGAGGCTCGGGACATATTATAAAGTCCAGGTTGGCCGGATTGCGGATAAAATTACGGCCAACCAACTGGGAGAAGAAGTTTTGGGTGACGGATTTGATGTTTACATCAAGAAAGTCAGCGGCGGCTATCGTGTCCAGGCCGGCGCTTTTAGGAAAAAAACGGAAGCAGACGCGCTGGCAGCGCGCTTAACGGCCAAGGGTTACCAGCCGCGAGTCATTTTTGAATAGGGGGTTAAACTAATGTCTCTATACGATTATGTTTTTGGCCAATTTTCACGCGATCTCGGTATCGACCTTGGTACCGCGACGACCCTGGTTTTTGCCCGGGGTGAGGGGATCATTCTGTGTGAACCGTCGGTTGTGGCGATCAATAAAGATAATAACAAGGCCTTAGCATTCGGGAACGAAGCCAAGAGCATGTTGGGGCGGACTCCGGCCAATATTGTCGCGGTCCGGCCGATGCGCGACGGCGTGATTGCCGATTTCGAAATTACCGAAATGATGCTCCGGCATTTCATCAACAAGAGCCACAACCGCTCAGCTTTTGTCCGGCCGCGGATCGTCGTTGGCGTCCCCTCTGGGATTACCGGTGTCGAAAAACGCGCCGTCCTTGACGCGGCGATGCACGCCGGCGCCAGGGAAGCTTATCTGGTCGAAGAGCCGATGGCGGCGGCGATCGGCGCCAACCTGCCGGTTTCCGAAGCGCAGGGGAGCATGATCGTTGACATTGGCGGTGGTACGACCGAAGTCGCTGTCCTCGCTTTAGGCGGAATTGTTGTCTCCAAGTCGATCCGGGTTGCCGGCGACGAAATGGACGAAGCGATCGTGGCCCACTGCCGTAAAAACTACAATCTCCTGATCGGGGAGAGGACCGCGGAACAGATCAAGATCGATATCGGCTCGGCGTACCCTCTACCGGAAGAAAAGACGATCGAAGTTCGAGGTCGCGACCTGGTAACCGGTTTGCCGAAAACTTTAACTTTAACCTCGTCCGAAGTCAGGGATGCCTTGGCTGAACCGGTGGCGACCGTAGTTGACGCCGTCAGGATGACGCTGGAAAAGACTCCGCCGGAGCTCGCGGCCGACATCATGGACCGCGGTATCGTGATGGCGGGTGGCGGTTCGCTCTTGCGCGGCCTCGATAAGTATCTGGCCCAGGAAACAGACATGTCGGTCTATGTGGTTGACGATCCAGTCTCTTGCGTCGCTTACGGCACCGGCAAGATTTTAGAAGAGATCGATACTTTAAAGAAAGTGCTGATCATGCCCAAAAGCAACCAGTGACGAGATACGAACCATTTAGAAAGAAAAAAGATTTTTCCCTAGTCATTTTGCTGGTTGCCATTGCGCTTTTCTTCTCGTATTCGGCCTATGCCAATCTCTTTGGTGTCCGTTTCCTTTTAACTTCAGCCGTTTATCCTTTCCAGTACGTGGCGGCCGGGGTTTGGGGCTGGACGACCGGAGTGCCGGCCAATATCATCCACCTGCGCAACTTATCTTCCGACCACGCTATTTTGAAAGATAAATATAATGCCGCCCTGATCAAGCTCGCGGTCAAGGATGAATTAGCGGCTGAGAATAAACGGTTAAGTGAAGCGCTCGGCTTTAAAGCGCGGTCAAGGTATGGCAGTAGTATGATGGCGGCTAAAGTGATTGGCCGGAGCGGCGGATCGTGGCTCTCGCTGATCGAAGTGAACAAGGGTTCCTTGCAAGGGGTCAGGGTTGATTTGCCGGTAGTGGCCGTCTCGGGTTTGGTCGGCCGGGTGGTCGAAGTTTCCTCCTTAAGTTCCAAAGTCCAATTAATTGTTGATCCGCTGAGCGCGGTCGCGGCGGCGAGCCAGAGGAGCCGTGATCAAGGTGTTGTCAGTGGTTATAGTTTTGACCGATTAGCCATGAATTATGTCGGTACAGGAGCGGAGATCAGCGCCGGTGACCTGATCGTTACTTCCTCAACTTCCGGGCTCTTCCCGCCGGGTATCCCAATCGGTACAGTGACCAGTTCAGAGAAAAAGGAAAGTGACCTTTTTTACAAAATAACGGTCCGGCCGGCGGCCAACCTTTCCCGGTTGGAAGAAGTCTTTATCCTACTTTAGCCATGAGGTTTATCAAGTACCTGATCTACATTTTGATTGTGGCGGTCTTCCAGGCCGTTATCCTGCCCAAATTCGCCTTCCTGGGGATCGTGCCCGACCTTTTCCTGGTTTCGGTCATTGTTATTTCCGTTCTGCAGGAGAGGACGAATTCGGTCTTATTTTCCGCCGGCGCCGGTTTTGTCCAGGACCTGCTGGCTTCCGGGCTGTACTTGAACGTGATCATTAAAACTTTGGTCAGCGGCGCGGTCAATTATTTTAAAGAAGATTTTAATGGTAGCGAATACAGCCTGGCGGTAATTGCGGTGGCAGTAGCGGCTCCGATAATAATTATCGGGGAATGGTTAGCGCTCGCCTGCTTTTTTGGCCAACAGGTAAGTTGGTCGTATTTTATCGTTAGAATAGCGGTTGGCACTATATATAATTTACTCGCTTTGCCGGTTATTTTCCCGCTGATCAAAGGATTGAACAATGATGAGAGATAAAAAATCAGCCTTATTTATCGCGGCCGCTTTAGTTTTCGCCCTTCTTTTGATCCGGCTTTTCCAGCTTCAGGTTGTTGAAGGGGGTCGGTACCGGCAGATAGCCGAAGATAACACCGCCAAGACGATCCTCGCGCCGGCGGCGCGCGGCGTCATTTATGACCGCAACGGCAAAGTCCTGGTGGAAAACCAGCCGGTCTTTATGGTCCAGGTCCTGCCGAGCATTCTGTC
>JAQVPA010000026.1 GCA_028702315.1 Candidatus Margulisiibacteriota bacterium
GGTCGGCTTTGCTGCCCTAAAGCGTGGCTACAACATTTTGATTTTCGAAGGGCCGGGGCAGGGAGCGGTCATCCGCGAGCAGGGAATACCTTTTCGTTTTGACTGGGAAAAAGTGGTCGCGCCGGTGGTTGACTTTGCGGTCGAGCAGACAGAAGTCGATCCGGAACGGATCGCGCTGATGGGGATCAGTTTTGGCGGTTATCTTGCCCCCCGGGCGGTTGCTTTTGAGCCCCGGATCAAGGCCTGCATCGCCAACGGCGGAGTTTATGACTTCCACGAGAATATGGTCAAACACGGCCCGAAAAATTTTGAAGCGATACTGGACGACACACAGGCCGCCAAAGTAATGGATGCCGATATTTACGAGCGGATGAAAGTTAACCCTGGTCTCCGCTGGGAAATTAGCAACGGGATGTGGGTCTTTGGGGTTGAGACGCCGACAGCCTTTATTAAAGCGACCCGGCCCTATAACCTGAAAAAGGTTGCGCCGCAAATCAAATGTAAAATGCTGGTCGTTGATTCAGAGGGTGACCAGGACCTTCCGGGCCAGTCAAAACGATTGTATGACGCGCTCCGCTGTCCCAAAGAATATCTTCTCTTCACCCGCGACGAGGGAGCGGAGGAACATTGCCAGATGGGGGCGGCGATGATCTCCAACGAGAGGATATTTAACTGGCTGGCTAAGAACCTCTGATGGCCTGACCGAATAGAGCAAGCGTTTTCTTTTATTTAGCAGGTTGTTCTTGTAGATACGCTTTGTATTCTCTTTCCGCCGGTGTTTCGAACATCGAAAAAAGTCCGAAAGCATTCCAAAAGCTTGGCTGGCGGCTCTGTCTATCCTGGGTCGATTTTTCCTTGAGATAGGTAACAGCTTGATCCTCTCGGTTAGTATCGCTGGCTAGTTTTAATTTATCATATTGGTTCTCATATTCCCGCGAACCGAAGAGGAGGTCATAGGCGCCCCAGCCAAAAATGACCAGGCCGGGAATCATGAAGGTCGCCCCGACCGGGATTAAGACCATCGCGCCGATCACGTTATCGCGAAAACTGAACAACGTGTAACCGAACGCAGTGACCAACCCGCCGGCGATTAGCTTAATGCCGCCGGTCGCATAGCGCCAGGCAGCCTCTTCATTGGCCATGTTCTTGACCCGGTCGGTGGCGGTGAGCGGAGCACTTTCGGCCAGGACGGCGGTTGTCAGGGCCAGCAGAAGGAACGAAGCGATAATTTTAGTTTTCATTTTGTACCTCCCGAATTAGGACTATTTTAACATTTCATCCTTTAGCTGTCACTGGTATTTCCCCTTGTTTTAATCGGTTGAAAGCCCTAAAATAACCCCAGAATGCTTTTAAAGCTCGCTTTCAGGAATATCTTCCGTAATTTCCGGCGCACTTTTTTTACCTTCATTGCCATCGCGGTCGGGCTGGCCCTGATGCTGCTGGCCGATTCGATGCTCTCCGGGATCGACGCCCAATCATTCGCCAAGATCATCGATTATGAGACGGGACATGTTAAGATCTTCCAGCGCGGTTACCAGCAGGATAAAGACAATCTTCCTCTAGATAAACTGATCGCCGTGCCCGGTAAAGTGATCAATGAGGTCAACCGGGATCCGGCGGTGGCCGGTATCACTTCGCGGGTCAATTTCCGGATCATGCTTTCTGATGGGGTCGATCAGGTTCCGGCGATCGGAATTGCCGTCAATCCGGCCGATGATGAATCGGTCTTTCGTCTTAAACAGGGTTTGGCCCAGGGCGAATTTCTCATTAGCTCTGAAGAAGCGATGCTGGTCGGCCAGAAACTGGCCGACGATTTTGGCGTCGGCGTCGGCGATTACCTCACCGTCCTCGCCCGGACAAAATACGACACTTACCAGGCGCTCGACTTGCGGATCAAAGGGGTCCTGCAGACCGAGGACCCGCAGATCGACTGGTATTCGGTCGTCATCCCGCTGGATGTCGGGCAGAGCTCGCTCGACCTGAACCAAGGGGTGACCGAGATCGACATCAAGCTGAAAGATATAAATGAAGTTGATTCTTTTAAGAAGAAGATTGCCAAAGAGCTCCCCGGGCTGGAGATCGCCACTTGGAAGGAGATGGCCGAGGATGTCCTGGCCATTTCGAAGGCGAAATACTCCGGGACTTTCACTGTTTTCTTTGTGATCGTGCTGATCTCCCTGATCGGCATTACCAACACCATCCTGATGGCGGCGTTCGAGCGGGTCAAGGAGATCGGGACGATGGGGGCGATGGGGATGAGGCGGGGCGATATTATTAAATTATTCGTTCTTGAAGGGACGATGATCGGCCTGCTTGGCAGTATTGTCGGCTGTGTTTTGGGAGCGATCCTGGTCGGTTTCTGGATGGTTCCTTACGGAATCGACTTTACGCCGTACATGCGCCAGATGGGGCCGATCGGCTACCGGACGACCGGCCATTTCTACGGCCAGTGGCACTGGATCATGTTCCCGGTCGCTTTTATCTTTGGCATTGTGGTCTCGGCACTGACCAGCATTTATCCGGCCAAGGTGGCGTCAAGAATGGAACCGAGCGAGGCGTTGAGAAAATAATGTTTAGATTGGCACTCAGAAACGTATTAAGGAACAAGCGCCGGTCGTTCCTGACCGGGCTGTCGATCGCGTTCGCGGTGATGATGGTGATCTTCCTCTGGACGTTCGTTTCCGGAATAATCGACAATTTATTTAACAGTTATGTCACCAATTCGGTCGGGCATATCCGGGTCATGAACATGGACTACCTGAAACGGGAGTCGATGCTGCCGCTCAGCGCCACGGTTTACGATTACCAGCAGGTGATGAAAAAGCTGGAAGAGGACCCGAATGTGACGCTGGTAACCAGCCGGATCAAGTTCGGCGTCCTGATGGATATCAGGGGGAAAAATAAGCCGGTCCTCGGGATCGGTATCGACCCGGCCAGAGAGCGCTCCGTCCTCGACCTGCAGGATAAAATGGTGGCCGGCCGCATGTTCACTGCCGGGACGAGCGAAACGGTCGTCGGCCTGGGATTGGCCAAAGACCTCGGCTTAAAAGCCGGCGACACCTTGACGGTCATCACGCAAACGGCGCATGGCTCGCTCTCCGGCCTCAATTTGAAAGTTGACGGCATCTTCAGCCTCGGGGTCGCTTCGGTCGATAACCGGACTTTTTTCCTGCCGCTCGGCCAGGCCCAGCAGCTGCTTGATCTTGATAACCGCGTGACCGAGATCTTTCTCCTGATCAAGGATTCGGACAAAGCGGAAGAAGTGGCCGCTGAGCTTAATAAAAAACTCCCCTCCGGGCTGACCGCTGTGCCGTGGCAAGCAAATGGTTTCCTTTATTTTATGATGGCGATCGTCAGGTATATTTACGGCGTGATCTACGCCTTCATCCTGATCCTGGCCAGCTTTACCATATTAAACACCATGTTCATGGCGGTGATGGAGCGGACGCGGGAGATCGGGATGATGAAAGCGCTCGGCATGAGAGAAGGGGCGCTGGGGCGCCTGATCATATTGGAAGCGCTGATCCTTGGTGTCCTGGCGAGCTTTATCGGCGCGATCGGCGGGACGCTGCTCGCTTATTATGTCAGCACGGTCGGGATCGATTATACCGCCGCTTTCCAGCAGATCAGGGATATCGAGATCCCGCTCGGTTATATTTATAAGGGCCAGTTCAGCTGGCTGACGATCGGGACCGGGTTTGTGATGGGGATAATCTTTTCCGTCCTGGCGTCGGTTTTTCCCGCCCGGCGGGCGGCCAAGATGGAACCGACCGAAGCGATGAAAGCGGCTTGACAGAGTTCCGCCCCGGCCTATAATAGTCAAAAATTAGGAGGCATGATATGGCAGTAGTAAAGATGGAGAACGCGACTAAGGATTATAAGGTAGGGAAGGTCGATGTCCCCGCGCTCCGGGGGATCACGCTGTCGATCGAAAAAGGGGATTTTGCGGCGCTGGCCGGACCGTCCGGTTCCGGCAAGACGACGATGCTCAACCTTTTTGGTTGTCTCGATAAACCAACCGGTGGCAAAGTCTTCATCGAAGAGCACGATATCATCACTCTCAAACCGGACCAGCTCGCCGATGTCCGGAACGAACATATCGGCTTTATCTTCCAGAGCTTCAACCTGATCCCGGTCTTGACCGCTTTTGAGAACGTCGAATTCCCCTTGATCCTTTTGAAGAAAGACGGCCCGGGCGCCAGGAAGAAAAAAGTGATGGAGATGCTGGCGGCGGTCGGGATCGCCAACTTAGCGAACCGCTTGCCGAGCGAGATGAGCGGCGGCCAGCAGCA
This sequence comes from Candidatus Margulisiibacteriota bacterium, assembly GCA_028702315.1. Taxonomy (GTDB): domain Bacteria; phylum Margulisbacteria; class WOR-1; order O2-12-FULL-45-9; family XYB2-FULL-48-7; genus JAQVPA01. Next base: position 4,293 of record JAQVPA010000026.1, read on the forward strand.
GCGGGTGGCGATCGCCAGGGCATTGGTCAAGAACCCCGATTATGTGCTGGCGGATGAGCCGACCGCCAATATCGATACCAAGACAGGCCATGAGATTCTCGACCTGATGCAGGCGATGAACAAGAACCTCGGCACAACGTTCATCTTTTCCACCCACGACCCCAAAGTGATGGAGCATGCCCGGCGGCTGATCCATATCCGCGACGGGCAGATCGAATCGGATGTTACTCAAGCTGGCATTTAGGAATATTTTCCGGAATTTCCGGCGGACAATGTTAACTTTGTCGTCGCTGGCTGTGGCCATTGTATTGCTGATCGTTTTTGATTCATATTTCAGCGGCTTGGATCTGACAACCTTTGACAAGCTGATCAATTATGAGACTGCCCATCTCAAATTTTACCCCCAGGGTTACAAGGAAGATATTGATAACCTTCCGATCGAGAAAGCTTTTGATCCGGCGCCGGTGCTGGCTGTCTTAAAAGCCGATCCTCTGGTCAAGTCGGCTGCGCCCCGGATATCTTTCCGGGCGACATTATCGAACGGGATTTATCAGCTTCCGGTGGTGGGGTTGGCGGTCGAGCCAACAGAGGACGAAACTGTCTTCACCATGAAACAATCGGTCAGTCAGGGTGAATACTTGATCGGTTCTGAAGAGGCGATGGTGCCGGGAGTCGAGGTGGCGAAGGATTTTCAAGCCGGGGTCGGTGACACTTTGACCCTTCTCTGCCGCACCAAATATTCGACCTTCCAGGCTTTGGACCTTCAGGTTAAAGGTATTATTAGGAGCGACGATTATGCCATCGATGTCAATTCGGTCCTTGTCCCTCTAGGCTTGGCCCAAAGAGCGCTGGACCTGGGGCAGGGAGTGACCGAAATCGATATTCGCTTGCAAGACATCAAACAGATCGAGGCGTTCAAGAAAAAATACGCCGGCCGTTTCCCCCAGCTTGAACTCTGGGACTGGAAGGAAGTGGCGGAAGACGTCATTTCCCATTCCGAGGAGCACGCCATGACGAAGAATATCCTCTTTGCCTGCATGATCATTATCGCGCTGGTCGGGATCAGTAACACCATCCTGATCGCCGCTTTTGAACGGACACGGGAAATCGGAATGCTCTCGGCCATGGGGATGAAACACCGGCAGATCGTGGGGTTGTTCATCTTTGAAGGGACAATGATCGGACTGTTAGGCAGCGCCATCGGCTGCTTGCTGGGGTTTTTGCTGATGGCCGGCTGGACCTCCAGAGTCGGTTTTGACCTCTCGCCCTGGATGAAATCATTTGGGAACATCGGTTTTCGCAGCGTGATCTTTATCGGCGCCTGGAATCTCGAGTTGATAATCCAAACTTTCTTCTTCGGGATAGTGGTCTCCGCTCTCTCCAGTATCTATCCGGCTTTCATCGCCTCCCGGATGCAGCCGACGGAAGCCTTGAGGAAATAACTAACCATGTTCATAATAAAACTGGCGGCCAAGAACGTCTTCCGCAACACCAAAAGGTCGGTGCTGACCGGCCTATCGATCATGTTCTCGGTGGCGATGCTGATCGTTGCCTGGTCTTTTATCGAGGGCTCGATCAACGATATGATGATCGCTTTCATCCGCTTCCAGAGCGGGCACGTCCGGGTCATGACGGAGGAATTCGCCAAGCAAGAGCGGCTGTCCCCCCTGCAGTATTCGATCGCCGACTACTTAACGGTCAAAAACAAGATCGCGGCCGTTCCCGGAGTCAAGACGGTTGCCGGCCGGCTCAAATTCGGAGTCCTTTTGGATTATGCCGGGTCTACCAAGCAGACTCTGGGTATCGGGATCGAGCCGGCGGCAGAGGAGTCGATCCTTGAGCTTTCCAAAAAGATTGTGCAGGGCCGGGCGATCCGCTCCGGCAGCGATGAAGTCAATATCGGAGTGAACATGGCGCGGGACCTCAAGTTAAAAGAGGGCGACACCTTAACGGTCGTAACGCAGACCGCTTACGGCTCAATGAGCGCCAAGAACTTTAAAGTTGTCGGTATCTATGACTTTGATTCGCCGACCATCGACCGCAAGGTTTTTCTCATTCCGATCGAGAGCGCGCAATATCTGCTCGATCTTGAAGGGAGCGCCAGCGAGATCTTTATCATGACCAATAAAGCTGAGGCTGCCCGCCGGGTCGCCCGACAGATTTCAACCGTGCTCGGCCCAGGTTACCGGGCCACCGCCTGGCAGGAACAGGGGGCGATCTATTTCTTCCTGGAAGTAGCCCGGTATATTTACCTTATTATCCTGATCATTATCGTTCTGCTTTCCGCTTTTACCATCTTAAATACCATGTTTATGTCGGTGCTTGAGCGGACCAGGGAGATTGGGATGATGAAAGCGCTGGGAATGACTAACCGGCAGTTGGTTATTATGGTATTATTTGAAGCTCTGGTGCTGGGGGCCTTGGCCAGTCTGATCGGCGCGGTCGTGGGCGCCGGCGCGAGCTATTACCTGAGCACTCACGGGCTGGATTTTACTAAAACTGTCGAGAATATGGATTTTCCGACCTTCAATGTTTATTACAGTGATTTTAGCTGGAGATATATCTGGGTCAGTTCTTTGATCGGGATGATCTGTTCGATGTTGGCGGCGGTTTTTCCCGCCATGCGGGCAGCAAAAATGGAACCAACGGAGGCGCTACATGAAATATAAAATCGAAATACTAAATACTAAATCCGAAACAAATTCCAAGTTCCAAATTCCAAATTCCAAACCCTCTCCCTCTGGGAGAGGGGGGATGGTCAGGTGCCAGTGGGTGAGGGTTGTTTGGATTTTGGCATTTTTGATTTGTTTTGAGGTCGGAAGTTTGAGGTTGGATGTTGCCCGCGCTGCCTGGGCGATCACCGGCGAGGAAATTATCAAGAAAGTGGACGCCAACATGACCTTTAAGACGGCGCGGACGGAAGCGAAGATGGTGATTCACGTTGACCAGGAGATTAGGGAAAAAACGATGATCGGCTATGATCGGGGGACCGATACCGGCTATGCCGAATTCCTGACGCCGCCGCGCGACAAGGGGGTCAAATACCTCAAGATCAAGGATAATATGTGGATGTACCTGCCGTCGGTCGATAAGATTATAAAAATTTCCGGTGCGATGCTCCGCCAATCGTTGATGGGTTCCGATTTTAGCTACGAAGACGCGCTCGAGAGCAGTAAGCTGCTGGAAAAATATACAGCGACACTGATTTCAGAAGAGGTTGTGCCGCTGACTTTCCGCGAAGCGGGGGAACTGGTTGCCAAGCAGCGGCGCTGCTACGTTGTCGACTTGACCGCCAAGGTCAAGGATGTGACTTACTACCGCCGCGTTGTCTATGTCGATAAGGAGCTCTTTGTCCCGGCCAGAGAAGACCTTTATGCCATGTCTGGTAAAAAACTGAAGGAGATGACGATGGGCGATGTCCGGAAGTTTGGCGCCCGGCATTACCCGCTTTACATGACGATGCGCAATCTCCTGCGCGCCAATTCGCAAACCGAGATGTTCACGACGAAGATCGAATTTGATGTTGCAGTCGACCCCAAAGTATTCACGCAAGGCAACCTCACTAAATGAACCTCCAACCAGAAACTAAAAACAAACAAATAACCGTAAAATTCCAACAATCAAATTCAAAGCTGTTTTTGGTTTTTTTGTTTTTGGTTATAAGTTATTTTACTGTTTTTGGTTTTGGGTTATTTGTTATTTCAAGCGCTCAGGCGCTTGAGTTCAGCGGTTATTATGAGAACGATCTAATAGGTCTGGTGAAAAAAGAGGGGACGCCGGGGATTGCCGACTTCAACAAGCTGCGGATCAAAGCCGACCATTACTTTACGGATAAATTCATGCTCCATGTTGAGCCGCGCTACTATTTGCTGGCAGCCTCGGAAGCGATGCCGCTGGCCAGCGCTAACGACCTCGACCAGCTGAAGTTTGATCGGGCTTATTTTAAACTTTATTCGAACGCGGCGAACCTGACGCTCGGCAAGCAAAGGATCGCCTGGGGGAGCGGTTACATTTGGAACCCGACCGATATTTTTAATCCATTCGTCCTGGCCTTTGCCGTCCGGGAAGAAGATACGACCAATGTCACTGCGGTCAGGGTCGAAGCGCCGCTCGGCGAAGCGGGCGGCCTCGATGCTTATATAGTAGGGGATAAGCCGTGGGAGCAGACAGCCAAAGGGCTAAGGGTTAAAAATACCGTTGGCCTGTTCGATCTGGCCGCCAGCTATGTCGACCAGGGGACGCTCGGCCACCAGTTCGGACTTGATGTCGGCGGCGATATTATCAAAGATGTCGGGGTCCATTGCGAGCTTGCCCTGAAAACAACAGCCGAAGGGGGCGCCTTTATCCAGTCGGTTTGGGGGTTGGAATATACTTTTGACAATGGGCTCGGTTTGAACATTGAATATTACTTTAATGGCCGGGGGGCGAAAAATAAGGCTGATTACGACTGGGCGGCACTTTCTATTGGCACGCTCGACCAGCTGGCGGCCGATTATCTCTACATCGGCACGACCGCCATCATTAATGAGATAACCACTTTTAAGACATCGGTACTGGCCAATCTCAACGACCAGAGCTGGATGTTTTACCCGGTCTATTCGCGCAATATCGCCCAGAACTGGGACCTGAATTTGGAAGCGATGGTCCTGGGCGGGCCGGACGATTCGGAATTCGTCCCGCCAGCCGTCTGGGACCCGAACGGTTTTGGCCGGAGCAAGATGGCGCAGGTCAAACTGACGTATAATTTCTAAACTTGAAAAAATTCGGCAATCGTTATATACTAAAAATATAAAAGCCCCACCTGTTTAGGGTGGGGTTAATTATGTTGGCAGCATGATGAATAAAGAGGCATTACTACTAGCCGCGATCTTCGCGCCGATTTTCGGGGCGCTAATCCTCCCTTTGCTGGGAAGGGTCTCGCAGGGATTGCGGAATAATACCGCTTTAGCCCTGGTCGCGCTTTCCTGCCTCTGCTCGCTCTCCTTTATCCCTTCGGTCATGGGGGGGAAGAATATCATCTTTTCTTTTGCTTTGCCGCTTAGCCTTAGCCTGACCTTTTACGCCGATACACTGGCTGTTTTTATGGCAGTGGTCTCTTCGTTCATCGGGGCGATCATCGTCCTTTATTCATTCGACTACATCAGCCATTACGATAACCAAAACGAATACTATTTGATGGTCGTCCTCTTCCTTGGCGCCATGATGGGACTGGTCTATTCCGCTAATTTGATTTATTTGTTCCTTTTCTGGGAGATCACGGCGATCGCCTGCTGGCGGCTGATCGGGTTTTACCGCGGCCAACGGGATGTGCTCAAGGCTGATAAAGCGTTCTTAGTAACTGTTTTTGGCGCGCTGGTCATGCTGATCGGTTTTGTCGCGATCTTCCAGCAAACCGGGACGTTCAATTTAATAATTATGAGAGGGCAGGTCCTGCCCGATATTATCGTCGCCTTGATCCTTTTCGGGATACTCTCAAAATCGGCGACCCTCCCGTTCCAAACCTGGCTCCCCGATGCCGGTGTCGCTCCGTCCCCTGTTACCGCCTTGCTTCACGCGGCAGTCCTGGTCAAGATCGGTGTTTATGTCTTTGCCCGGCTCTTCCTGATGACCTTTATGATCAGTAGCTCCTGGCACGCCACGGTGATGATGATCGCCGGCGCTTCGGCGCTGGTCGCGGCTGGCGCGGCGCTGGTCGAGACCGATATCAAGCGGCTGGTCGCTTATTCGACGATCAGCCAGATCGGCTTCATTTTCCTCGGTTTAGCCGCTGGGAACATGGTTGGTGCTGTTGGCGGCCTACTATATATACTGATGCACGGGTTGGCAAAAGGGGGGCTTTTCCTCTGTGCCGGGATTATCGAGCAGAATGCCAAAACGAAAGATATCACTCGGATGGGCGGGCTGATCAGGACGATGCCGGTGACGGCGATGGCTTTCCTCTTCTGCGCTTTTTCGGTCATGGGGATCCCGCCGCTCGGCGGATTTTTTAGTAAATTCATGGTGATCTCCGGCGGCATCAAGAGCGGGGAGATCTGGCTCACTTTAGTTTTCATCGTCGGCGCTTTTATGACGATCTTGTATTTGTTCCGGGCGTTTACCCTCATATTTTTAGGCGAGTCTAAAGGGTATCCGAGCCGTGAAGGGTCCAAAATGATGGTTGCTTGCGTCGCGCTGCTGGCCATCCTTTCGCTGGCTGGTGGACTGCTGGCCAATTATCCGATCGGTTTTCTCAAGACAGCCGGCTATCAAATGGTAGGACTGCTTAAATGATACTTGAATTTTCATTCCGGTTTGACCAGTTCAGCATTTTTATCGCCAGCTCGATCGCCATCTTTACTCTTCTGATCGGGCTTTACGCCCTGATCTTTATGAAGGGGAACAGGGCAAGCGGCCAGTTTCTGGTCTATTTCTTTTTAAATTGTTTTTTTGCCATTGGCGCCGTTCTGGCGAATAACCTGATCCTTCTCCTCTTTTTCTGGGAATCGCTTCTCTTGACGATGTTCGGGATGATCATGGTCGGCGGCCGCGAATCTTATAAGACGGCGATCAAAGCTTTCATTATTATCGGTATTACTGACCTCTGTATGATGGTCGGCATCGCTTTGACCGGGCAGCTCGCCGGGACGTTCACTATGTCGGCGATTTCTGTCTCGACCGCGGGACTAGGCGGCTTTGCTTTTATAATGCTGATGATCGGAGCCTTAGCCAAGGCGGGAGCCATGCCGTTCCACACCTGGATCCCCGATGCCGCCAGTGACGCGCCGCTCCCGTTCATGGCGCTGATCCCCGGCGCGCTGGAAAAACTGATCGGCATTTACTTCCTGACCAGGGTATCGCTTGAGCTTTTTAAAATTGAGCCGGCGTCGTGGGCGAGCTTGCTTTTAATGATCGTCGGCGCGGTGACGATAATCTTTGCCGTCTTGATGGCGCTGATCCAGAAAGATTTCAAGAAGCTCCTCTCTTACCACGCGATCAGCCAGGTTGGCTACATGGTCCTCGGGATCGGGACCGCCTTGCCGGTCGGGATTATCGGCGGGCTGTTCCACATGATCAACAACGCGCTCTATAAATCTTGCTTATTCCTGACCGGCGGCGCGGTCGAAAAAGAGGCGGGGACTACAGATCTCACTAAGCTTGGCGGCCTCGCCTGGCAGATGCCGGTCACGTTCGCCTGTTTTGTCGTGGCGGCGCTCTCAATCTCCGGCGTTCCGCCGTTCAACGGATTTTTCTCCAAAGAACTCGTTTATGACGGCGCTTTGGAGAGAGGGTGGATCTTTTATGCCGTGGCGGTCGCCGGCTCCTTCTTTACCGCGGCATCATTTTTGAAGTTAGGTCACGCGGCTTTCCTGGGCAGATCAGATACTAAGTCAAAAGAAGCGCCGTGGCCGATGCTCCTGCCGATGGTCGTTATCGCGGCGGCCTGCATCATCTTTGGTGTTTATAATACGCTGCCGATCGACCGGATCATTGCTCCGATACTGGGGAGCCACGCTCTGGAAGGCCATAAGTTTTCCGGCCTGCCGGCTAATATGTTCCTGGTTTTAATGACGTTAATTGTTTTGGCCGGAGCGGTTCTGAACCATCTCTACGGAGTTAAAAAGAGCGGCAAGGCGATCGGCGCCGCCGACCATATCCATTACGCGCCGGTGATGCACAGCCTTTATGACCGGGCGGAGAAAAAGATCTTCGATCCTTATGAGATTGGAATGAAGCTCGCTAATGTGGCGGCCAGAATTTTATACGGGATCGACCGGTTCGTTGACTGGTTTTACGAGGTTTTTACCGTCCGGATTGTTTTGTTATTTACGTCCTTGATCAAATGGGCGCACAGCGGGAATATTTCGACCTACGTGATCTGGTCGCTTGTTGGCTCGATCGCCGTGCTCGTGATGGCCTGGAGATAAACGATGACATACTTATTATTATTTATACCGTTCGCGATCCTGATCCTGATCAATCTTTTCCCGAGAGAGAAGCGAACGGAGCCTGCTTTCTGGCTCGGCCTGGCCGTCCTGGTCTTCCAGGCGGGGGCGGTGGTGGCCTCCCAATTCGGTTATTGGGGCACGATTTTGACGAGCCAACTTGAATCGGTCTTCGGTTTTAACCTCCAGCTTTATAAAATGGGACACGTTCTGGTCATGGCCTCAGCACTGGCCGGGGCGACCGCGCTGCTGGTCGCCAGGGCGACGCTAAAAAATAAGCGGGACCGCTTTAATTTTGTCGGCCTCCTCCTCGTTTCCCTGATCGGCATCAACGGGATCGCCATGGTGACCGATATCTTTACCCTTTATATTTTTATCGAAGTGACCGCGCTGGCCACTTTTATTTTGATCATGCTAAACCGGGAGCAAGCGGCTTTCGAAGGGGCATTTAAATACCTGATCATGTCGGTCGTGGCGACCGTCTTGATGCTGGCGGCGGTTTCGCTCTTTATCCTGATAGGCGGAGGGACCTCTTTCCTCGATGTTAAAATGGCGGTGATCTCTGACCCATTAGCTTATACTGCGCTCCTCCTTTTTCTCTGCGGTTTATTCATTAAAGGGGGGATGGTCCCGTTCCACGGCTGGCTTCCCGATGCTTATTCCTCGGCGCCGACTGCAGTTTCGGTTTGGCTGGCCGGGATCGTGACCAAAGCGTCGGGGATTTATGCCTTGATCCGCCTCATGGTAATCTTTGGCGGGCTTGAGCCGTTGCAAAATATCATGCTGACTGTAGGGGCGGCGTCGATCGTGATCGGTGCGCTGGCGGCGCTGGGACAGAAGGAGCTGAAAAGGCTACTGGCTTATTCAAGCATCAGCCAAATGGGTTATATTGTCATCGCTTTGGGCTCGGGGACGGTCCTCGGTATTTTTGCCGCGCTCTTCCATTTCTTCAACCACACGCTTTTCAAGGCGACCCTCTTTGCCAATGTGGCGGCGGTTGAAGAACAAACCGGCACTCAGGAGATGGAAAAACTGGGGGGCCTGGCGCAGAAGATGCCGATCACCGGCCTCACTTCCGCCATCGCTTCGCTCTCTACCGCCGGCTTGCCGCCGCTCTCCGGCTTTTGGAGCAAGCTGCTGATAATTATCGCTCTCTGGATATCAGGCCACTACTTTTTTGCTGCGGTCGCGGTCCTGGCCAGCGTCGTGACGCTCGCTTACTTTTTACTCTTGCAGCGCCAGGCTTTCTTTGGCTTGGTGCCGGCGGCGCTCAAAGAGGTGCGCGAAGCCGGCCCGATCCTGCTTATTCCGGCGGTCTTTTTATCGCTGCTGATCGTAGTGATCGGCCTGGTCTTTCCATTCATGATCCAGATGGTCTTGAGGTAAAGAAATGATGTTACTCTCTGTTTTACTTATATTGCTGGTGCTGATCTCGCTCTGGGCGGTAATGACGCCGCTCTTACTCCGGGCGGCGATCGGGCTGGCCGCGACCAGCGCACTACTAACGATGATCATGTACCAGCTGGGGGCGCCTTTAGCGGCGGTGTTCGAACTCTCGGTCTGCGCCGGGCTGATCTCGGTCGTTTTTGTCAGCGTTGTCAGCCTGACCCACCGTTTGCCGCTTAAGGAATTCATGAAACGGCGGCAGAGCAGGATTAAGCGCTTTATCTTTTTGCCGCTGCTGTTAGTCGCTGCACTGGCCATTATGCTGACGATCAAGCTGCCGTTCCAGCTCCAGCTGCCGGCCGCCGACAAGATCAGCGATGTCCGGGTCATGCTGTGGAACATCCGCCGGATCGACCTGTTCGGCCAGATCATGGCGCTCCTCGCCGGCGTTTACGGCGTCCTGATCCTTTTCCGGGGGAGGAAAACCGATGGTGATTGATCAACTGTTCTGGCTCTTTTTTATGACCTTTATTCTATTACTGATAGAAGGGTTCTATTGCGTGACCGTGACTTATAACCTTTTCCGGATCCTGATCGGGCTTGAGGTACTGATCAAAGCGGTGACTTTATTTGTGATCGCGGCCGGGTACCTGAGCGGGCACCTGGCGCTGGCGCAGTCGATCGTCATCACGATTATCGTGATCGAAGTGGTCGTCGTCGTGGTCGCCGCCGGGATCATTCTCGGCTTCTTCCGCGAGTTCGATTCGTTGAATGTTAAGAATGCCAGGAGGATGAAAGGATGACAAGGAAAACAGGGAGTAGCAGGGAGTAGCATGTATTATTTATTATTAACACCACCGGCGGCGTTCATCGTGATCCTATTGTTCTCATGGCTGATGTCGTATCTTTCGTCGTTCCTGGCGTTCAACAAGCCGGGGGTGCCCAAAGCGCTGACCAAGGCTTACACCGGCGGGGAAGATGTTAAGACAAGCCGGATCCAGCCCGATTACAGCCAGTTCTTCCCGTTCGCGTTCTTCTTTACGATCCTGCACGTCGTGACGCTGATCCTGGCGACCGTCCCCAAGGAAAATGTCGGTTCGTTCACGATCGCTTTCGTTTATATTGCTGGAGCATTATTAGGATTATTTATTTTGTTTAGGAGATAAACGCCCTTATTCCGACCCTCTCCCTTTGGGAGAGGGGGGAAGGCTCGCGCGAGCGGGTGAGGGCGGTAGGAGGAAGTTTTAGATTGAAAGTCATTGATAAGGTAATAAATTGGGCCCGGCTTAAATCGCCATGGATACTCCATTTCAACACGGGGGCGTGCAACGCCTGCGACATCGAGATCATTGCCGCGCTGACGCCGCGGTTCGATATCGAGCGGTTCGGCATCCAGCTCAAGGCTACGCCGCGGCACGCCGATGTCCTCGTCTGCTCCGGCCCGGTCACCAGGCAGATCAGGGACCGGTTGATCAGAATATATGAACAGATGCCGCAGCCCAAATTTGTCATCGCCGTCGGGACCTGCGCCACGAGCGGCGGCGTTTTTGACGGTTGTTACAATGTCCTCGGCGGCATCGACCAGGCGATCCCGGTCAATGCTTATATTCCCGGCTGCCCGGCCAGCCCGCAGGCGATCATAGACGGGGTTGTGAAACTCTTGCAAAGTTTGGAGGATTCGATGAAATGAGCCAGTCAATAGAGATAAAAACCGAACTGGAGAATAAATTCGACTGGTTAAAGGACCAGGTCAGGATCACCCGCGAGAACCGGCTCTGGCTCGATGTCCCGGCCGATAAATTCTTTGTTATTTTTGATTACCTGATCTCGCTCGCCGGTTTCAAGGAGCTCTGCACGATCACCGGGACCGATGAAGGGGACAATTACGGCCTGATGTACCACCTGGCGAGGACCGACGGCAAAGTTCTTAATCTCAAGACGCTGGTCCCCAAAGAAGGTGGCTCGATGAAGAGCATCATCAGCTATTTCCCGGGCGGCACGATCTATGAACGGGAAATAAATGACCTGCTTGGGGTGAAGTTCGAAGGGTTGCCGCCGGGACGCCGCTATCCGCTGCCGGATAACTGGCCCGAAGGAGAGCATCCGCTCCGCAAAGGGTGGCAGCCTGACAAGCTGAGCAAAGTTGAAGGGATCAAAGAGGCCGGCGAAGAGCGGCTCAACATGCCGATCGGCATCAGGAGCGAGATCTCGCAGCCGACCGACTTCAGCCTGATCAGGCGCCGCGATGACGTCCAGATCTCGATCGGCCCGCAGCACCCGGCGCTCAAGGAGCCGGAAAGTTTTAACGTTACCCTGCAGGGGGAAAAGATCTCCGGGATCGAGATCAAGCTCGGCTACAACCACCGCGGCATTGAGAAAGCGTGCGAACAGCGCTCTTACATCCAGGATGTTTACCTGGTCGAGCGGATCTGCGGCATTTGCTCCCACACCCATTCGACCTGTTTCGTCCAGGCGGTCGAGGAGATCGCCGGTCTGCAGCTCCCCAAGCGGGCGGCGTATATCAGGACGCTCGTTGGCGAGCTCGAACGGGTCCACAGCCATCTCCTCTGGCTCGGCGTTGCCGGCCACGAAGTCGGCTTTGACACTCTTTTGATGTATACCTGGCGCGACCGGGAAATAGTGATGGATATCCTGGCGATGCTGACCGGGAACCGGGTCAACTACGGGATCAACCAGGTCGGCGGCGTCCGCCGCGACGTGACCGCGGAGCAGGCGGCCGATATCCTCAAAGCGGTCGACCAGCTCGAAGAACAGACCAAATATTATATTGAGGTCGCCACCGAGGAGCAGACGCTGATCCAGCGGCTCTCCGGCGTCGGCAAGCTCTCCAAGGAAGATGTCCTCAAGCTCGGGACGGTCGGGCCGACCGGGCGCGCCTCCGGCGTCGAGCGCGATGTCAGGCGGACCGATCCTTACGCCGCTTACGGCGAGCTTGATTTTAAAGTGATCACCTCCGACCAGTGCGACGTTTACGGGCGTGCCGTTGTCCGCCTGCTCGAATTGATGGAATCATATTCAATGATCAGGCAGGTCCTCAAAAAGTTACCCGACGGGCCGATCTCGGTCCGGGCGCCGCGGCGGATCCCGGCCGGCGAAGCAATCAGCCGCTACGAAGCGCCGCGCGGCGAAGATGTCCACTACGTCAAATCGAACGGGACAGAGAATCCGGAGCGGGTCAAGGTCCGCGCGCCGACTCTGGCCAACCTCCAGTCGGTGACAAAAATGCTCGAAGACCGTTACCTGGCCGACCTGCCGATCGTGATCGCGGCGATCGACCCGTGCTTCTCCTGCACCGACCGGCTGATAAAAGTTGAAGACAAAGGTTTGATGACCTGGGAAGAGATCCGACAATACGGGATCGAGTGGTATAAGAAGCAAGGGGTGGATTTTGCACGGATGACAGGGAAGATAGGGAGGAGCAAGGAGTAGCAGGGATGATAGCAGCTTTATTCAATATTTTAATATTCCCGGGATTTTTATTCCTCAGTATTTTGGGGCTGGTGGCGGAATTTGTCGACCGGAAACTTTACGCCCGGCTGCAGAACAGGGTGGGGCCGCCGTTCTTCCAGCCGCTGGCCGATTTCCTCAAACTGCTTGGCAAGGAAGAAGTCGTTCCCGAAGAAGCCGACATGAGGATGTTTAACCTTTCGCCGGTCTTCGCGCTGGCGGCCACCGTCGTCGCTTACCTTTATATCCCGCTCTGGGGGACCAAGGCGCTTTTCTATTTTGACGGCGACCTGATTGTCGTCCTTTATTTATTAATGATCCCGACTTTGACCTTTTTCCTCGGCGGCTGGTACTCGCGTTCGCTCTTTTCGACGATTGGCGCGGTCCGCTCGATCACCCAGCTCTTTGCCTACGAGATCCCGCTCTTTATCAGCCTGCTGGCGCCGGCGATCCTGGCGAACAGCTGGTCGCTGTCCGCCATCACCGCTTATTACGCCGCCCATCCGTGGTTCTGGCTGTTCAACCTGCTCGGCTTCGGCGTGGCGCTGATCGCCCTGCTGGGCAAGCTTGAGCGTGTTCCTTTTGATATCCCGGAGGCGGAGACGGAGATTGTCGCCGGCAGTTTTACCGAATACAGCGGCCGGCTGCTGGCATATTTTCGGATGGCGATCGATATCGAAGTGATTGTCGGTGCTTCATTGCTCGCCGCGGTTTTTCTCCCGTTCTTTTTAATGGCCAATCCGGTCCTCGGCTTTCTCTTTTATCTTATTAAAATATTTCTGATCATCGCCCTGCTGGCGCTGGCCCGGACGGTCTTTGCACGCCTCCGGATCGACCAGATGATCGAATTCTGCTGGAAGTACGTGGCGCCGGTCGCTTTTCTCCAGGTCCTGATCAATCTTATTTTGAAAGGATCGATCCTCCGATGACGAAGAAAAAAAAGAGCCGGATCAGGCCGGGGAAGATGGTCGAGTTCGTCCTCCAGTCGTTGCTTAAAAAACCGGCGACGGTCAACTATCCGTTCACCAAGATGCCGATGCCGGACAAGTTCCGCGGTAAATTGCGATATGACGCGGCCAAGTGCATCGGCTGCATGCTCTGCGTCAAGGATTGCCCGTCGGGCGCGATCAAGATCAAAAAGGTCGGCGAGAAACGGTTTGAGGCTGACATCGATCTCGGGAAATGCGTCTACTGCGCGCAGTGCGTCGATTCGTGCCCCAAGAAAGCGCTCATGGCGACCCCCGAGTTTGAACTGGCGCAGATCGACCGGAATAAACTGAAGGTGATATTCGATGCCCCACCAGAAGCTCCAGGCGGAACTGAGCAAAAGGCTGGCGGGAGCCAGTAACATTGTCCTCCTCGCGGTCGGCTCCGACCTGCGGGGCGATGACGTGGCCGGCCTCTTAGTTGCCGAAAAGCTGGAGAGTAAAACTTCCGACAAATTCCACATCCTGATCGGCGGGACAGCGCCCGAAAACCTGACCGGCGAAATTAAGCGTTTAAAACCTTCCCATTTAGTTATTGTCGACGCCGCTGACATGAAAGCCGCTCCGGGTACCATTCAAATAATTTCCCACCAGGAGATCGGCGGTTATTCTTTTTCAACTCACGCTTTGCCATTAAAGGTGATGATCGATTTTATCCTGGCCGACCTGCCGTGCGAAGTGATCGTGGCGACGATCCAGCCGAAGAGCGTGATGTTTGATGAAAAGGTTTCCGCTGAGATCGAGCAGGCGGCCGACCGGCTGGCCGAAGAATTAAAAAAGATATTATGATAAGATATCGGGAAATAGGGAGGGACTAATATGCATAAAGAGATCTCGGATGCGGAATTTGTCAAAGAGGTAGAGCAGGCCAAAGGGGTGGTCTTTGTCGATTTTTGGGCGGCGTGGTGTGGTCCGTGCCGGATGATGGCGCCGGTCTATGAGAAAATTGCGGCCAAATATCCGCAGGCGAATTTCTTTAAAGTCGATACGACGACCCAGATGGAGAAAGCGGGCCAGTACGGCGTCAGCGGCATCCCTTGTATAATTGTTTTTAAAGCCGGCAAAGAGGTTGGGAGGATAGTCGGCTTTCGGCCGGAGCCGGCGTTTGAAGCGGAGGTTAAGAAATATGTTTCCTAAATGTCAAATGACAAATGACAAATGTCAAATGAAGGTAAAGATTTTTACTATTATATTCCTGATGTTATTTATTGGGACAGCCTGGGGAATGGGGGAGACGGTCAAGAAGCAGAAAGAGCCGGTCGAGATCGAGACGGAGCTGGTGCAGGCGGCGCTGGCGTCCGGGAAGCCGACGATCATCGAGCTGGGAGCGGGCTGGTGCCAGGCCTGCCAGGCGATGAAGCCGGTGATTAAATCTTTAAAAAACGAAAAAAAAGGGGAACTGAATATCTTTGACCTCGATATCGAAAAATACCGTGACCTAGCCTGGCAATATAAAGCGACGATCATTCCGACGATCCTCTTTTTTGACAAGCAGGGCGATTATAAGGGTAAATATTCCGGCTATATGTCGAAGGACGATATTCTTAAAGCAGTGGACAAGTTGGAACTTAATAAATAAATGGAGTTTTCGAGCCCGCTTATTGCCTATCTTTCTGTATTCGCGGGTGGGCTTATTGCTTCGGTCAGTCCGTGCACGCTGATACTTTTTCCTCTAATAATCAGCTTTGTCGGTGGTTATAGTAACGGGGATGTTAAGCGTTCTACTCTTTACTCCCTGGTTTTCTCTCTCGGCTTGGCGGTCACTTTTACCCTGTTCGGGGCGCTCGCGGCGCTAACGGGGACTTTATTTGGCACCTGGGTGGATATTGGAAATATTTGCTGGCGGCAGTGGCGATCATTATGGGTTTGCAGCTGCTGGCTGTTACGAAGCTGCAG
>JAQVPA010000084.1 GCA_028702315.1 Candidatus Margulisiibacteriota bacterium
GGCCGGTCAACGATCGAGATCAGCAGCAGCACACCATGATCGAGATGTTCTCTTGTCTGGCCGATATCCCAGCGGTCGTAGAGCTGGCGGCCGTATGTTTCCGGATCGATCGGATCAAGCTGCCTGACCACAACTACCCTCAAGTTAACCGAAGTAATACTATGTAGCCTCTCCGCCAACTCATTGATTTTTTCCCTGGCTGAAGGGGATATGTAGCCGGAATAATCGGTCAAAACCCCCTGAGGCTCGATTAGCTCGATCTTCTGCCCCCAAACCGCGGCCGAGAAGCTAAACAGTAAGACGATAAAAAACAGCGGCAACAGTTTTTTCATTTAAAGAAGATTGGAATTTCGCGGGCGGCCGATTCGGGGCTGTCTGAACCGTGGACCAGATTTTTGATCGTCCCATCCTCATTGATAACATTCGTTTCGCGCAGGTCACCGCGGATCGTCCCCTTGGCTGCCACCAACGGATCGGTCGCCCCCATCAGCTCACGCAAAGAGGCAATGGCATTGTCACCGGAAATAATACAAGCGGTCACTGGACCAGAAGTGATAAATTTAAGCAGGCCAGGATAAAAGGGTTTGCCCAGATGCGGTTCGTATAATTCGGCGGCTTGCGCAACCGATACTTGAATCCGTTTTTTCTCCTCGACCCTCAACCCCCGCCCCTCAACCCTTTTTAAAATCTCTTTTTCAAGTCCCCGGGCAACCCCGTCAGGCTTTATCATGAAGTAGGTTTTTTCGCCCACGTTTTATCGCCTCTTTCACCCGGCTAATAGCGGTGCCGCCGGGCAGGTCGCGGTTGGCCAGGCTGCTTTCTGCTGACAAATAGCGGGTAACATCATAAGTGAACGCTTCCGAAAACTGCTTCAATTGCTTCAATGAGAGGTATTCAAGCTGCATATTCGATTCTTCACAATAAGCGACGATCTTGCCGACTATGCTATGCGCGTCACGGAAAGGGACTCCCCGCCTGACCAGGTAGTAAGCCAGGTCAGTCGCCGTTAGAAAACCTTTACGCGCCGCCGCCGTCATAACCTCGGTGTTAACCTTCATGGTCGCCAGCATCGGCGGGAAAATATCCAGCACACCCTTAACTGTATCGACCGCGGTGAAAACGACTTCTTTATCTTCTTGCAAGTCGCGGTTATAGGCAAGCGGCAAGCCTTTCATCAAGGTCAATAAAGTAGTTAAACTTCCGTAGACCCGGCCGACTCGGCCGCGCGTCAGCTCACAGATATCGGGGTTTTTCTTTTGCGGCATGATCGAGGAACCAGTTGTGTATTTGTCCGATAATTCGATAAAATTAAATTCGTAAGTCGACCAAATTATCAATTCTTCCGAAAGCCGGGAAAAATGCTGCATCAGCATAGCGCAAGCATAGGTAAAATCAGTGGCAAAGTCTCGGTCCGCGACTGCGTCCATGCTATTGTTGGAAATTTTAGCGAACCCAAGCTCTTTCGCCAGTCCTGCCCGGTCAATATTAAAAGCCGTCCCGGCCAGCGCGCCGGAACCGAGCGGCATGACATCCGCCGCTTCGCCGGCCGCCAGAAACCTTTTTTTGTCCCGTTCCAGCATTTCGTAATAAGCCATCAGATGATGCGAGAAAACGATCGGCTGAGCCCGCTGCAGGTGGGTATAACCAGGCATAATGACCTTAAGGTGTTTTTCCGCCAGATCAAGCAGGACCGTCTGGACTTTTTTGATCGCCAGGACGATCTCGGTCGCTTCATATTTCAGGTACATCCGCATGTCGGTCGCCACCTGGTCGTTGCGGCTCCGGCCGGCATGAAGCTTTTTACCCATCTCCCCGACCTTGCCGATCAGCAACGCTTCGATGTTCATGTGGACATCTTCGTATTCAGTTTGCAGCTTGGTCTTACCCGACCCGATCTCCTTCATGATCTGTTCCAGCGCCTGGATAATCTTCTTGCATTCCGCGGCGGAGAGGATATTGACTTTGAGCAGGGTCCGCGCATAAGCAATGCTTTGCACGATATCCTGCTTATAAAGACGGACATCAAAATGGACCGAACTGGTGAATTCCTCGGCTGATTTAGAGAGGGTATCGCTGAATCGGCCGGCCCAAGGCTTAGTGAGCTTCTTCATTATTGTTTCATCCTCCTGATTAATTTTAGCACATTTAAACTGTCAACGCCCGGTCATTGTCCCTTAAGTTTCTTGATTTCCTCTTTAAGTTTGGCCATTTCCAGTTCCCTGGCCATCCCCTGTTGCTGGCTCGCTTCGATTTGCTTTAATTTGGCCTCCAACGCTTGCTTGTCTTGCTGCAGCTGGGCCAACAATGCGATCCGCTTTTTCGCCAGGCTGGCCATATGCTCCAGTAAATGGATCGCTTGCTCCTCCCCGCGGAGTTCCTGTTTAGCCTGGCCAAATATCGTATCGATCGCAGCCGCTCGAGATTGGGAAGAGATCGCCATCAGCAAGCCACGTAATTTGTGTTCCTTGGCCAAACTTGCCGCTAGTTCATCATGGCCCCGATTTTCCCGTTCATAATTTTGTTCGATCTCGGTCAGGTCATGCATCACTATAACGATCCCACCACCCTCGCCAAAAAAATCAGCGGAAACATTAATCGGTTTTTGATCGAGTGTGGTTCGGTAACCACGCACCTGGCGATGTTCCGCTGTCAAATCGATGATCTTGCCTAATTCCTCCGGCGGCAACTGCGACTTAACGCCAAACTGATAGAGGATATTCCCTTCCAGGTCGCTCACGATGACCGAACTGCTCAAGGCCTGCAGGATCTCGGTGGCAGCCACGGTCGGCGTGAGTCCAAACAGTTTATATCTGACGATCGAGTAAGCGACCAGCGTCGCAGAAGCGGTCAAAGCCAGGGGGCCCAGGGAATCCAGCATGACAATTCCCAGCCGGGGAAGCAACAAAGAAAAAAGCTCTATCGATATTCCACCAATGGAGATCGCCAATAAAACAAAAAAGAGCTGGTTCTTCTCCGTCCCTGTCGCCTTGCTTAATTTATAAATGATCAGGCCAAGACTGCCCACCAGCATTCCGACAGAAAAGATCAAAAATGAATTATGAAAGACGCCCCCAACAAGCTGCCAAGCATATGGATTGGCCGGGTCAAGCTGGATATAGTCCTTGACCAATAAGTCGCCAGTAACAGCCAGCCAGGCGTAAAATCCGCCCAGTAAAAAAATCGGCAATTTAAACTTAAGCGCCACGTCCTTTCCCTGAGGATAAACCATAGAGAAGTAAAAGACCATGGTCACAGCTAAGGCCCCAAACATATGCGTCAACCTCAAACTGATCAGCCCATATGGTTCAAGCAGGTGCAGGGCGGTACCCAACGACCATGGGGCCAAAAGCCCGGTAATAATGGCAAAGCTGACATTGTTGAGTGATTCTCTGTTCTTCAAATAAATATAAACCGTTAGCCCTGCCATGTAAGCGGCGGCGATAAACAAATTGAGCACGTCAAAATAGATGATCGTTTGGTTCATGTTGTTTTGTATTTGCCTATCTCGGTTTGCAGCTCTTTTAGCGCCGCGTCCCGGCCGACCATAAATTTATTGAACCATTCAGCTTCGGCTGTTTTTTTTGTCAGCTCATCCCGGCTGCGGCGCGCTTCGTCCACTGTCACCAGATATTGGGCGATCATCTCCTGGGCCGGCTTTAAGGAGGGCAATAATTCGGCTGCCTCACGGCCAATCTCAGCCCACACTGCCTGTAGCTTCTCCGCCTGGTCGGCTTCCACTATCAGATGCAGATATTTGATCAACTGGTTTTCGCGCTCCAGCGAGTTTTTTAGTTCCAGATTCATTTTTTCGATCTCGGCCTTGGCCTTCATGACCGGAGAGAGATCCCGAATCATGTAAACAAAACCCCGCCCACCAGAGATCGGTATCTTTTGAAAGCTGACCGCTGCCAGGCCGCGATCCTTCTTCCTGATCGTGGCAAAACCCTCTAATTCCCCCGAAAAAATAAAGTTGATCTTCTTCCCGAGCAGTTCGCCGCTTCGGTAACCGGTCAGTTTACTGACTGGCTGGTTAACATAATTGATAACCTCGGCCAGATCGGTCAAGATCAGCGGATCACCCAGCGCCTGGGCGGCAACTTCGGCGATCTGTTCTTTGGAAACCCAAGAAACCGGCGCGTACCGGACAAGGGTATATCCGATCAACCAAATCGTCAGCGAGGTAATATGGGCCGCTAACGGCAAGGTCGGGAAATTAATCTTGGTCAGCACCTGGTCCAGCACCGTGCCGATAACATAAGGGATTATAGTTGCCAGCAAAATATAACTGGCTTGTTTTTTTACATATAGGCGCTTATCCCTTTTATAAACCTGATAAACCAGTCCCATTCCCGTTAAAATAAATATTGTGTAGTAGCCCATATACCACCAGTCCCATAGGCCGGAAATGTAGGCGTAACCGTAATATTTCAGTTCATGGCCGGCGCAAAAAGATGGGGTCATAACATAGAGTATGAACATCAAGAGGGACGATAAGTACAAGAATGGCAATATTCGCCATTTTTTGTGGGAAAAAACCAACGCAAAATGCAAATACAGGGTAAAGGCCAAAAGCCAAGCAAAGTTCGCGGTCTCGTGCCAAAACTCCGCCAGCGCCGGGTTAGGCGCGGCGCGAAACAACCCTTGAGCTAGAGCGTTTAAGCCAATCGCGGCGGTCAGAAAAAAATAAACCGTATTTAGCTTTGCCCGACTGCGGAACAGAACATAGAATCCAATCACTATCGAAGCAAAACCGGCAAAGATCGCCGCCGCGCTATAGAAAAATACAAATGGCGTCATTATTTTTTGTTCAGCAGCGCGGCAACCTTGACCGGCAGACCGAACAAGTTAATAAAACCTTCGGCGTCCTTCTGGTCATAGACTTCTTCTTTTTCAAACGATGCAAGCTGCGGATCATAAAGCGACCGGTCAGCTTTCCGCCCGACCACCAGGCAATTACCTTTGTAAAGCTTGAGCCGGACGGTGCCGGTGACATTTCCCTGGGTTTTATTGATGAAG
>JAQVPA010000085.1 GCA_028702315.1 Candidatus Margulisiibacteriota bacterium
AACCGATCACTTCGGGCGGCATTTATTACGGGATGAAATCGGCCGAATTGCTGGCTGATGCCGTCAGGGAAGGGAACCTGGACTTGTATGCCCGCCGGTGGTCCGAAGAATTTGAACAAGAGATTAAAATTTGTCTTCTGCTCAGGAACATCTTAGAGAATATGGGTGACGATGTCTTGCGCAAATTGTTCGATTACCTTAAGGATAATGCCAAGTTAATAGAACAGATCGGTGATTTTGAGAACCATTCTTCAGTGATCTGGAGCCTGTTCTCCAATCCCAGGACCTATCCGACGATCGGCGCGCTGCTGATGGGGGTGGCAAAAAATCCTAAATTTGTTTTCCGCTCGCTTTTTAGATTGCCGAGATGAAGAAAAGCCGTGTTTTTCTTGCCATACTCGTTTTGTTATTGATTATTTATTTTTTCGCCCCTTATTGGCTGAATTATTTAGGTAAGCGATTGGTCATCCAGGATAAGCTGGCGAAGGCCGACATTATCATTATTTTGGGCGGAGACAATAATGGAGAAAGGGCGGAGCAAGGGATTGCTTTATATCGCGCCGGTTACGCACCCAAATTGTTGATGTCAGGTGGCCCGCTTGCTTGGCGGCTAACTTACGCGGAATGGATGAAAAAACAGGTGGTGGAGAGTGGTATACCGGCGGCGGCGATTATCTTGCAAGACAAATCTCGCTCAACGATCGAGGATGCCAAGTTCACACTCCCTTTGCTAAAACAATATAATATTAAGTCGGTGATCCTGGTTACGTCACCGATGCATACTCGGCGGGCCAAAAGGGTCTTTACCAGATTACTCAAACCGGCCAACATCGGGCTGATTGTTTACCCAGCACAAAAAAGCGGATTCAACCCCGATCGCTGGTGGACCCGGCATGAGGACCTAAGTTCAGTTGTTTGGGAGTATGTTTCGTCCGTGTTATACTTTGTGAAAGGATATTAAAACATGAAAATTGGGATCGGTTACGATGTCCATAAGTTGGTCAAAGGGCGGAAGTTTATTATTGGCGGTGTGGAGATAAAGCACGCCAAAGGTTTGTTGGGTTGGTCGGACGGGGATGTCCTGATCCACGCGATCATTGACGCGATAATTGGGGCGCTGGGTGAGGGGGACATTGGAAAGCATTTTCCGCCGGGCGATATCAATTACAAAGGGATCTCGAGCTTGAAACTTTTGGAATACGTCAAAGAATTGCTGCGGGGGCGGGGTTATTCGATCAACAACATTGATTCAACCGTTGTCGCCGAAGAACCTAAGATCGGTCCGTATATTGCCAAGATCCAAAAGACGATCGCAAAAACCCTTGATATCCCGGATACATTGGTAAACGTCAAGGGAAAGACCGAGGAAAAGCTCGGTTTTACCGGCGCAAAACAAGGGGTTAAGGCATACGCGATCTGCCTGATCCACAAAGAGATATGAAGTTAGGCGTTAATATCGACCATATTGCGACCCTGCGGGAAGCCAGACAGGAATCTTTTCCCAACCCGGTGGCGGTGGCTAAAGAAGCGATCGCCGGCGGCGCTGAAGGGATTGTCTGCCACCTGCGTGAGGACCGGCGGCATATCCAGGATGATGACGTTATCCGCTTGCGTCGGCTGCCGACCAGGCTCGACTTGGAGATGGCGGCTACTGAAGAGATGCTCCGTATTGCCTTGAAGATCAAGCCGGATATGGTTACTTTAGTGCCGGAGAAGAGGCAGGAAATAACTACTGAGGGTGGCTTGAACCTAAATCCGAAATCCGAAAAACTAAATCCTAAACAAATAAGAAATTCTAAATTGGGGAAAATCATAAATAAATTACAGGACAAGGGGATCATTGTCAGTTTATTCATCGATCCGGACCATAAGCAGGTGGAGGCGGCAGCTGTTTTAACAGCTGATTTTATTGAGTTGCATACCGGCCGCTACGCCAGGGCTTCGTATATTAAAGGCAAGACGCTCACAGTAAAAAAAGAATTGGAGAAAGTCGGGGTGGCAGCCCAGCAGGCACGGCTGATCGGCTTACGGGTCAATGCTGGCCACGGTCTCGATTATCATAACGTTAAGGCGATCGCCGCTATCCCGGGAATGGAAGAGCTGAACATTGGCTTTTCCATTATTGCCCGTTCGCTCTTTGTCGGAATTAAAAAAGCAGTCGCGGAAATGAAGGAGGCGGTACAGTGAAGATCGCGATCGGTTCGGACCACGGGGGCTTTACGCTTAAAGAGAAATTGATCGGTTATTTGCGGAAACAGAAATTTGCGGTCAAAGATTTTGGCACTTATTCTGAAGAATCATGCGATTATCCTGATTTTGCGTTTCCGGTTGCTAAAGCGGTTGCCGCGAAGAAATTCGCCCGAGGGATTCTGGTCTGCGGCTCCGGAGTTGGTATGGCGATCACCGCCAACCGGCTCAAAGGGGTCAGGGCGGTCAACGTGAATAATCTTTATACCGCCCGCCAGAGCCGCGAGCATGGGGATGCCAATATCCTTTGCCTGGGCGGCCGCAAGATCACCGCCAAATTAGCTTTGCGGATCCTGGGCGTCTGGCTCAAAACCCCGTTTTCCGGTGATGAACGCCACCTCCGGCGGATCAGGAAGATCGACCAAAGATGAAAGCGCTGATCCTGGCAGCCGGTTACGGCAAGCGGCTGGAACCGCTGACGATTGCGGTCCCCAAGCCGATGGCGCCGATCGTCAACCTGCCGACGATGCAGCATAATATTGAACTGCTGAAAAAACACGGCTTGACCGAGATCATCGCTAATATCCATTACCACCCCGAGCAAATTGAGAATTATTTTGGTGACGGTAACGATTTTGGCGTCAGTTTGTCGTATTCCTATGAAGAAGAACTGCTTGGCACCGCCGGTGGTGTCAAGAAAATGGCCGAACTGGCCGGCGGGCTTAATGAAACTTTCCTGGTTTTGTCGTCTGACGCGCTGACCGATATCAATCTTACCAGCCTGGTTGAGCACCATAAAGAGAAAAAAGCACTGGTTACGATCGCGCTGTCAAAAGTTGAAGATATCAGGGGCTTTGGCGTTGTGCTCCAGGATGAAGCCGGCCGGATAACCGGTTTCCAGGAAAAACCCGAGCCGGCGGACGCCTTGAGCGACCTGGTCAACACCGGCATTTATGTTTTTGAGCCGGAAATCCTTGCTATGATCCCCGATGGCTTTCACGATTTTGGCCACGAACTTTTTCCGAAGCTGGTGAAAACCGGTGCCAATGTCCACGGTTTCCAGCTGGTCGGCTACTGGAACGATGTCGGTTCCCTGGAAAAATACATCCGCTCCAATTATGACGCGCTAAGCGGTAGCGTCCAGATCATTGTGCCGGGGAAGAAAGTATCAAGTGCTCACTGGGTCGGGGAGCGAGAAAATATTGATCCTTTGGCCCGTTTTGAAGGCTCGGTCATTATCGGTGACCGCTGCCGGATTGGCCGCGACGTTTATATCAAGGATTCGGTGATCGGGGATAAATGCGTTATCAGCGACGGAGCGGTCGTGACCGGATCGGTCCTCTGGTCCGATACCAGCGTTGCCCGGCGGGCGCAGGTGGTCAATTCGGTGGTTGGGAGTTTTTGTTACATTGGCGCTGAGGCGAAAGTAAACGACCAAAGCGTTATCGCGAATCGAACCATTATTCGTGGCGGCATGAATATTCCGGCCGGAACTAAACTGCCTCCTAATTCAACTGCCTAGTTAATTACCGCCATCTGTGATCTGCCCAGCGGAGTGCTGTTCCCTTTTTTCAGGATAATGTACAGGTATGTGCCGTTAGCAACAAGATTGCCGGTTTCATCCTTGCCGTCCCAGACGACTTCATTATAGCCGATGGCCCCGCCGGCGCCGATCGAGCCGGACTTATAACCGGCCACTGCCGACAGTTTGCGGATTGCTCTTCCGCTTATATCATAGATGTTGATCTCAATATCAGTGTCCTCAGTCAGGTCGTAGGCGATCCGGGTGGTTTCGCTTCTCTTGGCCGGCGCGAATGGGTTGGGATAGTTGCCTCTGATCTGGCTCAAGAGGACGCTGCTGACAGTCAAACCGAAAAAGCTCTTGGTTACTTCGTGTCCGGCAGCGTCGGTTACGCTGACGGTTAGGGTATGTTTTCCTTCGGCCAGGTTTTTCGGTGCCGCAGTGGTTTCAAACGCCGCCACATCTTTTGCCATTGAGGTGGCAACCGCTGACTTGGCTAGGCTGGAAACCTGGACCGGGGCCTCGTCGATTTTAAATTGGACCAGATAGTCGGCGGCCAGCGAAGAGGGATCGGCTGTTTCGATTGCCACTTTGATCTCCGGATTCTTGGCGATCACCACTCCATCCGCAAGCTTGATGCCGTTAGCGGTTATTTCGGTGATCGTTGGCGGGGAAACAGCGCTAAGTGTGGTTTTCGATACCATAAAAGCGCTGGCACCTGGCAAATAATTAATATCGTCATACATGGAATAATCGCTAGCCGGTGTAAAGTTGCCAGCATTATCTTTGAATCGGACATAGACCCGCCGGGGGTTTGTTCCGGTGTCTCTGAGCGTCCATAGTTTAGAAGTAGCGTAGGGTTCCCAAGCCTCAGCGCTTGCGTACCGGTTTTGAAAACTCATTTCGATAACGCCGGCAGGATCGGTGGCGGCGACGGTGATTGTTACCGCAAGAGTTGGGGTGCTGGCTGCGCCGCCTTCAATGGTAATCACTCCGGTCGGCGGCTGAGTATCCCAGGTAAAAGAAGCCGTGGTTGGAGCCGCCTGGATATTGCCGACGTTATCAGTTGCTTTGGCTTTAATGGTATAGGTGACGCTGTCAACTTTTGTAGCCGGCAATGTGTAAGTCCAGGTGTTATCGATATTGAGGGTGGT
>JAQVPA010000027.1 GCA_028702315.1 Candidatus Margulisiibacteriota bacterium
CACCCAATAAATGGGCCCCTGGCCGGTAAACCGGGAAAGTTGTTTCCGCGCAATTATAGGTGGTTCGGCCATCGCCGATGTTGTTGTGGCCTGGCTCAACGATCCTGCCCAAAATAAGATTAAAACTAACGACCATTTCTTGGTCCTGGGGATGGTCTCTTAATGAATTGAAAGCGTGTAAACCAGCGTTGTAAGCGGTTGCGGCCAGCTTCCCAAAAAAACGCGGCGGGATTACTTCGTCCGGTGAAAGAATCCCCTTTATCGGCGTGGTTGAGATTAAAAAAGCATATTGCCCGGCGATTTTCTTTTCCGTTGATCCCCGGATGGTTATTTGCGGCATGGTGGCCAGGAATGGGGCGAGCTGGGTTTCGAGCTGAACGCACTCCGGCTGCCGGAGCAGGCGCGCTTCTTCTTGGCAGGACAAAACAGGCGCTTGCTGGCGTTTTGTCAGCGCAAAATTGCTTTTGGGATATACTTTTATTGGCATTAGATCTCTATATGTTATATCGAAAAATATCATCAAGGATTTCACTTTGTGTTAGAATACTATTAATGAGAAAGTCAGGCTTATCTTTGACCCTGTTGGGTATGTTGTTAACCGGGCAACTCGTGTTGGCGGCCGGCGCTCTTGACGTGCGGCTTGCCCCTGCCATTCCCCGTCAGGGCAAGTGCTTTGCGGTCGCCATCGTTTCGGCGGAAGGGGTAACTGCCGCCCAGGCTGCCTTTCTGGGCCGGGAATTCCCCTTATTCAAAGATGGTGCTGATTACAAAACGGTGATCGGGATCGCGCCGGAGCAAAAGCCGGGGAAATATCCTCTTTCGGTTATCATCACCCGCGCTGACAATTCAAAGGAAGATATCTCCAAAACAATAACGATTGGAGCGACCAAATTCCCGGTGGTCTCTTTCTGGTTAAAACCGGCCAAGAAAAAACTGCTGACCAGCGGGAACCTGATCGCTGAAGAGTGGGCGAGGGTAGAAAAAGTCCTGGTCGTAGAAGATCCGAACCAGGGCTGGAGCGGTAACTTTCTCCTGCCGGCGGCCGGGCCCGTTTCCATGGTCTTTGGGAGTAAGGAATATGTCAACCGCCAGCCGCGGGGGCAACATCGCGGACTCGATTTGGCGGTTAATGGCGGGACGAAGATAAAAGCGGCCAATAACGGGAAAGTTGTTTTTGTGGAAAAACTGTCCGCCTTTGGCGGGACGGTTGTTATCGATCACGGGCAGGGGATACATACATTATATTTTCATCTTTCCAAATTCCTGGCGGAAGTCGGGCAAGTCGTGACGAAAGGCGAGGTCATTGCTTTATCGGGGAATACGGGGATCTCTTCCGGGCCTCATCTGCACTGGGGGATGTCGGCGCATAACTTAAGAGTAGACCCGGTGCAATGGACGAAAACGGAGTTTTAATGTCAAATGACCAATGACAAATGTCAAATGAATGAAGGGAAGATATTCAGAATCATAGATGCGAACCTGAATCGGGCGACGGAGGGGATGCGGGTGGTGGAGGAGATCTGTCGGTTCATACTGGAAGATGAGAAATTGACCCTGCAGGTCAAAAAGATCAGGGGGTCTTTGGGGAAGGCGATGAGGGCCTGTGAAGGCCAGGGAAGGCGGGGAGGACTTAAGGCGAGGAAGGCGATGGAGGATGTGGGGCGGGAAACATATATAAAGCAAGAAGGAGAAAGAGCGGGGATAGACGGCATTTTTCGAGCGAACATGAAGCGGGCCGAGGAAGCAGTCCGTTGCCTCGAGGAATTTTCCAAACTGTTAAATCCCGAATACGGCCGGAAGTTCAAGGCGATCCGGTTTAAGTTATATGAACTGGAGACCCGGATATCGTTGAAAGTGGAAAAGGTTGAAAAGCTGGCCTTTAATATTTATGTGGTAACCGATCCAAAGCTTGGACATTTAAAGATGATCCGCCAAGCGCTCAAGAATGGGATCAAGCTGATCCAGCTTAGAGATAAATTCGCGCCTAAACCAGAATATACCCGATTGGCCAAGCAAGCGGTCAGATTAGCGCATAGAGCGGGGGCCAGCCTGATCCTCAACGACCATTATGACTTGGTCAAAGAAACGGGGGCTGATGGCGTTCATCTGGGGCAGAGCGACTTAAGGAAAATCTCTTTAAAAAAACTTCGCGGCAAACTGGGTGAGGATAAATTGATTGGCGTTTCGGCGGGTACCTTTTCAGAAGCTAAACGCGCGCAAAAATTGGGGGCGGATTATTTAGGGGTCGGTCCAATATTTGCCACGCCAAATAAACCAACGGTGAAGCCGGTCGGGTTAAAAGTGCTGGCGCGGATCGTTAGCGAAGCCTCGATCCCGGTCGTGGCGATCGGTGGAATAAACAGAACGAATTTAAACAAAATTAGATCAACAGGGTGCCAACGGGTAGCGGTGATCAGTGGGGCGGAGGAGCTAGGCGGCTAAGGCGGTCGCTTGGCCAAGTTTTAGTTCGATCGCGGTCATTAGCAGGGCTTTGATCCTGGCCACGATTATTCTTTCTTTATCAGCTGTTGCTCGTTCATTTTTACGTTCCGCGCGGGCCAAGCGTTCGAGCAGGACCAGGCATTTCACCATTATCTTATTGATCGTCGACAGCAGGTAATCAGAGTTCTTTGCCGGGGTCGATGGTTTGCCGGCCCGGTAGAAAAGGGTGATCTCTTCGGCGCTGAATCGCAGGACCAGGCTTTCGGGCAAGTGTTTGCCGGGGGCTAAAAGGGGAGAGAGCCCCTTTTGGATCCGCCTTAAAAATAGGAGGGCGTCGGTTTCTCCTTCGGTCTTTAACTGGTCAAAAACGGCTTGCAAGACAGGGCGATTTGCCTGGAGGATGTGAAGATTAAGATCAGTCCCCCTCTCTTTTGACTCGCGGGCGAGAAGATGCAGCCCTTCGTCTACTGTTTCGATTTCAATCGTCAACTGTTGCCGTTCAGCCAACGGCGCTATTTCGGGCAAAAAAGCTTTTAATTTGGCTTGAGCTGGTGTGGTGGTGCCGGTCTGACCGTGAGCCAGTGATTGATTAGTCGGCGGCGAAGCCTTTGCTTCCGGGCCTTTAAGTTCAAATATTTTAGCGACCATACATAGTTCCTTCTTTGGAAGAAGACACCTTCTCCCGCTTATATATCGCCTCCTTTTTTGAAATATTTCACTGAATTTGCTATAATTTCTAACATCCAGAGAAAGAGGGAGAAAATAATGGCACATAAAATCGCGGTTATCGGGGGAGATGGGACGGGGCCGGAGGTCGTGGCGGAGGGGCTCAAAGTATTAAAAGCGGTTGCTAAAAAATATAAATTCGAATATACGCTCAAGGAATTTGATTTTACCGGTAAAAGATATCTCAAGACGGGTAAATTAGTCTCTAATGAGGATGTTGAAGAATTAAAGACGTTTGACGCGATCTATCTCGGCGCGGTCGGCGACCCGGATGTTAAACCGGGGATCATCGAGCACGGCGTACTATTAAAGCTCCGTTTTGCCCTTGACCAGTATATCAATCTACGCCCGGTAATTTTATATCCGAACGTTTATACCCCGATCCGGGATAAAGGGCCGGCGGAGATTGATTTTGTCGTCGTTCGCGAGAACACCGAAGGACTTTACGTCGGCACCGGCGGCTATCTGAAGAAAGGTTCGCCCGATGAAGTGGCGACCCAGGTTTCGGTCAACACCCGCAAGGGGGTGGAGCGCTGTCTCCGCTATGCTTTTGAGTACACTAGGAAGAGGAATAAAAGAAAACAGTTAACGCTAGTCGGGAAAACGAATGTCTTGACTTATGCCTGGGATCTTTGGGAAAGAGCTTTCCATGAGATCGGCCAGAAAGATTATCCCGATATCAAGCGGGAATATGCCCACGTTGACGCGACCTGTATGTGGTTTGTCAAAAACCCGGAGTGGTTCGACGTAATCGTGACCGACAATATGTTCGGTGACATCATTACCGATCTGGGTGCCATGATCCAGGGTGGGATGGGGATCGCGGCTGGTGGCAACATCAATCCAGAAGGCGTTTCGATGTTTGAGCCGATCGGCGGCTCGGCGCCCAAATACACCGGCCAAAATGTCATTAATCCATTGGCGGCGATCGGCGCGATGCAGATGCTTCTCGAGGAACTTGGCGAGAGCAAAGCGGCCGCTGATGTTGAAAAAGGGATTAAATACGCCTGCACGCAGATGAAATCGATGTCTGCCGGTAAGATGGGGATGGGGACCAGGGAAGTCGGGGATCTGGTGGCGGCTAACCTTTAAGGCGATTGGGAAATTAGGGGATTTGGGGATTAGGTACCAGAGTTCCCTCCTCTTATTTGTTCTTTAATTAATCGGCAGCTATTTTTTTGTTTTAAAACCTCATTTGAATCGACTGAAATTATTTGGTTGGTGCGTCGATAAAACTTCGTGGTTATTATTAATGAGGTGAAAAGATGATTGCCGCGAAGAAATTGGATTCAGTAATGATAAACGCTCTGACTAGAGCAGGTTATATCCCATGCCCTTTGCTTTCGGATGAAAACCGGGCAGGTGCGCTGAGAATTAAATGTTGGGTAAAAGGAGAAAGAGGTCCGATACCTCAGACCGCTACGATCCCCCGCTGGATGGTGCTAGGAAAAGTCGGCAAGGACTTAAAAACGACCGATGATATCAAGCGGGCGGAAAGCAGTTTTTTAATGGATCAGTTTGGGTTGGGTGGGGAGATCGATAGTCTTACGGCAACCGATAAAAGAATGATTTTGGAAGCGCAAGTACCACCCGAAGTCGCGCAATCCGGAGTATCCTTTAGCGAGGCGTTCGGGCAATTCAGCAAGGAGCACATAGAGGAATTTCGGCGGGCCAATGACAATGATTACAATGTTCATGACCTGACTATTAGTTTTGAACTGCAGGGTGTTGTCCGGCAGTGCGGGACGCGTGGGTTTATTAATCGGTTGGTCAAATTGGTAGATCCCGAAACGGAAGTTTCCTTCGGCGCCAGTGAACAGCATGTGACACTAAACAAAACCAATCTATTTGCTTATTATGCTCTGCGGGGTTTTTTAGTGCCGGCAGTTGTTAACCCAGAATCGCCGACCTATTTGCCAAGGATTTATCATGTAGCGGATCTGGGATGGTCCCTTGCCGACTATAATTTTGTTATTTACCCGGGGATGGGCAAAATTGTTCGTTTGCCGATGGCAACCCATATTTATACTATAAACATTTCCGGAATCACCGGTGTGAGTGACTCACTTGATGATAAAATAAAAAAAAGCGCCGATCGATTCCTCATCAAGATGGGGGCGTCTGAAATGGAGCATAAGGTCAAGCGGTTTTTAAAGTTGCTTTCAGGTAATTTATCAATCCGCCCTGGTCGATGATCTTCTGCATAAATTTGGGGAACGGTTGCGCTTTATAAGTTTGGCCGGTGGTCAGGTCTTTGATCGTACCTGAAGTTATATCTACTTCCACTTCATCCCCTTCCTTGATCTCTTCCGCCGCTTCCGGCGACTCCATGATCGGCAGGCCGATATTGATGGCATTACGATAAAATATCCTGGCGAACGATTTGGCGATGACGGCGGAAACGCCGGCCGCTTTCAGGGCGATAGGGGCGTGTTCGCGGGACGAGCCACAGCCAAAGTTCTCTCCAGCGACGATAAAATCGCCTTTTTTCATTTTGTCGACCCACTCCGGATCGGCATCGAGCATGGCGTATTTAGCTAGCTCGTCCGGATCCGAAGTATTAAGATATCTGGCCGGGATGATCAGGTCGGTGTCGATATTGTTGCCAAACTTCCAAGCTTTGCCTTTCATTTACAGATCCTCCGGGCTGACAATATGTCCGGCTATTGCGCTGGCCGCTGCCACTGCTACATTAGAAAGATAGACCTCGGATTTAGGATGTCCCATCCGGCCGACAAAGTTCCGGTTCGTGGTTGCGATCGAGCGTTCTCCTTCAGCCAAAATTCCCATATGACCGCCAAGGCAAGGGCCACAGGTCGGGGTAGAAACGGCCGCACCAGCTTTAATAAATATTTCCGTTAAACCTTCTTTTATCATTGCCAATTCGATCTTTTGGGTGGCAGGCAGGATGATCAGCCGGACGCCCGGATGAACTTTCTTCCCCTTAAGGATTTTAGCCGCGATCCTCATATCTTCGATTCGGCCGTTAGTACAGGAGCCAATGACCGATTGGTCGATCTTAACATGGCTGCACTTACTGACCGGTTTGGTATTGCTTGGCAGGTGAGGGAAGGAGACCTGGGGCTCGATCTTGGAAATATCCCAAGTGTAGACTTGCTTATACTCGGCGTCTGGGTCAGAATAGAGTAACGGGTAACGAGTAACGCGTACATTGTGTAGATATTTTTGGGTTTTTTCATCCACTCCAAATATCCCATTCTTGCCACCGGCTTCGATCGCCATGTTGGCCATCGTCAATCGCCCCTCGACAGTTAATTTGTCAATGACCGGGCCGGTGAATTCCATCGACATATAGCGGGCGCCGTCGACGCCGATCTGGCCGATGGTGTAGAGGATCAGGTCTTTAGCCTCGACCCACTTGGGAAGTTTTCCTTTAAAGATGAACTTTAACTGCTCCGGTACCTTGAACCAGACCTCGCCGGTCGCCATTCCAGCCGCCATGTCGGTTGAGCCGACCCCGGTCGAGAACGCGCCAAGCGCGCCGTAGGTGCAGGTGTGTGAATCGGCGCCAATCACCAGGTCGCCTGGTTTGATCGCGCCCATTTCGGGGAGGAGGGCATGCTCAACTCCCATACAGCCGATCTCAAAAAAATTGACGATCCCGTATTTGTGGGCGAAATGCCGCATCATTTTAACTTGTTCGGCCGATTTTATATCCTTGGCCGGAGTGAAATGGTCGGGGACGAGATAAATTTTCTTCTTATCGAAAACTTTCTTAACGCCGATACGCTCAAACTCTTTGATCGCCGTCGGGGCGGTGATGTCGTTGCCGAGAACGAGGTCAACTTTGCAGTTGATGAGCTCGCCCGGCTGGACCTCTTTCTTCCCGGCATGTTTGGCTAAGATCTTTTGTGAAATCGTTTGCGGCATAGCTTCATTCTACCAAATAATTTATTAAATGTGAAATATAAGTGCCCCAGTTTCGCATAAGATATATTACGTTTAGAAATCCCGTTTTTTTCTTACTTCTTTTGTCTTGATACAAAAGAAGTAACAAGAAAAAATCAAGCGACTTCAATTATGCTCGCTCCGTTTTTCTCCCGATCCCCTTAGGCGCCTTCGGCTGCTATAGCCGGCTTTGCTTAGGGGTCGAAATCACTCCGCTCGCAGTGCCACGACCATGTTTTCCATTTAAGTCGAAGTCGCATGGGTTATTCCGATGTAAAATAACAACTATGGTCCAGCGGAAATGATTTCGCTAAGCCTACGTAATTATTTGAAAATAACCCTCTCCCACTGGGAGAGGGGGGCAGCTTTAGTGCAAGCGGGTGAGGGCTTCGGAACCCCCTTTTATGTTATAATAATGAAACAATGAAAAACAAAATATTCATCACGGTCATTGGCGGCGACAAGGATACGGCTTCAGCAGAAGCGTGCAAAATGGCGGAAGAGGTTGGGCGGTTGATCGCTAAAGCCGGCGCGATCCTCGTCAATGGTGGACTAAAAGGAACAATGGAAGCGGCGGCCAAAGGGGCCAAAGAGGCCGGCGGACTGACGATCGGCATCCTGCCCGGCAGCAACAGGGAAGATGCCAATCCCTACATTGATATCCCGATCATTACCGGTTTGGGTTACGCCAGAAATAAGCTAGTAGTCAAGACCGGGCATGCCGTGATCGCTATTGATGGGAAATATGGGACACTGTCGGAGATCGGCTTTGCCCTCGGTTATGGCATTCCGGTCATCGGCCTTAAGACTTGGGAGCTGATCGACAGCCACGGCCGGGTCGATAAGGGAATAATTAACGTTACCACACCGAAAGAAGCGGTTGAGACCGCCCTCAAGATGGTCAAGAAGACATATAAACCCCGGACCAGAGAAAAAGGAATCTAACCATGACGACCCAACGGCAGGCCGCGCTAAAAGGGATCGTTACTCCGCAGATGGAAGAAGTGGCGAGGGACGAGGGACGGGGAACGGAAGAGATCAGGGCGGGGATCGCTAAAGGTATTATTGCTATTCCCTTCAATCCGCTTCATAAGAACCTGAAAGGAATAGGAATAGGACAAGGGTTGAGGACAAAGGTCAATGCTAACATCGGTACTTCGGCCGATTATCCTGATGTTAGTGAAGAGCTGAAAAAACTCAAAGCCGCGCTCGACGCGAAAACCGACGCGATGATGGATCTCTCGACCGGCGGCAATATTACAGCAATTCGCCGAGAGATTCTTGCCGCTTGTCCCTTGCCCCTTGGCACTGTCCCCGTCTACCAGGCGATTGTAGAAAATAAGATGACCGTTGACGGGATGTTCGAGGTCGTCGAAGACCAGGCTAAAGATGGCGTCGATTTTATGACGATCCACTGCGGCGTTACGTTTGAATCGATCGGCCGGCTCAAAAAACAGCCGCGCCTGATGGACGTGGTCAGTCGGGGTGGGGCTTTGATGATGAAATGGATACTAGAGAATAAAACCGAGAACCCTTTTTATCAATATTACGACCGACTGCTCGATCTCGCCTTAAAATATGACGTGACCCTTTCACTCGGCGACGGGATGCGACCCGGTTCGATCGTCGATGCCGGTGACCAAGCGCAGATCCAAGAGCTAATCATTCTTGGGGACCTGACCAAACGCGCTTGGGACGCAGGAGTTCAAGTCATTATTGAAGGGCCCGGCCATGTCCCTTACAACCAGATCGAAGCGCAGATCAAAATGCAGAAAGAGGTTTGCAAAGGGGCTCCGTTTTATGTCCTTGGCCCGCTGCCGACCGATGTCGCGCCTGGGTACGACCATATTACCGCGGCGATCGGCGGGACTTTAGCAGCTTCCGCCGGCGCTGATTTCCTCTGTTATGTTACCCCGACCGAACACCTTGGCTTGCCGACACCGGAAGACGTGAAAGAAGGAGTTATCGCCTCCCGGATCGCTGGCCATTGCGCCGATATTGTAAAGGGAGTGCCAGGCGCTAGGGAGTGGGATATGTCGATGTCCAAAGCGCGAAAAGAGTTGAATTGGGGTAAACAGCTTCAGTTAGCGATCGACCCAGTGAAAGCTAAGGCGATTCATGAGAAAAGGAAGGGGACTAAGGGACTAGGGGGCGAGGGGCTGGGGACGGGGGACGTTTGTTCTATGTGCGGCGAGTTTTGCGCGATGAAAGTATCATCTGAAGTTTTAAGGAGGGGAGGAGCATGACGAATATTTTACTGGCCGCTATGATTGTTTTGCTGATAATTATTTTATTCCTGCTGGTCATTCCGGCCAGGGAGAGAAAAATAAAAAAGTCGGCGCTGGCGTCGGGCGCTTACGATGAGCTTATCCGGCAAGAAAGGGAAAAGCTGCGCACCTTGCAAGAGAATACGATCGCCCTGGGTTCCATTCAGGACTCCGATCAATTATTAAAAGTAATAGTTGAAAATGCCAAGCGGATATCAGGGGCGGTTTTGGTCGCGATCACTTTGATTGATACCAAAAAGAATGTTCTGGAGGTTAAATATGTTTCCGGGCTAAGCAATCCATTAATCCAAACTGCCTTGAAAATGCTCCATGTCGATCCGACAAAATTGACTTTTCCCGTTGTAGAAGGATCGATTATCAAGGGCCAGATCGATTCCCATCAGACCTATGTAACCGACAGTTTTTATGTTTTAATGGAAAAAAAGATTGACCAAAAGTTGTGTGACGCCGTGCAAAAATTGACCGGGATCGACAAAATATGCGATATTTGTCTGATGGCCGGAGATAAGTTTATCGGTCAATTCGTCTGCTTTATGCGGGTTGGGGTTGAGGCGGATATTAGTCTACTGGAAACATTCGCGCGGCAATGCGCTCAAGCGATCAGCTCGGTTGACGTGATCACCAAAATAAAAGAACAAGTTGACGAAGTTGAAAGGATGAATAAGTTTATGATTGGGCGAGAAATGGAAATAGTTAACTTGAAGAATGAAATCAATGAAATGTTGGCCAAACAAGGTGCGCTGCCAAAATATCGAGTGTAACACCCCCGCTTAAAATTTGACTGAAATTATTTTCCCCGGCAAACGAAGAGGCGTTATATGAAAATCGATCGATTAT
The DNA here is from genome assembly GCA_028702315.1 of Candidatus Margulisiibacteriota bacterium. Classification (GTDB taxonomy): domain Bacteria; phylum Margulisbacteria; class WOR-1; order O2-12-FULL-45-9; family XYB2-FULL-48-7; genus JAQVPA01. The sequence continues at coordinate 10,203 of JAQVPA010000027.1, forward strand.
TGAGCAAATTCAATAAACTTTATCATTCTTATAAAAAATTGCCTTCGAATGTGATTGATGGGCTGGAGCGACAAGGACTAAGGATTGGTTTTGTCCGGGACCTGGAACAAGACCTTTCATTGCCGGAAAATAAGGCGCTGGCTGGCGCAAGTGAGCGGTTTATGGCGCTTTTTCAAGGAGAGAGGTCGATTATCCACCGTGAAGTTGTCAGCTGGAATTGGCTGACGAACGAAAGAGTCGGCACTGGTCACTGGTTGTCTGATGCGAAGACGAGCCTTAATCTGAAGTACCTGTATAACAGTATAAAGAGCCAACCTTATCTTTGTAATTTGGCTTGTCCCGAGATCAGCCAGTATTTTGCCGATTCGAGCAGCTTTCTGTATCGGGCGCTGGAAAGCCGTGACTATGCGGGGCTTTCGCTGCCGTTCGGTTTTTCGTCCGAAAACGTCCGTTTTGACTATTCGGGCGGTTGTTTTGTTCCCATGACGCCGGTTATTGAAAAATTTCAGATGATGAGGCGAACCCTTGATATCCTTGCCAATATACAGCTGAATCTAAAAGCGACGGATTTTAAAGGAGAGTTGATGATCGAGCCACTTGGCTATCAGCCCGCTTTAGCTTACGGGAAGGGAGACAGTGCCTTCATGTGCGTGACCGACCCAGAATTCATCGCCGAAGCGCTCAATCGATCTGGTTGGCGGCTGCTTTTTGACGTTGCCCATCTGTTGATCAGCGCCGGTAATATGGGATACAACGCACCGTTAGAATATGTTGAACGAATGATGGCGCCTCCGGGTAGACAGGTGCTGCGGGAGATACGCCTCACTGTTCCCCAAAAAAGGGAAGGGCTTTGGGGGAACAGTCGCCAACCGTTTTTTAAACTTGATACTTCCGAAGCTGCTGACGTAGCTTCAACCCTGGAGTATTTGATCTTGAACCGCCCAAAAGAAACACCGCTGGCGATCAACTTTGGGACCCCAGTTGAAACGGTCGACCAGGATGCTTTTATGTTGGTTTTGTTCTTGCGTGAAGTATTAGGGTTTTAATCAACCACACTCCGTAAATAAACCCGAACGACGCAATATTTACTTGTTTTATTACGATTATTATATAATTGGAAATATTATGACCTCCATACCTGAAAAACCAATAAAGTTGAATAATGCTCCCGGTGGCTGGGTGATAAACTACTTTGACGCCGCCTCGACCTTTTTTGAGGAAGGGGATTATTACAGAGCGATCGCCATGATCGAACCGGTGATTTCCCGGATGCGGGAAAATGGGACTGATATTCCCGCATCATTTTTAACCCTCTATTATCCCTTGCCGAAAAATTACCTGAAAGCGGTCATTAATAATTTGCCGGCATCGATTAGGGCATTGCCGCTCGATTCGCAGGTAAAATTTGTCCTCTATTTTTTCTCTTTGATCAAGCAGGAGAGTAATTTTGACCAAAATGACGAGTCACCCGCGGGGGCGTTGGGCCTTTGCCAGCTCATGCCAGGAACCGCTCGAGACATGGCAAAACAGCTTGGACTTGATCATAATAAAATAAACATTAATGATCCCGAACAAAACATCAAGCTGGCCGTTTACTATTTTGGCTGGCTGGTAAACAAGTATGACCTCAGCCATATTTCTGCCTGCCTGGCGGCGTACAATGCCGGCCATGGGAGGATATCGGGAATGCTCAAGAGAGAAGGGATATTTTTGGATAATCTGGAAAACATACCGGAGTCGGCGCAATATGTGAAGGTGGTCAAAGAAAATTATCGTTATTATGCCGATCTTTATAGGACGGAGGTGCGAGCCGCGTTGCAACCAGTGGCCGTTGCCGCTGCCAGGCCGGAGCTTCCCGTCTCAGCTGCTCAGCCGTCAGGGCCGGGGATCATTAGTACGGCGGTAAGTTATATCAGGGATTTTGTTTCCTCTGCTGCTGTCGCTTCCCAGATCGAGGAAGCACCTCAAGTTAAATATGTTTCAGCTGAAACATTAATGGGACAAGCGATCCCGGCCAGGAAAGCACCAAAAGCGGGGAAAAAGGCCGTTGCACCAAGATCAAAATGGCATTTAGTGATTGCCGGTTACGCGTCAACCAAAGGGGAAGCAAAAAAGATCCAAGCTCAACTGCTCCGGGTGGGGATTGGAGATTGCTGCGTTGTTCCAGAGCCGGAGAATGGCCGATTTAGGGTGCAGGCCGGGGCTTTTGCGGACCATAACAACGCGGTCGATCGGCATAAACAAGTGAAAAGAATTTTTGCGGACGCGATGCTTTTTGAGCCCAACCCTTAGATCTGCACGGGGACGATATAGAACGGCACAGCGTTCTCAAATAGCTTTTTCTGGATGGCAAAAAGAGTGTAATTGTGCAGTAAGCGTGAGAAGAATGTGTCTTTAGGAAAAACCACCTGCCCGCCGAAAAAGACTGCCTCCGGAAAACTTTTAATGATCTGCGGTACGATTTTAGGCAACTCATCGACGGTGTCGGTCCCGGTCAGGCAGAACCCCTCTGAATAATAACCGTGGCGTTTCATCAAATTGACGTAATGGTCGACTTCGCATTTTATCTTATCCGTGACTTTGTGCATCTCTGCCAAGTTACCGGCGGTCACCAATCCAAATTGGACAAAAAGAATATTTTTAAACACACCCTTAAACGAATGAAGGACATTGGAAACTGTAGAAACACCGATCCCGTTGTAATTCTTGACGAAAAAAACTGCTGTTTTGGCTTTTGGATCGAACGATCCTGATTCGATGGTTGGAATAAAATCAGACTGCGGCGGTTCCGGCCCCAGTATTTTTTCATCCAACTTTTGGATCTGCCGGTCAACATATTTATAAGTATATTTTATTGCCAGAGAAAACGCGACCAATGTGCCGGTCACCAGCAGGGTGATCCAGCCGCCTTCGTTAAATTTGATGATGGAAACAGCGGCTAAAATAAAAGTCGTCAGTACTAACCCGATGCCGGCGACCGAAAGCTTGGCTGGCCAGCCGGGAAATTGGAGCCTCTGTGACCACCAATGCTTGACCATGCCAAGTTGGGCGAAAAAGAACGTGATGAAGACATTGATACTATAAAGAACGATCAGGAAGCCGACCGAGCCGCGCGACAAAGCCATCAGGACCAACGCGGAAAAGCCCATGATCATGACGCCGTTGTGGGTCACCAAGCGGTCGGAGAGGAGAGCAAAGCGTTTTGGTGCCCAGCCGTCCGCTGCCATGTTGGCGAGAACTCTGGGCCCCCCCAAGAAACCGGTTTGGGCGGCGACAAAAAGGATCGTCGCTTCAGAGATCAGGGTGATCAAGACAAAAGCGGTACCGATGGAAAGGTCCCATTTCGCAGTCACGCTGCCAAGCAGAACGGCGTTCAAGGTTTTACCGGGTATCGCTTGGACCCGATAAAGCAGATAAGCGATCATCAGACCCAGGACCATGAACGCAAGAGAAAAAGACATATAGCGCATCGTCTTTTTGCCGGTCTCTACCCGTGGCTCCCGCAGGATCGGCAAACCATTGCTGACCGCTTCGATCCCGGTATAAGTACCGGCTCCCATTGTATAGGCGCGTAGAACAAGGAGCAGCATGCCGAAAAAGCCAATCTGCGAAGTGGCAAGAATAACATCCGATTGAGTTGAGGCGACCACCTGAGGCAGTTCGATCGAATGCCTAACGACCGCATAGATAATGATAAAGACATGGGTAATTACAAAGGTCAGAAAGATCGGGACGAGCGGGGCGACCGATTCTTTGACCCCCCTCAAGTTCATGACTATTAAAATTAGAATGATGATCATCGCGAAAAATAATTTATATCCGTACCATTCCAGCGGGAGGAGACTGAAAACCGCGTCGGCGCCGCTGGCAACGGAAACGGTGATCGTCAGGACATAATCGATCAGGAGGGCGCAGCCGGAGACCATGCCGATCGTCGGGGAGAGAAGCTTGCTGGCGACGAGATAACCGCCGCCGCCTTGCGGAAACAATTCAATAATCTGGGTGTAGCTGGCGCTGATTACAAAAACGGTGAGCGCTGACGCTAGAGCGACAAATATCCCCAGGTAAAAATGGTTACCCAGGGTGACGAATGCTTCTGAGGGGCCGTAACAGGAGGAAGAGAGGCCGTCGGCACCAAGCCCGACCCAAGCGAAAAAGGCGACCAGGGAGAGCTTGTGCATCAGCGTCTGGTCGCTTAAACTGCGTGGCCGACCGACAAAAAATGTCCTGACCTTTTGCATAAACGATGGCTTTGATTTAATGGACATACAGGGGGTATTTTAGTCTCCTGATCATGATAATGCAAATATAAGTGTTATAATTAGATCGTGAAACTTTCGCAGCTCGGTGAATTTGGTCTCATCGACAGGATCGCTAAGCACGAACCCAAACGCCCAGAAACAATTGTTGGGATAGGGGATGACGCAGCCGTACTAAAATTTAAAAGTCAAAAGTCAAAATTTAAAAGTAATGTATTGTTAATTACTACAGATACGCTGGTTGAAAATGTTCACTTCAAAAGAAAAAGCATTTCTTTTCACGACCTGGGATATAAAGCTTTAGCGGTCAATATCTCGGATATTGTGGCAATGGGGGGGTGGCCGACGCATGCCTTGGTAACGCTCGGCGCGCCGAAAAACATCCCCGTCAAAGCGATCGATGAACTCTATCGCGGCATAAACACCCTGGCCAAAAAGCATAAGATCGATATCATTGGCGGCGACACTGTCGCTTCCCCGAAAGAAGTCATTGTCAGCATAACTTTGCTGGGTGAAGTCGAGAAAGAGAACCTGCTTTTAAGATCAACCGCGAAAGAGGGGGATTTTATTTGCGTGACTGGCGAGTTTGGCGGACCAGCGGCAGTACATTTTACCCGTTACCCGTTACTCGTTACCCGTTACCAGGAGGCCAGAGCGATAGCTAAAGCCAAGATAGCGTCTTCGATGATCGATAGCTCGGATGGACTTGTTCGCTCCGTATTGGAAATATGCCGCGCCAGCAAAGTTGGAGCGAGAATCTATGAAGACAATGTCCCGATCGCGGACGGCGCGACGCTTGACCAGGCGTTATACGGCGGCGAAGAATATGAGCTTGTCTTTACTGTTCCGGCGGATAAGCTTTCCGTCTTAAAAAAACTAAAGTTAGGCGTTTCGATCGTCGGCGAGATTGCCTCACGGAAAGCGGGCGTTAAGTTGGTCGATGGGAAGGGGAACCCGAAATCTTTAAAGTCTGGGGGATATGAGCATTTTAAATGATAAACAAAAAACGATTGATCAATACGTTTAAACAATTGGTTCGCATCGATAGCCTGTCGCTACATGAAGGGGAAGTGGCCGCTTTACTTAAAAAAGAATTTGGCAAATTGGGGATAAAGCTAAAAGAGAAGGGGAAGGTCAAGGGTGGAGAGGTTGGGAATCTAGTCGGGATGCTCAAGGGGGACGGCTGTAGTGGCCCGGTCATCATGCTCAACGCCCATATTGATACTGTCTCTCCGGGTAAAGGGATCAAACCGCTCCAAAAAAAAGGTTATCTTTGCACCGATGGCTCAACTATTCTTGCCGCGGACAATAAAGCAGGCGTCGCGGCGATCCTTGAGCTTTTGCGGACATTGAAAAGGAAGAAAATTGTTCATCCGCCGCTACAGATCGTTTTTACGGTGGCGGAAGAGATCGGGCTGATCGGAGCGAGCGTCCTGCCGCGCCGGGCGCTGAAAGCCGATCTGGGCCTGGCGCTTGACGGCGGCGACATTAACGTCATTTACAACAAGGCGCCGACCCAGATAAATCTGACAGCGACGATTATCGGCCGGGCGGCCCACGCCGGGATCCATCCGGAAGAGGGGATCAGCGCGATCCGGGTCGCCAGTGAGGCGATCGCCAAAATGAAGCTGGGGCGGATCGACGCGGAAACGACCGCGAACATCGGGGTGATCAAAGGCGGCAAAGCGACCAATATTATTCCGGAAGAAGTCGAGCTTAAAGGTGAGGCGAGGAGCCACAACCTGGCCAAGCTCCGGCGCCAGATCGAGCAAATGAAAAAGACCTTGATCCTGTCTTGCGCCAAAGCCGGCGCAAAATTGAAGCTGTCGGAAAAACGGATGTACTCTTCATTTGAGATACCGCCAAACAGCGCCCTGATCTCCCTGGCGACAGCAGCGATCAAAGAGGTGGGGATCGAGCCGCGGATCCGCCAGACCGGTGGCGGCTCTGATGCCAACATATTTAATAATTTAGGCCTGCCGACCATTATCATTGGAGTAGGGGCGGATGGGGTCCACACCACCAGGGAGCGGTTGAACATCAAAGAGTTTGCTAAAGGGACGGAAATCGTACTGAACATGATCAAAGGAGCGGCCGCATGGACAAATTCGAAGAAAAAGAGATAGCGTCAAAACGGATATTCGATGGCCGGCTGCTCGGCCTGCGCGTTGACACGGTCATTATGCCGAATGGGGTCCAGTCGACCCGAGAGATAGTCGAGCATCCTGGAGCGGTCGCGATCGTTGCGATTACTGATGATGATGAATTGATCCTGGTCCGCCAGTTCCGCAAACCGACAGGGGAGGTTCTTCTCGAAGTCCCCGCCGGGGTTCCTCACAAGGGGGAAAAAGGGGAAGAGGCGGCGAGGCGGGAACTGGAAGAAGAGACCGGATATCATGCGAAAAAGGTTGTTAAAGCCTTTTCCGCTTACACGACACCGGGTTATTCCGACGAGCTGATCCATTACTTTATCGCGACTGACATGAATCTGATGAAGACCAACCCCGATGAGGACGAATTTGTCGAAGTGGATATTATTGACCTTGAAACCTGCCTCGATCTGGTTAAAGAGGGGAAGGTCAAAGACAATAAGACGATAGTAGGAATTATGATTGCCGACCAGTATTTAAGAGGAGAAACCGGCGACTGAACGTCGCGGTTTCCAAAGAGAAATGAAAGAACAGATCAGGGATTTTATCGAATTCATCCAGGTCGAGCGCGGATATTCTGGTAATACTGTTAATGCGTATCAGCGCGACTTGGCGCAATTCATTAAATTCACAAAAGCCAAAGAGGCCAGAGCGATCGACCGTGACGTGGTCAAAAGATATATTGATCATCTTAACGACGAAGGGTTTGCTGTCCCCACGATTGAGCGGAAGCTGGCCTGCCTCAAGTCATTCTTCCATTATTTAGTCGGCGAAGGAACGATTAAAGAAGACCCAACTGTCGATTTTAATCTTCCCAAAAAAGCCAAAAGACTGCCTAAAGCTTTAACGATGAGCGAAACCGACCGGCTCCTCGCTTCGCCGCGCGGCCAAGATCCCTGGCTCCTCAGGGATGTCGCTCTGCTTGAACTTCTTTACGCGACCGGGATGAGAGCGTCGGAAATAACTTCGCTAAATATCGCTGACATAAACTTCAGCGTTTCCTTTGTCCAGTGCATGGGGAAAGGGTCGAAGGAGAGAGTGATACCGGTTGGCCAAGCGGCGATGCGCGCGCTTAAAATTTATCTGGAAAAAGGTCGGCCGGAATTTCCGCAAAAGGACAAAGATGCCTTATTTCTTGATAAAGATGGCCATCGTTTGACGCGAAGCGGCCTCTGGTATACTATTAAAAAGTACGTCAAGGCGACCAAGATCAAGGAGAAGACGTCGCCGCATACGTTGCGCCATTCGTTCGCGACCCATCTTTTGGAAAAAGGGGCGGACTTACGGTCGGTGCAGGAGATGCTGGGGCATT
>JAQVPA010000086.1 GCA_028702315.1 Candidatus Margulisiibacteriota bacterium
CAGCAATACCACAGGCGATATAAAGTTTTGGAGAGACCGTTTTCCCTGTCTGGCCGACCTGATGGTGGGCGCTGATCCAGCCGGCATCTACTGTAGCGCGTGAAGCGCCGACCGCGCCGCCTAAGACCGCGGCCAACTCTTCAATTAATTTAAAATTCTTCGCTTCGCCCAAACCACGCCCGCCGGAAACGATTATTTCGGCGTCAGCCAGGTTAACTTTAACACTTTCATCCTGTATGACCTGTAAAAGCTTAACAACCAAGTCCTCCGCGCTGATCGCTGGTTTAAATCTAATAACATTCTCATTACTTTTAACTTTTGCATTTTGAATTTTAACTTTTTTGAAGACCTTAGGGCGGACCGTCGACATCTGCGGCCGATGTCTGACCGTTTGAATGGTCGCCATGATATTACCGCCAAAAGCGGGGCGGGTCTGCAGCAGGATCTTTTTAACGGGATCGATATCGAGGCCAGTGCAGTCGGCTGTGAGCCCCGCGCCGACGCGGATCGCCAGGCGGGCGGCCAGGTCGCGCCCCATCGTCGTTGCGCCGAGGAGCATTATTTCTGGTTTATATTTGGTGATCACTTCGGCAACCGCGCTAGTGTAGGGGGCGGTGCGATAATCTTTCAGTTCGGGGTTGGTTATCAGGTAAACTTTGTCCGCGCCATAACTAAAGAGCTCGTCGACTTCCCCTTCGATCGCGTCATTGCCGCAGAGGACAGCGCACAATTCGGTTTTTAAGTCACCCGCCAGCTTTTTGCCTTCGCTTAACAGCTCAAAAGCGACCGATTGGACTTTTCCCTCGCGCTGTTCAGCAAAAACCCAGACCCCTTTATAATGAGAAAGGTCTGGATCAGAGCCGCCGAGTTCTTTTTTTAGCTCGATCGCGCCGAATTTGCAGACCGGGACGCAGGCGCCGCAGAGAGTGCAGGTGTCAAGGTCGATCTCCGCGATCTTTTTCCCCTTGCCCGGAACGTTCGCCGGCCGGTCGATCATTTTTATCGCGGCGAAAGGGCAAGCCTTGACGCAAAGCGTACAGCCGGTGCATTTTTCAGTTAATATTTTTATGCTCACTAGATTATTTTTCGTTCCTTTATTTTGGCGATCAATTTATCAACGATCTCCGCCGGTTCGCCGGCCAGAACTTCGCCGCCGCCCTTCGGGGGAGGGGTGAATATCCTAACGACGGACGTTGGCGAGCCATTAAGCCCCATATTCTTCGGATCGCCTTCGATCTCGGCGGCATTCATCATTTTGACTTCTGTTTTCTTGGCGCGCATCATCCCTTTGAGAGATGGGAGGCGGGGCTCATTGATTTGCTTTACTACGGTTACAACAGCGGGGAGGGAGCATTCAACAATTTCATTGTTTTCTTCCAGCATCCGCTCGACTTTTAACGTAGTGCCGTTGACTTCAATCTTTGAAGCGAAGGTGGCTTGAGGGAGGCCGAGCCACTCGGCGATCCCGGGGCCGACCTGGGCGGTATCGCCGTCGATTGCCTGCTTGCCGCAGATGATCAGGTCGAATTTCCCGAGTTTCTTGATCGTTTGGGATAATGTATAGGAGGTTGCCCAGGTATCGGAGCCGGCAAAAGCGCGGTCAGAGACCAAAACAACGTTGTCTACGCCCATGGCGATCGTCGTTTTGAGCGCTTCCGCCGCCTGTGGCGGGCCCATGGTGATAACAGTGACTGTTCCGCCATGCTTTTCTTTTAATTGCAGAGCAGCTTCAACCGCGTTCTCATCAAATGGGTTGACGATAGAAGGGACGCCTTCGCGGACGAGGGTATTAGTCTCCGGGTTGATCTTAACCTCGGTCGTATCCGGGACTTGTTTAATACAAACGATTATATCCATAGCTACACAAGTGGAAAGTATAGCATAAAATATTTTTTGAAAAAAGAGTGAAATTTTCTCTGGGAAGGAGAGATGGATATGGGGATAGGATATTAGGGCAGCAAGGGATTGGGAGAACAGGGACAGTAATAATGAGGGGAAAGAAATGAGCGGATTAACAAAAATTGAAATAAATACAGGCTGGCTTAAAGCAAAGGCGCCAGAAATATTGCTATTGAGGGGATATTTGAGCGGCTTAAAAGTTGCCGGCAGGGTCATCGGGGAATATCGGGGTTTTAGCGTAAAATTGATCAAGGCGGACTTTTGGCGCCAGGCCGTTGGTCGCGAAGGTCGAATCTTGATCGGGGTCAGTTTTTCATTAACAAAAGGGAAAACCAATCATGATGAGCTCCCTAGTGACGCGGAGGTTGCTATGGTCATTGCCCGCGAGAACCTGTTTAAAGAGCTTAGGAAAACAGAGGAAAATATTTTGGAAGCGAGCCAATCGCTTGAATCACAACCCGACAACGTAATTGTTCGGGACGAGCTAACAAAAAAACGCACATTAAGAATAGCGGAAAATAAAGATGGGACCAGGGCCCCGACCTACGACATGATATTTGTTTTGCAATTCTAAAGCCCCGCTTTTTGCGAACGCTTTTCTTGATCAGCACCAGAGCGATTCCCTCTCCTATTTTCAGGCACGAAAGCCTGAAATAACTGCTTAATTCTACCGATATATAATTAGCAAAGGAGTGGCAATGGATACGACCACCGATGTTTGCACCAGCGGATATGTCTTGATGAGGTCTGATTACGAAAGCAACCTTTTTATCAGACAAAAGCCAACGGCAGACCGTAATAATTATTATCTAGCCGTTCTAGATTGCAATAAACCGGCATTGAGCTATGCCGCGGTTGTTCGCATTAGTGAAGAAGACGCCCTTGACCCCAAAATTGAAGCCCGGCTACTGGAAATGCTGGCAGTAGTTCATCAGCCGGATTTGATCGAAGAAATAATCTCCATTATGGTTAAGCATAAAGTTAACGCCGCCTTGCCGGTGATAATTGACCGGCAAGCCCGGGGTAGCATGCAAATAAGCGATCTCTCTTATGTTGAGGTTGTTCAGGCGCTCGCCAGAGAGAAGGCTGTCCCGCTTCTGCGGCAACAATACAATAAAAACCCAAGCATAACCTTTGCCAGGGCATTACTTAATAATGGTGAAATAGACGACTATTTTAATAAATACGCGGAAAACGATATTAATTTCTTTAATCAGGAAGATACCAAGCTACGCACCAGGCGGTTTTTTTGTGGTGCACCATCGGCGCTTTTCTATTGTACGAAACAGGTTACCGATCGCAGCGCTGCCAGTGATTTTAAACCGGCTGCCCAGGAAAGCTTATCAATCTTAGTAGAACAATTAGCCCAAAAAAAGGACCGTCGCTTGATGGATTTAGCAGTCAAGCTAACGACCCTAAATTACCCGCCTATTGCCGAAGAAAGATTAAGCGAAGCAGTGGCCCGAACCGTTGATCCGGTCAATTGGCAAAATCTTTATAACAACATTTTTATTAATAGGGATTCCCGAGCCAGAAATATGCTGACTGGGGCGCTGCTTCTGTCGATTAATAAAAAGGCCAATGATCGCTTGGCTCGGCGCGCTGGCGCCGATCTTATTTTAGGTGTTTTAAAATGGGCGAATGTTTCGGATGCTTACATAGCCGACGGTTATGATTATTTGATTGGCATCGGAGATAATCGGGTGGTTCCACTATTAGTTGAGATAATAAGGTCTGATTATAAGGCGGGCTGGGCGGTAGATGCTTTAGCCAAGACAGGGATTGACTTCTCTGATTATTTGGAAGTTTTCCAAACAGCCTTATGGCACGAATACTCAACGACTGAGAAAAGAATTGCAGCTGCGATCGTGCTGGCGAAAACCGGAGACGAAAAGGCGAAAACCTACCTAGAAAGCCTGAAAAAACGTAATAAACCGAACTTACGAAAGGTAAATAACTTTATTGTTGAGCAAGCCAAGCCAAAAACGCGACCGCCAGTCCCAGCCTGGCTCATTCGGCACTTTACCGGTAAAAACGAATAAGAGGCCTACTTCTTACTGACAGCTTCCTTGATCAAGGCCAGCGCGATCTGGTTGCGCTGGATCTGATTCGTTCCCTCATATATCTGGGTGATCTTGGCGTCTCTGGCCATTTTTTCCACCGGATATTCTTTCATATAGCCATAACCGCCGAGGATTTGAATGGCATCAATCGTTACTTTCATTGCCGTGTCTGACGCGAAGAGCTTCGCTTCTGAAGCGGAGAGGGTGTAATTCTTATGGCCGGCGTCGATCATCCGCGCGGTAGCGTAAACTAGCGCCCTGGCCGCTTCGATCTGCGTCGCCATATCGGCTAACATATGCTGGACCGCTTGCAATGAAGCGATCGGCTTGCCGAACTGGACCCTTTCTCTCGCGTACTTTAAAGCCTCATCAAACGCTCCCTGGGCGATCCCAACGGCTTGCGCGCCAATGCCGGGGCGGGTTAAATCTAAAGTCTTCATCGCGACGATAAAACCCATTCCCTCTTTGCCAAGAATTTGGCTCTTGTGAATTTTACAATCCTGGAAAACAGATCGGAAGA
>JAQVPA010000087.1 GCA_028702315.1 Candidatus Margulisiibacteriota bacterium
ACCTATTTTCCGGCCCGCGCGGGACCGGCAAGACTTCGACCGCCAGGATTTTAGCAAAAGCGCTTAATTGCGAAAAAGGACCGACGCCAAATCCCTGCGGCAAATGTACTAATTGTGAAAAGATCAGGACCGGGCACTCGGTCGACGTGATCGAGATCGACGCCGCCAGCAATCGCGGGATCGACGAGATCAGGGAACTGCGCGAACGGGTCCGCTACGCGCCGCTCGAGGGCCGCTACAAGGTTTACATTATCGACGAAGTCCATATGCTGACCTCGGAGGCGTTCAACGCCCTGCTCAAGACGTTGGAGGAACCGCCGGCGCACACGATCTTTGTCCTGGCGACGACCGAGAGCCAGAAAGTGCCGATGACGATCGCTTCGCGCTGTCAGCGGCTCGACTTCGCTCGCCTCAAACTTAATGATATTAAGGAGCAGCTCCAAAAGATCAGTAAAGCCGAAGGGTTTGAGATTGATGATAAAGGGCTCGACCTCGTTGCCCGCTCGGCCGAAGGGGCGATGCGCGACGCGCTGTCGTTGCTTGACCAGCTGGTCTCTTTTTCCGGCAAGAAGATTAAATATGATGATGTTGTCTCCCTGCTGGGAACAGCCGACGAAGAACTTCTCTTCGGCTTTAGCGAAGCGGTCGCGGCTGGTGATGTCAAACAAGTGATGGAATTGGTCCGGCGCGGGATGGAAGAGGGGCGCTCGATGCCGCAGGTGACGCGCGAACTCGTTTCCCATTTCCGCAATCTCCTGCATCTCAAGGTCGGTTCCGGCGAAGCGTTGGAATTAACAGCCGATTATTTGCAAAGGCTTGAGGCGCAAGCCGGTAAATATTCTCTAGACCGGATCAAAGATGTTATCCGCGCCATTTCGCGGGCGGAACTTGACATGAAGTGGCATCCTCATGGGCGTTTAGTATTAGAAGTTGCTCTTCTAGAATTATTGGGTGAAGAGCGTCGACCGGCTGCGACGGGCGAAACGGTTACCGTCGTGCGTCAGGCGGCCGCACCACGCATTACGCCTGACGATTCGCCAGTCGCTACCGCAACCGATGGACGCTTCGGCCAGATCAAGGATCACTGGAACGCAATCCTCGAGAACATGAAGAAGAAAAGCATTTACGGCTACGTTTCCCTCCACGAAGGCGAACCGGTCGAAGTGAGCGAGAAGGGGAAGCTGGTGATCGGTTTCCGGAAAGGGTATTCGTTCCATAAAGAACGGATGGAAGAGGCCAAGAACCGGGAGGCGCTCGAAGAATCGGTCCGGGAGGTCATTGGACACAAAATCCCGGTTGAATGTATAATTAACGATCGGCCGAAAGCGCCGAATATCTCGGCCCGCGCGGTTGCCGATTTTTTTGAAGGGAGAGTCGTTTCATAATGGCAAAAAAATATAATGTTTGTGTTTTAGGGGCGACGGGGATGGTGGGGAAAGAGATGATCCGGGTACTCGAAGAGAGAAAATTCCCGGTTGCCAAATTCCTGCCGCTTGCTTCCGAGCGGACAGCTGGGACCAAAGTGACTTTCCAAGGGAAAGAATATACCGTTGAATTAGCTGAACCAAAATCGTTCGAGGGAATGGAGATCGGACTCTTTTCCGCCGGAGCGAAGATATCGGAACGGTTGGCGCCGGAAGCGGCCAAAAGAAAATGCGTTGTTATTGATAATACTTCCCATTTCCGAATGGACCCGGCAGTGCCGCTGATCGTGCCGGAAGTGAACGGCCATGCCATTAAAAATCACAAAGGGATCATTGCTAACCCAAACTGTTCGACCGCGCAGATGGTCCTGGCTTTAAAACCGATCTATGACGCGGTTGGGATTGAACGGCTGGTCATTTCCACTTACCAATCGACTTCGGGATGGGGGAAAGAGGCGGTGGCCGAGATGTATGAACAAACCAAAGCAGTTTTAGATAATCCAAAAGCCAAAGTAGTGGTCAAATATCTACCCAAACAGATCGCGTTTAACGTGATCCCGCAGATCGACTCATTCGTTGATAACGGTTATTCAAAAGAAGAGCTGAAGATGGTCAATGAGACCAGGAAGATACTGGAAGACGATTCGATCAAGATCACCGCGACCACTGTCCGAGTGCCGGTGGCGGTCGGCCACAGCGAAGCGGTCAATATCCAGACCAAAAAGAAAATAACAGCCCAGCAGGTCAGGGATTTGATCTCCAAATTCCCGACCGTGAAAGTCATTGATGACCCGAAAAACGGCGGTTATCCGACCCCGATCGACTGCGTTGGCAAAAACGAGACTTTTGTCGGTCGGATCCGCGAGGATATTTCCCAGGAGAACGGGATCGAGATGTGGATCGTGGCCGACAACCTGCGGCGGGGAGCGGCGCTCAATGCCGTTCTGATCGCCGAACGGATGATCAAAGACGGTTTGATCTAGCCTGAATAAGCCCCGCGCGCATTGCTTCGGGGCGGAGAGCCTGGCGGTGAGCTATTAAGGCATCTTCTTCCCAGATCTCGATCCTTTTATCGAGGCGCAAGGCAACCAGCTTTTTCTGCGGGTTTATTCCAAAAAATTCAAGCAACTCCTTAACTCCGGGCAGAGTAATTTTATTTTTGTCTTTAGTTGTTATATAACTGAGCTTTTCAACCTGGTCTTTTTGGCTCCGGGGAAAAAACGCTAAGAAGTCAAGAAAAACTTTGTAAGTTTCAATCACTAAGGCGGGCACTTTTTCTCTGTACGCTTTTTTTTCTCCATCAAGGATAAAATTGGGACGGATGATCAACTTTTGACCAGTTAAATAATTTGCATAAGCATCAGGCAAAAGAATGGCTCCCCGGCCTTTCAAATGGATAGTCTGATAGGCGGCAGTGGTGTGGTTATTCTGGGAATGCACACCCGGCAATAAATTAAGATGTAAACCCATGGCTATATATTATTCGTATAATTACATGGAAAATTTCAAGGTTTGTTGATATAATTTCCCCGTGAGCAAACAGGCGCAGATCGACTATTTTGAAGGGCTGTTGGAGAAGCACGGGGCAAATCACCTGGCGTTAGACTGGAATTCACCGGAGAGCCAGCGCCTCCGCTATAAGATCATGAAGGAGATGTTCGTTTACGGTAAAAAAGCCTCGGGGGTCTCCGTGCTTGACGTTGGCTGCGGCCTGGGCGACCTATACGGCTTTTTTAAGGCTGACGGGATACTTTTTCGCAACCGGATAAATTATACCGGTTACGATATCTCGCCAAAATTGGTCGCCGCCGCTAAAAAGAGGTATCCTGACGCTAAATTTGAGCTCAAGGATATCATGGAAGAGCGGTATGTCCCAAAATTTGATTATGTCTTCTGTTCTGGGATCTTTAATATCCGGACATCGGATAAGGACGCCCACCTTGATCTGGTCAAGGAGATGCTTTTTCGGATGTACGACCTCAGCAGCCAGGGATTAGCGGTCAATTTTTTAAGCGAAGGTTCCCTGCCGATCAGCGACTATGATGAATTGAATTCAAAGCAGTACTTCTTCTTTGAGCCGGAGAAGATCATGAATTATGCCCGGTTCATCTGCAGCCGGTTCATGATAAGACACGATTATCATCCGGGCGATTTTACGGTATACTTATTGAAATGAAGAAAAGAGACATGTCTTATAGCCGAAGGATGTGGCGGCATTTTTTTGTGCCACTACTAGTTCTTTTACTGACCGCTGTTGTTGGTATAGTCGGGTTCATGTATCTTAATCACTCTACATTTCTGCAGGCTTTCTATATGGTGGTTGTGACTTTAACAACTGTCGGCTACCGGATGGACGAGGGTTTAACGACCGCCGGGATACTTTTTGATTCGCTTTTTGTTGTGGTTAGTGTGGTTATGATTGTTGTGGTGATTGGCCGCGCACTGGAATTCATTGTTTCGGGAGAATTTGTTCACATCAGGAGGTTAAGGAGAATGGAAAAAAAGATCGAATGGATGAAGGACCATTACATTATTTGTGGTTTTGGGCGAGTTGGCCATCAGATTGCGAAGGAATTCGAGGCGGCCAAGATACCTTTTGTCGTGATCGACTCAAAAGAAGATACTTCGGAAGAACTTGAAGAATTGAATATGCCATACATGATCGGGGATATCACTTCTGATAAGAATCTGGAACGGGCCGGGATCGCCAAAGCCAAAGGCCTGATCGCCAGTGCTGATTCTGACACTGCTAATGTGTTTGTCACGCTTTCGGCACGAGTGCTCAACCCGAACTTGTACATAATTTCACGCGCTGGTTACCCCGAAGCTGAAGAGAAGCTGAAAAAAGCCGGGGCCAACCGGGTCATCTCGCCTTATTTCACCGCCGGTAAACATATGGCGGAGATCGCGATCAAGCACCGCGAGAATGTTTAGTAGCGCGATTGAACGGGTTGCCGATGATCTTTGCCTGGCGGCGCGAACCGCGCCCAAAGCCAAAGGGCTTGACCTGCTGGAAATGGCGATCCTTAAGGGTAAGGATATAA
>JAQVPA010000088.1 GCA_028702315.1 Candidatus Margulisiibacteriota bacterium
GCCGACCGGATCGTCGCCGAGCGCGCCCGGAACCATCCAAAAGTTTATTTCTTCTGGCATTCGGTCATGGAATCGATCAGCGGCCAGGATAAAGTCGAATCGGTGGTCATCAAAGACCTCCTGTCCGGCAAAAAGCTCACGGTCCCGGCCGATGGCGTTTTTGTTTATGTCGGCAGCCGGCCTAACACGGAGTGCGTCAAGAAAGTTGTTAAGCTGGACGAGCACGGCTACATCATTACCGACGAAAAAATGGCCACCTCGGTCCCGGGAATATTCGCCGCGGGCGACGCCAGGGTAAAGCACCTCAGGCAGGTCGTGACCGCCGCGGCCGACGGAGCCATCGCGGCCGATTCGGCCAGGGAATACCTCTCGGCCAAAGGTTGACTTAAACGGCAAGAGGCGTATAATAATTTATGGTGAAAATGAGAAATCTTCTGGCAACATTGTTACTGGTATTAACGCTATTTTGCGCCGCGGCCCAAGCGGAAAACTCCAATCTTAAAGCTGGTTCAGCCGCCCCGCCCCTCGAACTAGCCGCCCTGGACGGTAAAACCATTGACCTCCAATCTTACGCCGGACACCAGCCGGTCATCTTATTCTTTTTTACCAGCTGGAGTAAATCCTGCCAGGACGCGCTGGCCGCTTTGCAGTCACTCTATGCGAACGAACGGAATAACACCCAGGTCATCGCCATTTCTTTTGACAAGAAAAGTTCGGAATTAAAAAACCTGGTGGCCAGCCAAAAAATAGCGTTCCCGATAATTCAAGATAAAAAGCTCAGTTTAATAGACAAGTACCAGATTGTCATCCTGCCAACGACCATTTGCATCAACAAAGCGGGCGCGGTAGAAAAGATCTTTATCGACTATGATGATAACATCAACAAGGCACTATCAGAATGGGTAAAATCCTAGTCGCCGACGACCAGGCGAGCATGCGCCTGATCATCACCGGAATGCTCCAGGAAAAAGGGCACCAGGTAACCACGGCGGAAGATGGGCTGCAAGCTTTTGACCTCTTTAAAAACGGTGATTTTGACCTGATCGTTGCCGATGTCAACATGCCGCGGCTCAACGGGCTGGAATTCCTGAAAAAAGTGAAAGAGTTAAAACCCGCCGCCAAAGTCGTTTTCGTCACCGGGATGCTGGAAGAGACCGTCCGCGTCGGAGCGGAGAATCTCGGCTTGGCTGGCCTGGTCCTCAAGCCTTTTCAAAAAGCTGACGCCTTGGAAGTGATCGAAAAAGCGCTGGCCAGTTAATTACTCGTACCTTAACGCTACGACCGGGTCGAGTTTAGCCGCTCTCATCGCCGGGTAGACACCAAAGAATATCCCGACCGCCGCCGACACTACCGTCGCTAAAATCACCGCCCACCAGGCAATGACCAGCGTCCCCTTGATGAACCACATGATCAGGAATGCTCCGGCCAGTCCCATGATAATGCCGATCGCGCCGCCCAGCAGGCTGATCATCATCGATTCGACCAGGAACTGCAAGACAATATCGCGGCTTTTCGCGCCAATCGCTTTCCGCACCCCGATCTCCCGGACCCGCTCGTTGACCGCCACCAACATGATGTTCATGATCCCGATCCCGCCGACCAGCAGCGAAATGGCCGCGATCCCGGTGACAAAACCGGTCAGCGCCGCCAGGATATTATTAACAATGTTCAGTATCCCCTGTTGGGTCATAAAACGGAAATCATCGTTCCCCAGGCGGCGCTGGGTCACTTCCCGGACCCGTTCTTTAACTTCGTTGATCCGGTCAATATCTTTCGGAAAGATATTAAAACGCATGATATTATAATTACCGAACATATTTTTGACGATTGTCACCGGCAGGACGACCCGCCGGTCCATGTCCATCGGGCCAACGCTGCCGCGCGCTTCGGAAATCCCGATGATCAGATACTGGTTGCCGTCCATTTTAAACCGTTCGCCAAGGGGACTGCTCTCGCCAAATAATTCCTTTGCCGCCTTTGGCCCGATCACCGCCACCTTACGCCGCGATTCAACTTCGGCTTCGGATAAATAACGGCCACTCGTCACTTTCCCGCCCATTAATTCCAGCGCATTGGCCGTCATCCCCATGACCGCCACGTTCTTGACCGTCTTTTTGCCGTACGACAGATCACCAGAACCGATATTAAGCGCCACAATATCCCTGATCTCCGGCACCCGGCTTTTAAAATGAGCGATGTCGGCATAGACAAATTTGGGATTAGGCGGGGAGTTCGGGTCTTTACCCGCCACCAGGATAAATGAATCGTAACCGGCCCCCAGGTTCTTGATCTGGTCGGTCACGTATGTCTTGGCCCCCTCGCCGATCGTCACTAGCGTGATAACCGAGAAGATCCCGATGATCACGCCAAGCATTGTCAAAGCGCTCCGGACCTTGTTTGACAGAAGCGCCCGCCAGGCCTGTTTCATCTCTTCCCAGATAGATAATAACATAAACCCCTCACCCGCTAACCCTTAAGCTACCCCCCTCTCCCAGAGGGAGAGTGTAATACGCTAAGGACGGATTGCCTCCTTTATTTTTCCTATTAATGCCACGCAATTATCTTTAATTTCTTCGTTTCTCACTCTGATAACCGTATTAAATTTAGATTCGATCTCTTCTTGGCGCAATTGGTCATAATCTTTCTGTTTATTATGAATCCCACCATCTATCTCAATCACAAGTTTATGCTCCGGGCAATAAAAGTCAACCACAAACCCTTCGATCACATGCTGCCGGCGAAATTTAAGATTAAACAAACGCCTATCTCTTAATATATCCCAAACCTTTTCTTCCGTAGAAGTTTGATCCTTCCGAAGTTGCCTGGCAAATTGTTTCTTGATTTCGCGCATAAAACCCTCACCGGGGAAGGGATTCCAACCCTCACCCACTAACGCTTAACCTACCCCCTTCTCCCTCTGGGAGAAGGGGGTATCCTTCGCGCCAGCGGATGAGGGTTTTCGGTCTCCCTATACCTCAAACCTCAAGGCCTCGACCGGGTCTAATTTGGAGGCGCGCATCGCCGGGTAGACACCAAAAAATGTGCCGACCAGGAAGGCGACCAGACAGGCCAGGTAAACCGCTCCCCAGGCAATGACCGCCGACATCTTAAGCCAGGTCATAATCCCCCAGGCGGCCAGCGTGCCAATGGTAATACCGACCAGCGCGCCGCTCATCGTGATCAAAACTGACTCAAAGACAAATTGCAGGAAAATATCGCGTTGCTTAGCGCCGATCGCCTTGCGGATGCCGATCTCACGCGTCCGCTCCGTGACCGCCACCAGCATAATATTCATGATCCCGATCCCGCCGACCAGGAGTGAAATGGCGGCGATCGCCGAGACGATCCCGGTCATCGCGTTAAGGATATTATTAATAATATCGATGATTCCCTGCTGGGTATGGATATGAAAATCTTCTTTTTTATGGCGGGCGATTAATACCTTTTTAATCTCCTGGACCGCTTGCGGTACCTGGTTTTCGTTGTCAACAGTTATGAACATTTCCCAGATCTTGTCGGTCCCCAGGACCATCTCTGACAATGTGGAGGGGATCAGAACCATGTCATCCATGTCATAAGTCAGCATCGTCCCCTTTTCCTCCAGCAGGCCGACGACCTTAAAACCGATACCATTGATCTTGATGTTCTCGCCGATCGGCGAGAACTCGCCAAAGATATTACGCGCCACTGTTTTGCCGATGACCACCACCCGTTTGCGGCCGGCATCCTCGGCCTGTGAAAAGAACCGGCCTTCGGACGCCCCTTGTTTATAGGCGTAAGGATAATCGGCCGATACGCCAAGGGCAAAGGCCGGCCGGTATTCCTTTTTCCCATAGTTGACCCGCCCCGGACCGACAAACTCGGTCATCAAGTATTGCAAATTATTGACCTTGGCCCGTAAAGCCTGAGCGTCCGCGTAGGTCAAGTTCATTTCGATCGTATGCGAATTCTCTTCGCCAGGATTTATCGTTATACTATTAGCCCCGACCCCCCAGCTGCCAACCTGATTCATGATGTAGCTTTTTGCCCCCTCGCCCATCGAAACCAAAGTAATAACTGCCGCCACACCGATAATCACTCCCAGGGTTGTTAACAACGAGCGGGTTCGGTTCGCCAGTAATGAGGCTAAGGAGATCTTAAGCGGTTCGAGCAAGTTGATCATTTAAGCGTGATGGTTGCCGTTATGCCGCTCGGCTTCGGTCATGACCGGCACGGCCGAATCACTGACAACCAGGCCGTCTTTCAGGCGGACGATTCGCTTGCTATGGTTGGCGATCTCTTCGTCGTGAGTCACAATGATCAGGGTAATCCCTTTAACGTTCAAGTCCATGAAGAGATGGATGATCTCTTCCCCGCTTTTGGAATCAAGATTTCCGGTCGGTTCGTCGGCCAAAATAATCGACGGATCGTTGGCCAGCGACCGGGCGATCGCCAC
>JAQVPA010000028.1 GCA_028702315.1 Candidatus Margulisiibacteriota bacterium
GTAGTTGGGGCCGCTTCGTTCCTAATCAATCTTATCTATGATAAGCTCAATCGCCGTTTTGCCTTTTTCGGCCAAAGCCATCTTGTCGGGGCGATCCGGGGACTGATTGACATGCTGCTCGTTACCATCATGGTCCATTTTACCGGGGGGATCGAAAGCCCCTTGATGCTCGCCTACATAATCAATCCCTTTACCAACGCGATGATTGGGCGGATTTTTATGGCTTACTTGCTTGCCCTGGGTGTCCTAATAATGTTCACCACCAATTGCGTTTTGGAAGCGCTTTTTATCATCCCTCATTACCATGTTTCCGGTCTGCCCAGTAATCTTTACCTTAATCTCCAGTACACTTCATTTACCGCCGTTGCTCTCTTCCTGGTGATCACGCTGATCGTGTCTTTAGTCACTTTCCTAGTCAATAAACTGGCCGAAAAAGAAAAGAAGATCGCCGAACTTTCCGACGCCAGGATCGACTTCATGAACCAGGTGATGCACGAGACCAAGAACCCGCTGACCTCGATCATCGGCTACACCGATCTGGCCCTCAACGGCACGCTCGGCTCATTGCAAGGATCCATTCAGGAGCCGATCAAGATCGTTAACCGTCAATCACGGCGAATGCTCGACCTGGTCAATGACCTTCTTAATATCGCCCGGATCGAATCAGGCCAGTACAAGATCGAAAAGAAGCCAATCTATCCCGTCAAGATCATCGAAAGCGTGATCGAGGAGATGAAGCCGCAGGTCGACGCCAAAAAAGTCACCCTGGTCCAACAGGTCAACTCTAACCTGCCAATGGTCGAACTTGATGAGACCAAAGTGCTTCAGGTGCTCATCAACCTGCTTTCTAATTCCTTAAAATTCTCCGCCGAAGGGAAAAACATTTACATTTCCGCCCAGGTCAAAAACAAAGAATTGGAGATCGCTGTCCGGGATGAAGGAGCAGGAATAACGGCAACCGATCTCCCTCACATTTTTGAAAAATTCTACCGAGCCAGCAAAGAGAACGTCCAGATCAAGGGAACAGGCCTTGGCCTTGCCCTCTCCCGCGCGATCATCGAAGCGCATGGCGGCAAGATGTGGGCGACTTCCGACGGTTTGGGCAAGGGTTCGACCTTTTACTTCACGCTTCCCCTTTAATATAACCCCTGATATAATAACGAATCATGCAGATCGATATTGAACATATCGCCCGGCTGGCGCGAGTCGCCCTGTCTCCCGAAGAAAAAAAACTTTTTGCCCGGCAATTATCTTCGATCCTCGAATTTGCCGCTAATCTGCAAAAAGTAGAGACTAACGATATCCCGCCAACTGCCCACGCGATCCCGATGAAGAATGTTTTACGGGAAGACAAAACCATTCCGTGCGAAAATGTCGAAGAGATATTGGCCAACGCGCCGGACGAAGCGTCGCATATGTTTAGGGTGCCGAAAATACTGGAATGAACAACAAAACAGCGCACGAACTGCACACTTTGCTGACGGAAAGGAAGCTCAGCGCCACCGAGCTGACCGAAGCCGCCTTCGCACGGATCGAAAAAGTTGAGGATAAAGTTAAAGCCTTCGTTACTTTGACCAAAGATGAAGCTTTAAAACAGGCCCGCGCCGCCGACGAACAGTTCAAAAGCGGTAAAAATATAACTCCGCTAACCGGCATCCCCATTGCCGTCAAGGATAATATGTGCACCCGGGGAACGCTGACGACTTGCAGCTCCAAAATTTTGGCGAATTATCTTCCCCCTTATGACGCGACCGTCGTCACCAAGCTGAAAGCAGCCGGCGCGGTCATCATCGGCAAGACTAACTTGGACGAATTTGCCATGGGATCATCAACCGAAAACTCCGCTTTTCACCCAACCCGCAACCCTTGGGATGTAAAAACCGTCCCTGGCGGCTCTTCCGGCGGCTCGGCCGCGGCCGTCGCCGCGAGCGAAACGATCCTGGCAACCGGTTCCGACACCGGCGGCTCGATCCGCCAGCCAGCTTCTTTTTGCGGCGTGGTCGGCCTTAAGCCGACTTACGGCCGCGTTTCCCGCTACGGCTTGGTCGCTTTCGCCTCATCCCTCGACCAGATCGGGCCGCTCACCAAAGATGTGACTGACGCAGCCATTATGATGAATCTCCTGGCCGGCCATGACCCAAAGGATTCCACTTCGGTCGACCTCCCTGTCCCCGACTACCGCCAAGCGCTGGTTGGCGACGTTAAAAATGTCCGGATTGGAGTGATCAAGGAACTAATGGGGGCCGGGATCGAACCGGAAGTAAAAGACGCGATCAAAGCGGCGGTCAATAAACTAGCCGAGTTGGGAGCCAAGATCACCGAAGTCTCCCTTCCCTCGTTTGAATACGCGGTGGCGACTTATTACCTGATCGCTCCGGCCGAAGCGAGCTCCAACCTCGCCAGATATGACGGCGTAAAGTTTGGCCTGCGGACAAAAGGAGACAAAGACCTCATCACCATGTACTCTAACACCAGACAGGAGGGCTTTGGTCCCGAGGTCAAACGGCGGATCATGCTTGGCACCTACGCCCTGTCGGCCGGATATTACGACGCTTATTATCTTAAAGCCTTAAAAGTCAGGACCGTGATCAAGCGCGATTTTGAAAAAGCGTTCAAAGATTGCGACGTCCTCCTCTCTCCAACCGCGCCAACCGTCGCCTTCAAGCTCGGCGCCAAGACCGCCGACCCGTTAGCAATGTACTTATCCGATATCGCCACGATCCCGGTCAATCTGGCCGGACTTCCCGCCCTCTCCCTCCCTTGCGGTTTTGCGGGCAATCTGCCGATCGGATTGCAGGTGATCGGCCAGGCTTTTAAGGAAGATGCCCTCTTCCGGGTATCCTTCGCCTACGAGCAAAATACCGAATGGCACAAAAAAACTGCTGCGCTTTAATCCTGCTCTTCTGCTTGCTGGCGCACCCGTCCTTTGCGGCCAGCCAAGCTGATATCAAGAAGTTTCCACCGGTCTCCGGTGTTATCTCCGGCCAGGTCCCGGCCGGGGTCATCTCGATCACAATCAATGGCCAGTCGGTGAAAACCGATTCAGACCAGACCTTTTTTTTCCCGCTCAAACTGAAAGCCGGAGAAAAATATGTTATTTTGACCATTAATTACAAAGGGCTCCGGATCATTAAGAAATACCTGATCACCCGTAAGCAGGCGATCGAAAAATTCAACGTTTATGTCCCTCCGGAAAAGCTGGCCAAGCCGGTTGAAGTCGCGACACCGGTCGAGGAGGTTTCACCGGAAACAGAGACAGCCACTTCCACGACACAGCCGCCAACAACGACCACGCTGCGCATTAGGCGGCCCATGGTTATCACCACCACAACCCGTCGCCGGCCGACAACGACTACCACCACTACATTGCCGGCAGCACTTGCCGCTAAAATGGCCGCGACCCAAAAAACCTTGGCGCCAACTTTACAGGATCGATTCAATAATTTCTTAAATATTTTCGCCGGCAGTAAGAAACCGGTAAAAATTATCATTACAACTACAACCACAAAAAAACCGACCACAACCACAACTACAACTACAACTACAACTACAACTACAACTACAACTACAACTACAACGACAACTACAACCACAACAGTTACTACTACGACTACAACAATAACGACGACGACGACCACTACGACCAGGGCGACAACGACTACAACACAAAAGCGAGAGATCACGCCACTCCTGCCATCCCGTGCCGAAGTGATCGCCAAAATAAAAGCGGCTCCGAAAAAACCGCCGAAAAAGCAAAAAGGCTACCAATACGTCTGGGAATTTGATAAAGGAAAACTGCTGATCGTCAGCGAAATCAGGGGGCGGTATTACGCTTCAATTTACCTGATGGCGACCGGTGAGTGGCTCGATTTTAAAGCGCTCACCAGCGCAGAGCTAAAAGAGCTAATCGAACAGCCCGCAACCGACGTGAAACCAAAGAAAAAATAAGTTATAATGAAAATATGAAATACGAAACCATCATCGGCCTTGAGATCCACGCTCAATTATTGACCGAGAGCAAGATGTTTTGCTCCTGCTCCAATAAATTTGGCGACAAGCCGAACACCAACATCTGCCCGGTCTGCACCGGCCAGCCCGGGGTCTTGCCGGTCACTAATAGAAAAGCGATCGAACTGGCGATCAAGACTGCGCTCGCCCTCAACTGCACGATCGAACCGTCCAGTGTCTTTGCCCGGAAACATTACTTTTATCCCGACCTACCCAAAAACTTCCAGATTTCGCAATATGAGCTGCCCCTGGCAACCAAAGGCTACATTGAGATCGAAGTTGACGGAAAAAAGAGAAAGATCGGCATTACCCGCGTTCACCTCGAAGAAGATGCCGGCAAGCTCGTCCACGTCGGAGCGGAAAGAATAATGGGGGCGGAAGAATCACTCGTCGATTATAACCGGACCGGCACGCCACTCATGGAGATCGTCAGCGAGCCGGATCTGCGCTCGCCGAAGGAAGCCGCGGTCTATACCCAGCGCCTGGCTGAGCTCCTGCGCAGCCTGATGGTCTGCGACGCCAAGATGGAAGAAGGGTCGCTCCGCTGCGATGCCAATATCTCGATCCGGCCGATCGGGGAAGCCAAATTTGGCACCAAAACCGAAGTGAAAAACATCAATTCCTTTAAAGCGATCGAAAAGGCGTTGATCTCCGAAGAGAAAAGGCATCTGGAAGTAACAGAAGAAGGGGAAAAGATCATCCAAGAAACCCGCTTCTTTGACGAGCAGACCGAAACAACGACCGGGATGCGAAGTAAAGAGTACGCCCACGACTACCGTTATTTTCCCGAACCCGACCTCGTCCCGATCGAGCCGTCGACCGAATGGATCGAAGAAATACGGCAAACCATCGGCGAACTCCCCCAGCAAAAGAAAGAACGCTTCATCACTGAACTTAAATTATCACCGGAAACCGCCCAGATCATGGTCGCTGACAAACAAACCGGGGATTTCTTTGAAGCGGTTGTTAAACTCCATGGCCAGCCGGTCGCGGCCGCCAACTGGATCGTCGGTGATATCACCGCATTCCTTAACGAGCAAAAAATGAGTTTTAACGAACTGGCGCTGTCCCCCGCCCAGCTGGCCGAGATCCTTAAAATGATCGACACCGGGACATTAAGTAATAAATTGGCCAAAGATGTTTTGTTTCAGGTACTAAAAACCGGCAAACAGGTTAAAGAAGTGATCGAGGGGGCTGGCCTGACCCAGATTAGCGACGAAAGCGAGCTAACAAAGGTGATTGAAGAAATCATTAAGAATAATCCCAAGCAGGTCGAGCAATTTAAGTCCGGCAAGACCGCGGTTTTGGCTTTCTTTGTCGGCCAGGTGATGAAGGCGACCAAAGGGCGAGCTAATCCGCAAGTGTTGAATGCACTGCTGAAAAAAGCGCTCCATTAAGCAGCTGCTCAATGGTCCGCAGTGTCAAAATATATCCCATTTTTGTTTTTTAGATAGGGGACGATCGCTTTGTCAATAACGTAGCTGCTTATCGTATTCACCGTCGCGATCTTGTCCGTAAAAGCCTTATTAATCCCTCTCTCCAAAAAAGGGGCGGACACGATCCCTTTCTGCGACTTAAATTCCCCCTGGAATCTAGTGGTGATCTCCACCTGAGCGGGCAACACATCGCTTAAGGCCGTCAAAAAAAGATCCCCCAGTATCGGGTCGGATAAATTTCTAATCGTTGGGTGGCCAGCCGCCGTAAACCTATCCAGCAGTTTTTCTAAAATTAATCTTAATAAGAAGAACCCTGCCCGGTAGCACCTCTCCGGCCGGACCGTATACTCACCCCATCGATATAAACCTTGCGCGGCAAAACGAGCAAAATAACTCATTTCAGCGTTCAGAAAAGAAATATCCTTTGCGACCGAAAGTGGGATTGGGCCATAAATATTACTGCCAAGCTTATAAATTCTCCCCTTATCACACCGCCTGGCAACCGGCAGTATATTTATAAAAGGCAGGCTTTTTAAGTAGCTATTAGAAGGTGCGCTTTTATTAATGTAAATACTCATGTATATACATCGCCTTTTCTACCGTAAAATTTCAGATGTGTTATAATTTTACTCATGGACGCTATTGCCTACCCGATCGGTGATTCACTCTACCTGAATATTACCAACCGTTGCACGAACGAATGTCCGTTCTGCATCCGTAATAAAAGCCGCAAATTCAACCAAAAGTACGATCTCTGGCTGGAAAAGGAGCCAACCGCGGAAGAAGTCATCAGCGCTATCGGTGATCCGACTAAATACAAACAAATCGTCTTCTGTGGTTATGGCGAGCCAACCATCCGGCTTGATGTCATAAAAGCAGTCGCTTCCGCGTTACGCGTTGCGCATTACACGTTACCTATCAGGCTCGACACCAACGGCCACGGCAACCTCTTTTGGGGAAGGAATATTTTGCCCGAGCTGAAAAACCTGATCGACTTTATTTCCATCAGCCTCAATGCCCAGAACGCCGAGGTCTATGACCGGCTCTGCCATTCGCAATACGGTGCCAAAGCTTATCCGGCGGTCATCGAATTCATTAAGGCAGCAAAGCAGTATCTGCCGACCGTAGAGGCCACTGTTGTTGACCTCCCTATCGTCGACAAAGAGGCCTGCCAAAAGATCGCGAAAGATTTAGGGGTAAATTTTAGGATTAGGCCATATTATGAGGTGGAATATGTCAGATAAATTCGATCTAGTAGTTCTTGGCGGCGGACCGGGCGGCTATGTCGCCGCCATCAGGGCGGCCCAGCTCGGCGCCAAAGTCGCGCTCATCGAAAAAGATAAAGTTGGCGGCACCTGCCTCAACCGCGGTTGTATTCCGACCAAAGCGCTCATCGCCTGCACCAATCTATTCGATAAGATTAAAAAGGCTGATAATTATGGCATTAGCACCGGGGAGGTTAGCCTCGACCTCAAACAAGCGGTGGAACGGAAAGACCAGATCGTTGCTAAAGTCGTCAAAGGGGTCGAATTCCTATTAGAGAAGAACAAAGTCGAAATCATTCGCGGCACCGGCGAAGTTAAAGCTCCCGGCCTTATTAGAGTCGGAACCCGCGATGTTCAGTCGCAAGCCATAATCTTGGCTACAGGTTCTGTTCCTTCTTGCCTGCCTGGAATAAGCTTTGATCAGCAAAAATTCCTGTCGAGCGATGACGCGCTTTCGCTGACCGAAGCCCCCGCCAAGCTCAATATCGTCGGCGGCGGGGTGATCGGCATCCACTTCGCTATGATCTACAGTTCGCTCGGGACCGAAGTAACGATCTACGAAGCGCTGCCCGATATTCTCGCCGGCATCGACGAGGAAATCGTCGGGCTGGTTAAAAGAATCCTTGGCCGCAGGAAAGTTAAAATCCTGACCGGCACGAAGTTCGACCCCAGCAGTTCCGGCGACAAGACCTTGATCTGCGTCGGCCGGACACCCGCTCTGATAGGAATAGAGAACCTCAAACTAAAAACCAAAGGAAAAAGCGTTGCTGTTAACGCCAGGCTGGAAACCAGCGTGGCGGGCGTCTACGCTGTTGGCGACCTGGTCAGCAGCAAGATGCTTGCCCATGTTGCTTACGAACAAGGGGTTGTGGCCGCGGAAAACGCCCTTGGCGGAAAGGGAACTTTTAGTTATGACAACATTCCAATTGGTATTTATACCACTCCAGAGATCGGCAGTATCGGCTTGACCGAAAAGGAAGCCAGAGAAAAGCATCAGGAGATAAAAATCGGTAAATTCAATTATGCCGCGCTGGGAATAGCGCAAGCCCTGGGCGAAATCGAAGGGGTCATCAAGGTTATAAGTGACGATAAAGGCGGAATATTAGGGGTTCACATCATCGGCGCGGAAGCAACCACACTGATCGGTATCGCTGTTTCCGCCCTAAAGAACAAACTGACGGTCAACCAACTGGCCGGCACCTTCCAGTCCCATCCCTCCTATCCGGAAGGGCTGCAGGAAGCGGCGCTGGCAAGCCTAAAAAAAGGATTACACTCTATTTAAATTACCGGGTATGACTGCTCCATTGCACGCATTAAAGCGTGAAGGCCTTTACCTGGCTGCATCAGGTTCTTTTTGGTCTTTAATGTAATCGGGTCAATAACATCCTTGAACGGGACTAATATTGGCTCCAAAACACCGCGGATTGAGACCATGTTACCAAAGTTTCCTGATAACACCGCATCGACCCCCGCTACGCCTAATGTCCGGCAAAGAAGTATATCAAAACTGGTCGGCTCGATCTGCCTGGCAACATAACCGGCCTTTTGGCCCATGACTTTAAGCTTTACTTCCTTATCTTCGGCTTTTCCCGTCGTGGCTATCTGCCTTTTGAATTCCGCGTCAATAGCAGCGCTTAGTACCTCGCCTAATTTCAACTTACTGAGATCCGGATTGCCGGCATGATCTTTCGGCAGGTCCTTCGGAATGATCGGGTCGTTGGGGGCAAAACGGTAAGCGATCCCCTCGGCTAACGTAAACACCGAGAAATGCTTATGTTGTTTACGCCGTTCTAACATCGCCTGAACACACTTTTTGGCGATCATGTCGATCGACACCTCTCCGGCCTTATAATCCTCGGGGACAAAAGCCAGGGTCGATTCCCCGATGACCGAAGCGGCGGCGGTCAGCCAGCCGGCATCCCGTCCCATAACTTCTACTACATGGACTACCGGCTGTTTCTGGGTTGCGGACGCTTTGGCATCATTGCGGAACCCTCTGATCATCTGGCCGCAAAAATCCGCAGCCGACATAAAACCAAATGTATAATCGATCCCCTGATAATCCTTATCGATCGTTTTTGGCAAATGGACAACCCCGAAAGAATTCTTTTTAATCAAACCAGCCTCCATCATTTGCTGGGCTTTCATTTGCAGCAGGTTAGCCGATCTCATCGTATCGTCGCCACCAATCGAGATCAATCCGCCTATCCTTAATTCCCGGAAAAGGTAAATCATCTTCTCCATATCTTCTGTGTTAGCCGGGCTGAGCATGTCATCCGCTGATTTTATTTTATCCGCCGGATTCGCCCTGGATGACCCGATGATCAAGCCAGGCTTTTCACTCAAATCGCTGATTGCCTGGTCACTGGTAAGGATGCTCTTTAATTTTTCTTCTTTGCCATTTCTATTGTTTTTACGGAACAAAGGCGCCTGATCAGGCCCCGCGCCTTTAAGTTTTTCATAGCCGTTGTGAAAGCCCCATAATTCGACCCCCCAGTCCCGCCCACGCAACCCTGCCGCAAACAAAAGCTGATTAGCGCAAGGCGCCGGCCCCCCAGCAAATAGCACGCCAATCCGCATTTTCCCTCTTGTTTTCGCAAAAACCGAAAGCATTTTCCCGCCAAACATCAAATTGCTTACTGCCATCTTCAATCACCCTTTCCTTTTCTCTTAATTACAAAAAAGCCCCCGGATATAGCTCGCGGGGGCTTCTAGAAATTTTAGATTTAATTTTCTTGAGCCTGTTTATCCCGAGGATCGCTTGATCCGAGGGATCGCTGACACTGTTTTATCGGCGGGCAAGTTAAGGAATTTCACCTGATTTTTAAAGAATATAAGGGAATTAAGCCAGGAGTGTTTTGGCGGTCATATCGGCGGGGGCTTTTAAGCCGATCAGGTCGAGCACGGTCACCCCAACGTCGGGAATGATCCCTTGCTCCTTCAGCTTCACCTCTTTGCCCAGGACCCAGAACGGGACCGGGTTCAGGGAATGCTGGGTGCTGACAACTTGCTTGCCATTCTCGTCAAAGAACATTTCGTCGGCATTGCCATGGTCAGCCGTGATGATAAAGAGGCCGCCTTTCTTTAGCCAGGCAGGGACTAGTTTTTCCAGACAGGCGGAAAGATCAATTATCGCCTCGGTCGCCGCCTTCAGGTTCCCCGTATGCCCCACCATGTCGCCGTTCTGGAAATTATGGACGATGAGAGAATACTTGCCGCTCTCGATCGCCCCCAACGAGAAATCAGTTTCGAGAAACGCGGTCATTTCGGGAACCCAGTCGTAATGCTTCCCTTCTTCGGTCCGGGCTTTGAGCGACATATCCTGCGCCAGATGGCGATCCTCGCCGGGGAACGGCTCTGCCCGCCGGCCGGAGAACCAAGCGGTGACGTGGGCAAACTTTTCCGGCCCGGCCAGCCGTAATTGTTTCAATCCCGCACGAGAAACAACTTCCCCAACAGTATCAGGGATCTCTTTTTCCGGAAAAGCGGTCAAGCCATGGAGGCCGGGATAATATTCGGTCATGGCGACAAAGACCAGGCCGGATAATCTCCGCCGCAAAGTGATTATCGCTTCATATGTTTTATCATCGATCGGTTTAGTCCCTTTTTTATAGTTGAAATATTGTTTATCGGTCTCGCAGAAAGCGACGGTCAGCTGGATCGTCCGGTCCTGGCGGAAGTTGAAATAAACAACCGAATCGACCGGCCCCATCCCGGTATAGCCGCTGACGATCGTCGGGCGAATGAACTCGTCGGTCTCATTGCGCGCATAAGACGATTCGATCGCTTCCCGGGCGGTTGCCGCCTTATATTCGCCCTTCCCTTCAACCAAAGCCCTCATCGCGATCAATGTTTTATCCCAAGCAGTGTCCCGATCCATCGCGATCTCCCGCCCCATAACAGTAGCAATCTTGACCCTAGCCCCTAGTCCCAAGTCCCCGATCTTGTCTTCCAGCATCTTCAGATATATCTCGCCGGCCGCTTTTGGATTAGTATCTCTCCCGTCAGTAAAAAGATGGATATAAACTGTCTTTAATTCAGCCTTTTTCGCTAATTCAAGCAAAGCGAACAAGTGTTTAATGCTCGCATGGACAGTGCCGCCATGGCCCTGCAACAATCCCATCAGATGAAGGGCGGAACCGTTCTGCTTAGCATTATTAACAGCCGAGGTTAAAGCTTCGTTCGTAAAAAAGCTGCCGTCCTCGATCGCCACATTGATCCGCTCGATCGACTGGTAGACAATCCGCCCCGCCCCCATATTTAGATGATTAACTTCGGAGTTCCCCATGGTCCCTGCAGGGAGGCCAACAGCTAAACCAGAGCATTCCAGTTTGGCATAAGGATGTTTTTTAAAGAGGTCGGCAATGAACGGCGCTTTCCCCGACTCGATCGCGTCGTAGATCGCGTTCTTTTCGCTACTCTGCCCAAGCGCGAAGCCGTCAAGGATGCAGAGATAAACCGGGGTAGTTGCCATATTAAATTTGATTATACATTAATCCGGGAAAAGAAAAAAGTTAATCCTGGTTGTAAGGGTCCAAGTCATCTTCCGTTGATCGGCTGTAAATTATTTGGTCATCTTTGGTGGCATTGATCACCGTCCGTTCCATCTTCAGTTCCTTCACCAAGCCATCGAGTTCCTTATACCAAGGGGCATATTTTATTCTTTGTTCTATCACTTCTATGCGCCGCAGCTTGGAGGCCACTTGTTCCCCGTTTTTCAAATAATCATCTTGTTGCGCCTTTAACCGGAGCAGATCGGCCTGAAGCTGTCCAATCTCCGTCAGATATATTTCGATCTTCTCTAAAGTCAGTCTATTATTATCGATCATAAACCCGATCTTCTTTTTCAGCTCACGGCACTTATCTAATAAGTGGCAGTCGACCGGCAAAACCGGCTTGGCTTTTTTAATGGGACCGGATATCTTTACTTTTCTCTCCTGGAAAATATCCAGCGCTTTAACTTCCTTGATCTCTCCATCCTGAAAGCATAAAATTACGGCCGCCTCATCAGTCTGCCTTAATTGCGGCACATTAAAATCGATCCGCCGGCCGGCCAGGCGGTAAAACAGCATTTGTTGTTCGTTATCAAAAGAAAGGCGTAACGCAAAACGCATATTTCCGGCATATTTCCCGCTCTTTTCATTGAACAAATAAGTACTCAAGCGCTCCTGCTTTTCGGCTAAAGCAAAAAAATGGATGGCCGGAATAACTTTGCCGTTTAAGGTCTTGATCTGTTCCGGTTGGGGGTAGACCCGCTCTCCCTGATAACCCGGCGGCATAAAAATCGGTTGGCTCTTGTTGTTCGCCAGCCGCAGCCAGAAACCAAACCGTTGTGTCCCATCAGCCAGCAAAAATCCTGTTAACGGAATGCCTTCCGCCAAAGGGAGAGACTGGGGATCATAAATAAATGGTTTTAGTTCGGTCTTAACTACTCTTTCCGACCGGCTGGGGCCAAGCCGCCGTTCCATTTTGATCCCAATTCTAGAGGCATAGTGTTTGAGGCTTTCTTTGTCGCGCCCAGGCAAGACGCTGGTCAGCACCGACCAATCTCCCCGTGGATAATAGATCCGGAGCAGAAGTTCTTCCCGGTCGCTGAAATTGCTCCCCGTGATCCTGGATAGACCGAGCGAGTTTTCCGCGTGAGCAGTAATATTATTCCATTTACGTTCAGACAGCAAGGTAAGGAGGGCTTTTTTGTCGCCGCAGCGGAAAAGCGCCTGGAGGGCGGCATCCTCGTAAACAGTATAGGCCCGGTCGCCACCATGCGACCGGCGCAGTTTTTGTGCTAGCGGGGGATTGTCATTTATGAGCGGCCTTTTCCTTAGCGTTTTAGTCAAGCTCACTATTTTCCTCCAAGGCATGCCCAATTCTTTAGCTAAAGCTTTTTGCTTGCTCGAAGCGTATTTCTGAACCAGGACCGCTTCTTTTGATGATAATGAACGGATAGTCATTTTGCTCCTCTAAGAAAAAGCCCCGGACAGCCCGGGGCTTTTCTATCTAAACTAACAGATTAACTGATCAAATGCTAAATCTTTTAGCGACAACCGGACCGGCATAACCAACATTAATACCCAACAACGCCAGCTCATCGGCAAAGGTCATTACGTTGTTAGTAAAACCCTGTCTTTCCCGTCGCGGCGCCCCTGGTTTGATCCATTCCGCCTGAGTCGCCAATGCCAGCTCAGGGATCATGCCATAACCGCCGGGGACTTTACCTGAACGATGCGAAGGCGAAATTGTATAACCGTACTGCCTGGCTTTTGCGATCAAACGGAGCGTCCTGACGATCGTTCCCGCCTGGTTTGGCTTGACCAGCACCGAATTGGCGCATTCATGCAAGCGATCAAGCTCTTCAGCATCGGTGACGAAAAGATCGTCCCCCTGGATCTCGATTCGATTACCAAGTTCGGACATCAGCATCTTCCAACCGATCGGATCCTCCGAATTCATTCCATCCTCGATCGAAACGATCGGATATTTATTGACCATCTCAACCCAGAAGCGGACCATCCCTTCCTGATCGACCGGCGGCCGACCGGGGAAAAGATTATAGAGGAAAATATCAGAATCTTCGCTTTTTGGCTTGGAAAATTCCGACGCGGCGGCATCAGCAGCAATGACCATTTTCCCCGTCAGGTTAGCCAAAGCGATCGACTCCGCGGCCATTTGATAGATCTGTTCCGGTTCGGTCAGCGCCGGCGAGATCCCAGCCTCAAAACCGATATTATCTACTCCTGCCAATTTGATGATCTGATCCAAGGTTGCGATCCCCATGAATTCCGCCTCTTCAAAATCAGCCGCACCAATCGTGGCAACTTTTGTCTCCTGGATCTGGACATAAGGGAAGCCATCTTTCCGTTTGGTCGCGGAGTGGCCGCCAAAATTTAGAATATTGAACTTTGGTAACGGCGTCCGTAACCCATCGGCATTCTGTTCCTTACCTTGAATTTGCAGGAGGATAGCTCTCATCGCCAGTACGGTTGGTAACTGGAAATAAGCAGCTTGAGCATCAAGCAACGCAACAGTCGCAGAGATCGCCACTTCGGAACCGATCCCGCTGGTCGGCCGCGCCTTTTTCAATCCCCTTTCCTTGGCTAGGGCCTGATCGATCTCGAGCACCGCGTTATCAACCGCGATCGGATCAAGCAAATTTACCTCCCCACTATTCAAATATTGTTCCAGAATACGCAGATGTTTTTTCGCCAGCTTGTCATTACTGACCGCCTCC
Organism: Candidatus Margulisiibacteriota bacterium; assembly: GCA_028702315.1. GTDB lineage: Bacteria > Margulisbacteria > WOR-1 > O2-12-FULL-45-9 > XYB2-FULL-48-7 > JAQVPA01. The sequence continues at coordinate 13,938 of JAQVPA010000028.1, forward strand.
GGTTCCCGCACCCCTCCCGACGTTGCCACCGGAGCTACTCCAGTTCCCACATGGATCTGCCCTCCCCCTTTGATCGCCGCGGTTACACCAAAAGTCGTGAACGGCTTCGTCTTGGTCCCCGGATATTTCCGACCAATCAACTCGACCTTCAATCCTCTTCCCATCTCTTTCCCGGTCGCGATCCTCGTCATCCTACTGATAAGATCCGCACTGTACGTTCTGCTAAAAGACATTTTCTTTTCCTCCCTTTTCCTTTTTTGTTAATCCGCTAAGTCCGCTCCGCCCCGATCCGTTTCAGCTGCGTCAACCATTATGGTTTCGCCCGCTTCCGGATACGGCAGCTCAAAATCGACATCTTTAACGAATCGGTTAACCATTCCCTGGGTATTCTGGACACCAAGTGCCTGGAAGATATACTTGAATTTGGTAACCAATGCATCAGAGACTGCTTCTCTCACCTCTTCGGGCATCGTCCAAAGTTGCCATTTGAAAGGCCCGTTTGCCCTCTTCCTGTTATCGGTAAAGAACTGCAGCCAACTTGTATCTTCTTTCCATTCCGAAATAAAATTGACACCGATAAACCGCTCGATCGCAGCCTTTAGCCCTTGTTCTTTAGCAATTCCCACTTCGAATAATATGTTTTGAAATCCGGTCGCCAAATGGACTTCGGCGGCGCCATATTCAACAAATTTGGAAAAAACCTCGTCCGGCAGGGTGGAAGCGCCGTGCTGGACCGGGCCGGCCCAGCCATATCTCAAGCTTTCTTCCCTGGCCATCTTGAGAACTTCGAACTCGATCTTAACCTGCTTAACACTGCCGTCAGGGAGGGTAACGCCGCCATGGTGGGTCCCGGTTTGGACGGCGATCTTCCGGATCCCTTGCAGCGGCAAGCCGGTTTTATCGTGCAGCCGTTTCAATTCGCGGACCAAGCCTTGCGCGTATGCTTCAATATCTTCCCGGCGGGTATTGCTCTCGCCAACTTCCCCTGTTTCACCGCCTAGCATTACTGTATAAGGGAGATTTAAGTCCAGCTGCAACCGCCTGATTTCCAGGATCTTGCTCGCGGTCAACAAATAGTTTAGCCGCTGCTGATCATCAAAAGATAGTTCGGTCTTATTTCTTTGTTCAAAAGGGGACATATCGAGATCGATCGAGCCAAAACCATACTTCAGGCATTCCCTGATCAGGGCACTGTGGGCTCTTTCTTCCTGGGTCGCATCTGGCCCGCCCTTGGTTACTTTTTTCTTACTAAGTTGAATATGGTCGCCCTGCAAAAAGAGCTGGCCTTCCCAGCCTTCCATCATCGCTGCCGCCTGGACCACCGCCGCAAATTCCCGAGGTGCCTGGTTGGTATAGCCCATCTCCGAACGGGCGATCTCCACGATCAGCGCGCCGACATTCAATCCATTGGCCGCGGCAAAAAGCGCCCGCGCGGTATCAAGCGAATTTCCCCGGATATTGATCGCCGGCACCGCGAATTGCCGGTCGATTTTCCCATCAGCTACGGCAGTATATAAACTATTGGGTGAATTAAGTTTTACTCCGCGCTGCTGGGCAGCCTGGTTGATGATCCAAGCCGACATTGCCCGCACCGGTTCCGGCGCGCTTTTGACACCAAAATCAACAACATTGGCAACCAAGGTCGGAATACAGTCCCAAAACGCGGCCAGATCGTTTATTACTAACCGTTTACTTTCGATCGACGCTCCGCGCAAAACCTTCCCTGTCAGAGCCCCCACCGAATTGACCGTAGTGATCGAACAACTGTTATGGATCCGGCTAATCAAGTTCATTCTCTTTTCCCCCTTATAACAAAAAGTCCCCCGAGCGAATCCGCCGCAGGCGGATGAGTCGAGGGGCTTCTAAATCTAGTCTGATCTCGAGAGCCTTTTGCTTACTCTTTTATATCGGACCTTGTTCTGAAAAATTTCACTCGATTTTTCCCCCACCCTGCAAACAATTAACCAAAGAAAAAGGCCCCGGAAAACTCCGGGGCCTTTTCAATTAATAAACGAAACGAGCTATAGCTGATGGCCGAGCAGTATCTCTCCTTTGCTCTTATCCAAAGCGATCTTGTAAGCCTCACGGCCTTCCGGCGTCCGGATAAAAGCGAGCTCATCGCGCAGATCGACCTGGTGGTCAAAACCGGGGAACGGCTGAGCCAAATGATTTCCCTCCGCAACCCGGTTTACCTCTTCCATCCAGTCGGCAGTAAAACCGAGCCGGTTATCATAAGCCGCATTCTTGACCGTGACAATGTATGTTGCAAACTCCTTACTAACAAACTTCTCCTTTCCCTTACCATCAAGAACCGGTTTGCCCTTATCATCAACGACCTTAAAGTACTTAACCAAGGTCCCATCAACCTGGACCACGTCGATGTTATCGTTGAGCGGCAGCATTGTGGTCGGTGTCATGCCGGTCAGAGAGGCCAAGGTAAAGGAACCGACCTTTTTGTTATCCTTATGCGTGAACACGCTCGGATTAATGATCCCGATATGCTTGCGCCCTTCCGAATCAAACGCAGCTTCGAACAATCCCTGGCCAATCAGTGACCGGAGCTTTTGCGGATCCAAACCGATCCGGGCCGCTTTTTTCTTGGGAACGGATATGGTCATTGAAAGTGAGAACTGCGAGGCCCCGTTGACCCAAAGGTCGCCGAACTTGCGGAAAGAATAATACCGCCCGGTCGCCGCTTTAAGGTTGCCGATGCCGGCAACTGGATAGACTACCCCGGCCGCGTCACCGAACCCGGTCGTCTGCGGGACATAAGAGCCTTCGTACCAGATCAGGGTCTCTTCCTTGTCGCTCGGGGTCAGTGAATGGTGGGCGTCAAACAACCCTCCTTCAATAATAAGTTCGCCTTCGACCAGGCCCAGCTTCCTCATGAGCGGCT
>JAQVPA010000089.1 GCA_028702315.1 Candidatus Margulisiibacteriota bacterium
ATCATGATCCCCGCCGCGATAAAGAACGGGAGCATAAAGACCAGTTGGACCAAACGGCGTTCTTTGACCGCCTGGACCAGGAAAAAACTCGGCAGGAAAAAGAACATCGCGATCATCCCATTGACGATCGCCACTTCAAAGTCACCAAAGAAAGAAGCGACCAGGCCCAGAATAAAGACCCCAACGGCGATCAGATAATACTTCATTTTCACATCGCGTGGATTCCCTTCAAAATAGCCCAGTTTGACCGTTTGTTTAAAGATCAGGTCGACGATCCCGTCAACATGCTTGTAGAATTTATTCTGCAAATCTGAAAGCTTAACAACCTCTCCGACCTTGGGAACGCCAAACAAACCCTGGATGAGCTTATCCTCATAATCGCTGAGCCCGACCGGCATCGCCTTGAGCTGGTACTCAAAGTCGCGGGTGGTAAAGAGCCAGACCTTGCTGACCTTTTCCGTGATCCCGATAAAACCGCGCCGGGAAAGATCGAGGATCGTGGCGATGAGCTCTTTCATCCCCGCTTCTTCGTCTATGACCGTCCCGGCCAACGCGGGCGCCAAGTCGGTCGGCGGGCTAGTTATGACCGTCGCCACGCCGGCAACCTCATAATCCCGGCCTAAGCGAAGATAAAGAGAGAGCATAAAAATGAAGATCGCGCCGGCGATCACCCAGGGAAGATAAGGCGAAACAAATGTTTTGATCGTTTTTTTCAGGGAAAAGACATGGGCGACCAGTCCGGGCGGAAAATCAACTTTGACCTCAAATAACTCCCCCGGTGGCAGGTTCTCTCCCCGGAAAACGATCGTTTGCGGATCGGTCACTTGCCAGGTCGCGCCGGAAACATTGGTGTAAAGAATGACCTTCAGCTTTTCAGGTTCGACCGGAGACGGCAGGTGAAGGACCGCTTCCGCTTTGTTGACGTTGCCCTCGCGGTCCTCGAAGATCGCTTTCCAGTAGAGCTCGTCAAAACCTTTCTGATGGTCGATCAGGCCGTTGACCCGGTACTTGATCGTAAAGGTCTTGGAGGTTTGGCTGTATTCCGGCTCGTCAACGTCGCGGGAGCGCCATTTGATCCGCCGAGCGCCGTTTTCATTACCGACGGTGTAGTGGTATTTGTCGAGGCTCCCAGCCTGATATTTAATATCGCCTTCATACAGCTCGATATTGGAAATCGAATCGAACCCCTTGAATTTGATATCCCGATAGCCGCCGTTATAGGCGCCGTCAAAGATGTAGGTCTGGGTTTCAACGATATCGACGCTGGAATCGCGGTTCAGAGTGAGGTCGACGGCAATCTTATCCCAGTAAAGAGAGCGGGCTGAGGCCGCGCCGCCAAGAAATATGAGGCCGGTCAGCAGGACAAGCAAAAATATTTTTTTTACCATACCCCGGATTTTAACATCAAAAGATCTAGAGAACCAGTAAATACCTGGTCGACCGTCCCTGGCCGCTGGTTTTAACCAAACCGGACTTTAACAGCGGGGTAACGATCTGGTGGATCCGCGCCCGCGAGACTTTGAAAGTTTCCCGCAGGTCAGCCGAGGTAACCGACTCTTTTAAGCGGAGAACTCTGATTAATTCTTCCTGTCCCGGGGTTAGGGTTATATTATGGCGGGTTGAAACTTGCAGATCTTCGATCCGGACCTTAACGTCTTTTAAAGTTTTAACTACCCCTTCGGCGACATACTCGATCCAATGGGTCAGCTCATCGTCCAATTCCCGAGCTTGTTGCAATTTCTGGTAATAACGCTGGCGGTCGCCGGCAAAATAATCGTCCAGGCTGAAGATGTGGTAGGTATCATACCCATGCTGATAAAGGATCCAGGCGGCCAGGGCGCGGGCCAAACGGCCGTTCCCATCAATGAAAGGATGGATCGAAACAAAACGATGGTGAAAGATCGCGGCGACCAGGACCGGCGGCAATTCCCGGCTGCCCGGCGAATCAAGCCAGTCCAGCAGTTCCCGGATCGCGCCCGGCGTCTCGGCCGGACTGGGCGGAGTAAAGATCCGGACCTTCCGCTCATCGATCACGTAGTTCTGCTTGTCCTTGTAACGGCCGGACCGTTCCTCCGGCAACAAGCCATTAGTTAAAATCTTATGGAGATTAAAGATCGCCGCTTCATTGATCTCTTCAGCATAATTTTTTTCAACCCAGTGGAGAACTTTGATGTAATTTTCAACCTCTAGCTTATCTTTATCCGGTCCACCGATCGTCTCCCCTTTGGCCACGGCGTTAACCTGGGCCAAAGTCAGGGGATTCCCTTCGATCGCGGTGGAAGAATGGGTCGATCTGACCCGGGCTTCATGTTGCAGGAGCGGAAGCCAGGTGACTTTAAGGGGCATCTGCTCGATCCAGAAGCGCAAACTCCCCGCTTCTTCGATCAGCTTCATTAAATACGGCGTTATCCGGTAGGTCGGCTTATACATAACCTAGTAATTGTACACTATCGTTAAGTTTACGTCAAGCCTTTCGTCAAGCTAATTCTATAGGATCCCTACGCTTTCCATCCCCGCGTTTTTGCCTAATCCCTGGAAAACAACCTGGCCATCCTTTCGCGACAATCTAACCCAAACTTCAGCCGAGAGACTTTCCTTAACGCGTCCTTTCATTTCCCCAGCGACTGGAGCCGCCAGAAGGACTCCGTCATGGCTTTTGGCCTCGATCTCCAGGCAATACTGTTTATCTTCGATCTTCAATCTGGCCGATTCGCCCTGAACCAGCAATTGTTTGATCTTTGCTCCGGTATAGGTCGTAAAACGGTATAACGTCCCCTGATGGTAGAAACCGATGATAAAACCAATAAAAGATAACTTAAACCAGGGAATCCTGGCGATCGAAACCGAAAGGGAAACCCCCTCCGCGCCAAAATGATTGCTTTGCAGCCAGAACCAATCCGAAGGCATTGAGCTCCCCCAATCTTTTTCGAGGTAACCCCGTCCACCGGTGTAGTCAATCGTTTGGCCATTGACCGTTAAACTACCTTCAATCCCGTGGTCAAAGCTCAAAATCCCGTGGTAACACTCCAAAAAAGGAAGGAAGGCATACCACCCCATCGCTCCGGGAGAAAAAAGTTTGACCGGCCAGGGAACGGCCCCGGAAAACTTAAGCTCACCGCTGACCGTCTCCCCCTTATCGGCGAGATCAAGGGTCAGCCCAGCCAGGGTAAATTGATTACGGCCAAGCTGGAGGTTGAACTTGTCGGTTGCCAGATTGAATTCGCTAAGCGGAAAGCTATGATAAGCGGTTTCGCAGCGATCGGCTTTGAAGATCTGGATAAAAGCGTGAGAATTGTCCTGGTCGGCCACCAGGGAAAGTCCGGGAATGATCGCCAGGCCGTGGCGACCGTCACGATCGAAAATCTTGTAGTACCAGCCCTCGAAATATTGTTTTTTATTAAACAGCACGGGAACAGTATACGATTTTATTCTTTGATCCGCCAGTCCCCGCCGTAGACTGCCGTTAAATTACTGACTATATCCTCATGTTCCGTTGGAATTAGCAAGACTTGCGTATTGGCGAATTTATAATTATGGCCTAAAAATTCCGCCGCCGCGGCATCGATCAGTACCGCTCCAAAAGTGAATTGCAACAAAGTAACATGGTGTTCCCCGACCATCCCCAACGGATCAAGAGAGCCGGGAAAATTCGAGCCAACAACTTTCTTGACGCTGAAGAGTAACGGGATAAAAGGGTTTTTGTCGTAAATTAACTTGTTAAATTCGTCGCTGGCCAATAAACTCTGCCCTCTGGCGTAATCAGCGATCCGCAGGTCAGCGCCGTTCCTTATTTTACCGTGCACTTCATGTCCAAGCGTAATCAATGAGGAGAGGATCTGTCCGTTCGGCAGAGACGCTTTTTTCGGGCTGATGATCCGAACTTCATCAACATGAGGCGGCCACCACGCTCGGGGAGTAATTTGTTTAATACGCATATGTTTCCTTAAGGTTATCGAAGCGATTAGCCAAAAATTTCAGAACAATTGAAATATTTACTCTTTTTGGCCGATAAATAAATATGCAAATCCAATCACGTCCGATAACTCCGCTCCGCTTCGCGCACGCCTTGACCGACAAATTGAGGTGCCAAGGCCCTGAATTCCGCGACTATCGGATCAATCTGGCCCGGGGCCTGACAGCCATGCGGGGACCGACCACCGTTTATCAGGAAAGAGACATTAA
>JAQVPA010000029.1 GCA_028702315.1 Candidatus Margulisiibacteriota bacterium
GCCAAAATCCTTGTAAAGCTGGTGGGCGGCGGAAAGAGAACCATCGCCGCCGATCACAACCAGCCCTTCGATATTATAAGCGCACAAATTATCGTGAGCTTTTTTCCGGGAGCTCTTTTCCCTGAATTCCGGGCAGCGATGAGTATGGAGGATCGTGCCTCCTTTATTAATTATCCCGCTAACCGAGGCCAGCTCCATATTAATGATGTTATTATCAATTAATCCCTGCCAACCACGTTCAATCCCATAAACCTTTAAGCCATTATAGATCGCGGTCCTGACCACAGCGCGGATCGCCGTATTCATCCCCGGTGCGTCTCCCCCCGGCGTTATAACCCCGATTGTCTTAATCTTTTTGCTCATTTTACATCGTCCTCCCTTTCCTGCCATAGTATACAACATTTTTTTGTTATGATAAAATATATTCATGACCAGAAAGATCAAGATATTCGATACTACTCTTCGTGACGGTGAGCAATGCCCAGGCGCTTCGCTCAATCCAGAAGAAAAACTGGAGATCGCCAGGCAATTAGCCAAACTTAACGTTGACGCGATCGAAGCCGGTTTTGCCATCGCTTCGCCAGGGGACTTTGAATCGGTCAAGCAGATCGCGAGGCAGATCAAAGGGCCGATCATCTGCAGTCTTGCCCGGGCAAAAAAAGAAGATATCCTCCGCGCCTGGGAAGCGGTCAAGCATTCCGACCGGCCACGGATCCATGTTTTTCTCGCCACATCGCCGGTCCACATGGAGAAGAAGCTCCGGATGACGCCGGATGAAGTGTTCAAGACCGCGGTCGAGATGGTCAAATACGCCAAGTCGCTCTGCCCCGATATCGAATTTTCACCGGAAGATGCCGGCCGTTCCGACCACGATTTCCTTTATAAGGTCATCGGCGGAGTGATCGATGCCGGCGCCAGCACGATCAATGTACCGGACACGGTCGGCTATACCACCCCGTGGGAATTCGGCCAGCTGATCGAAAACATCATTAAGAACGTGCCTCAGGTAAAAAAGAATGATGTTACGATCTCTGTTCATTGCCATAATGACCTCGGTCTGGCAACAGCAAACTCGCTCGCCGCCGTTAAAGCCGGCGCCTCTCAGGTCGAATGCACGATCAACGGGATTGGCGAACGGGCCGGCAATGCTTCTCTCGAAGAGGTCGTCATGGCCCTCCACACCCGGCACGATTTCTTTGGGGCCAATACCGAGATCAACACGACTGAGATCTACAAAGCGAGCCGGATGGTCAGCAACCTGACCGGGCTCCTCGTCCAGCCGAACAAAGCGGTCGTCGGCGCCAACGCTTTTGCCCACGAAGCTGGTATTCACCAGGCGGGAGTGCTCCGTGCACGGGAAACTTACGAAATAATGAAGCCGGAAGATATCGGCCTGACCAAGAACCGGCTCGTCCTCGGTAAGCATTCGGGCCGGCATGCGTTCGCTGACAAGCTCAAGGATATGGGGTATACATTAACTGAAGAGAACTTGGAAAAAGCATTTGAAAAGTTCAAGGATCTGGCCGACCGGAAAAAAGAGATCGGCGACCGTGACTTGGAGACAATCGTCTCCGAGGAAGTCTACGTCGTGCCGGAAACTTACACGATCGACTCGATCGAAACATCATCCGGCACGAACAAAAAACCGGTCGCGACCGTCAAGTTAATCCATAAGGGGAAACCGATCGAAATAACCGAAAGCGGCGTCGGCCAGGTTGACTCCGTCTATCGAGCGATTGAAAAGCTGACCAAGGTTAAACCGCAGCTGGTTGATTACATTATCCAAGCGATCACCGGCGGGACCGATGCCCAGGGAGAAGTGACCGTCAGGATAAAAGACGGGGACAAAATATATGTTGGGCACGGGGCGTCAATGGATGTCATCATGGCCAGCGCTAAAGCTTTTCTGGCGGCAATTAACCGCTTGCTTTATGACCGCGCCAGCTCGATTGCCAAAGGCGGATTAGACTAGACTACTCTTCGACCGTGATACAGGTCAGCGTCCGCGCTACGGTACCGGTCGATTGGATCTTCTTAACGATAAATTCTCCCAACGATTTCAGGTCCTGGGTCTCAACAAAGGCGATCACATCATAAGGCCCGGTCACCAGATGGACGGTTTTTACTCCAGCCAGCCCTTTAATCGCGTTTACCAATTCTATCGCCTTGCCCGGCAGTGCTTCCACTAATATATATGCTCTTGTCATGTGTTTTCCTCCTGCCAGAAATTATAGCAAACACCTTTGAAGGCAACAACCTATAATGCTATAATATCCCCATGTGGCAAAAGGTTAGCAGTTATTTTATCCGCGGGCTGATCACCCTGCTCCCCCTGCTCGTAACCATCTGGCTCCTTTGGTTCCTTTTTTCCTTCCTTGACGGGATTCTTGGCAATATAATCACCCTTTTCCTGGGCCACTCGATTCCCGGCCTTGGGTTTGTCGCGATCATTGTTTTGATCTTTGTGACAGGCTATTTTGCCACTCACATCTTCGGGGCGCGATTGTTTAAGCTGGGCGAAGAGATCCTTTACCGGGTCCCAATTGTTAAGGGTATCTATTCCGCCGCCAAGCAGGTCAATGATGTCTTATTTGTCCACAAGCAGGCCGAAGAATTCAGGAAAGCGTGCTTAGTGGAATATCCGCGTAAAGGGATATGGTCGGTCGGTTTTGTCACTTCCGACGCCGCAGCCGAGATCGAAGCCAAGGCTAAAGAAAAAATGATCAACATTTTTATCGCCAACACCCCCACCCCCGCCACCGGCTTCCTAATAATGGTCCCCGCCAGGGATGTTATCCTGCTCGATATGAAGATCGAAGATGCCTTTAAATATGTAATCTCCGGCGGAGTTTTGAAGCCCGATACGCTCCCCCAAGAAGTGCCGATCAAAAGAGAAAATTAGCCCTTAACCACCATCAGCGATCACCTGCGCGCTACTCCGCCCCGATCTAAAATTCAGATTGTATTAATTAAATGAAAAGCCAAAGTAGAAATTACTAAGCCCATTTTGATCAAGGCCTTTGACCAAACCATATTTAAAAGTAACTTCTAAATAACCGGCTAACAAAGTGTCAAAATCAAACTCATAACCAACGCTCCTTTTAAAATCAATACTTGATAAATTATTGAAAGTCGCGCCACCAATGTCAAAAAAGAAATCGCCCCAAATCCGGTTGAGAAAGACTCCACCATAGAAAAACCCTCGTTCAACATACATAATCGGGAAACGGTATTCATTCGATAATAACAGGCCTTTATTCCCTTTAGCGTCAGTGGCTGGATAGCCGCGAATCGGGAGGTAAAGCCAGGTAAAATTTCCCTGCGCCATCTGCTCTCCTTGGCTGACAAAACCAAACAGCCGCGGCACAATCACATGATGCTCAAATAATGACGGAAGATAAAAATTAAGATTTCCTGAATAGTCGGTAAACGAATAATCACTGCCTAACATTGGCGTGACAAAGGTCGTTGTCAAAGAAAGGTCAAAGCCGTTCTCAGGGCTGATCGAGCGCAAATAGCGGCGGCTATTCAAATACCGCCAAGTGATATAAAGATCGTTGACGTTCCCCATGTTCGGTTTGACCGACACGGAATCGATACTGCTGATATTCGTGATATTGGTCTGTTCCAAGCCAACTTCCAGCTGCTGCTTATCCCACTCCCGCATAACACGATTGTCATAAAAAGTCATTGATACTTTGCTCAAACGCTCCCTCATCCACGGGCTGCCGCCGTCCAGGCTGTATTGTTGGGCGCTGTCTTTCAGCTCGATCTTTATCTCCGGCGTAAACTGGTTCATGGTATAAACGATATCGTAATGCGGCCGCTGGGCGGAAAAATCGTAACCGGCATTAATCCAATAGCTGTGCTGTTTGATGATATCGGAGGTCCAAACCAGCGCGCTCACGCGGTAACCGTTTTCATTGGTAAAATAGAACGGGACCCAGGCCTTGGGCGCGAGTTGGGTAAGCGGCTGATAATCATGGATCTCGTAATATGGTTCTGGGGTTGAGATGCTTGTCTGGTTATTGGTTGCAGGTCTTTTGTCTTCCTCAGACATTAAACTTTTAACCAGACCAGCCTCCCAACCTTTCCCCTTACCACCAACTTCACTCCAGCTTGAGCGGTCAACATCCATCACCGCAATATCATAGCCCCTAGAGGAATACGATGTATAAGCGATCTTTTTCCCATCGGGGGAGATATCGGGCATCATCGCGCCGCCGATCACATTCGTCACCTGGAAGAGCGCGCCTGTTCTTAATTTGTAAGCGTAAAGGTTAACGATGCCCGTCCGGTCGGAATCGAAGTAAAGGTATTCGCCATCGGGAGAAAAAGCAGGGTTCGCTTCTGATGTCAGGTTATCTTCAACCGTTATCCGCTCCCTTTTCCCCGTTACCGGGTCGATCAAGTATATTTTTTGCTCGCCGCCCGGCAGCCAAACGGCCGCAGCCACGCGCTGGCCATCCGGGCTCCAGCGCGGCGAAAAATACTCGGCATTCGGCTCTATCGTGCCAATAAGTTTTTTCTCTCCATTGTTAATATTTAGCAAATTCAGAGTATTTGTGCCTAATGAATTTTTCACATAGACGATGCTGTTCCCGTCCGGCGAAAGCGAGGCGTCGTCCGCCCTTTCTCCATCGGTCACCGTCACGATCTCCCGTTGAGCCAGATCATAAAAACAAAGATCCTTGTAAGTGTAATAATTATTTTTAATATCGAAACGAGAGAACAAGACCTTTCCACCGTCCGGCGTCAGGTCGAGGTTATTACCCGATACTTGGGTCTCAACTAATTTCTTGTTACTTAGAGAAACCGTATCTATCACCCTGATCTGGGGGTAGTCGTCATAATTATTCTGTTGGTAATAAAGGAAGCGGGAGTCCCGCCCCCATTTCGGCTTAAAGTTATAATATCCGTCAGAGGTCAGCCGCTGCGGCTCCGTCAACCGGCCAAGTCTTTGATGCTGTTGTTTATAATCGTTGCGCAGGTAAGCAAGCCATTCGTTCCAGAGATCGCGCAAAGTCTTGCCATAAATAAATCGGAAGGCCCCATCAATGCTTAAGGGAGAGATGAGGTAATCGCCGTAAACATGCTGGAAGGTTATCATCTTTTCTTCCCCATAGGCCTTGTTCACGTAATCCCAAAATTTGACGCCGTATAAGTATTTTAAATTGCCGACCGGCCAGCGAGTTGTCCTAATCGATGCCTGATCCAGGGTCTTAACATCGTTCTCCAGCACATCCATCCGCATCATCATCTCCCAGCGCGGATCTTTCCCCCGGCCATCTTGGGTATATTGGCTCTCTATATAAGTTGCCAAGCCTTCAAACATAAAGGCCGGCTGAACCGCGTTCGGGAAGATCACTCGCCCGGAGATCGCCCGGAAAAAAGCCGCCCGCCCCTCCGCAATGTCAAAATGCAGGAGGTGGGCATATTCATGAAGAAAGACAAAGCTGAGCCACTCATCAAATTTTGACGGGTTAAGGTTCGTCGACCAAGACGTTAAATAAATGGTGATCTGGGGGTTGGGAATGACTTGGGTAATGCCATTGCCGTAATCGTAAATATCAAGCAGGACAACGTCGGTCTTCATATCCGGCACATGTTTTAGTATTTTCGTCATCCGTTCATGAATCGCCTCCGCTTTGGGAGCAAACCGCTTGGCAATCCCTTCTTCCCCATCATGGTAATGGATGGAAAAATGCGGGGTTTCGATCGTTTTAAATTTCAGATTGGGATCAAGATAAGTGGCGGCAAAAGCATTGCTGACTAAAATTGTAGTAATTGTAAGACCCCATAATAAATTATGAGAAATAATTCCCCACACTTTAGTGTGGGGTTTTAGGTTATTACTCTTCAAGTTTTATTCCTAACCCCTCAACAAATCCTTGTGCCAACGCTGTGCTGAGCTCCTCAAATGAAATATCACGCTTTAAAATGCTGGCGACACTGATCGCATTCTCCGCTTCGTGCGGTTTTTTTAAGACGGAGAATATTTCTCGCGACGTATCGGCAACAAAGATCGACCCTTGCTGGAGCAGCGCCCTTTTCCCCCGTTTCTGCGCGCTACCGACGATCTTCTTCCCGCCAGCAACGATCTCGTATTCGGCTGGGTATGAGAAACATAAGCCTGTGTTCAGCGGTCTGTGGTCTGCGGTCTGTGGTCTGATCTCCGACCTGACTCCGACCAAAGCCAGACCCAAAACAACCGCCTCGGATATCTTTTTATATGATGGAACAAGTCCTTTTGGCAAAACCGGATTATCAATTGCGGTAATGATCGAATAAGTCACTTCCACACTGTTATGAAAGACTATCCCGCCGCCGGTCGGACGTTTGATAACGTCCCAGCCGAGTTTTCCAGCCTTATCAAGATCGATCTCGTCTTCGATTCTCTGGGAATAACCGAGGGAAATACATTGCGGCCGCCAGGAGTATAGCCTTAAAACCGACTGGCCAGGTCTGGTTTCAAGCTCATGAAAACAATTAAGATCAGCTGCCATGATCCGCTGGCCCGATAGTTGAGGTTCAACAATGACCTGCCACTTCTGCATCAGCTTAATCCGGCAAGGGCCTGACGTTCCTGACCACCCAGTAATTCAACCGCTTGACGCCAAACTGAAGGGCTTTTTTCTTTTCCGGGAACCAGATATCGACCAGCTTCTTGTGCCGCTTAGCATGCCGGTCTTCGACTACAAATATCTTCTCGCCAAAACCTTGGATCTTTAATCTTGTCCAAAGGGGCAGATGGTTAGCGGCCACCGTCCCCCATTTTGGCCGCGTCCCCGCGGCGGTCGCAAATGGATCGTGGTCGGTCTGACTTTTTTCCGATGAGTAAGCCATCATTTTGGAGCTGTCTTTCCTGACAACTTCGTAGGTTAAGGCATTAGCAGAGAACACTGAGCAGAGAACACAGAACACTGAACACAGTATTAACTTCTTAACCATCTCAAGTTCGGCTCCCTGGCTGCTTTTGTTTCATCGAGGCGGCTGACGGGAGTGTAATGCGGAGCAGATTTGACTATTTGCGGGTCGGTTTCACACTCTTTAGCAATTTTTATCATCGCGTCGCAAAAAGCGTCAAGTGTCTGTTTCGACTCGCTTTCCGTCGGTTCAATCATCAACGCCTCTTCTACAATCAGCGGAAAATAAATAGTTGGCGGATGATAGCCATAATCGAGCAGGCGCTTGGCAATGTCAAGCGCCTTGACCCCGTATTTTTCCTTTTGCCACTTGGCAGAGAGGACAAACTCGTGCTGGCATGTCCGGTCATAAGGGAGATAATAATAAGGCTTGAGCTTATCCATCATATAATTAGCGTTCTCGACCGCCTTTTCCGACACTTCCTTTAAGCCCTTAGCCCCTAGTCCCCTGATATATGTATAAGCTTTTAAGATAACGTTTATATTACCGTGGAAAGAATGGACGCGGCCGATGGACTTGTCGTAACCCGTAACTCGTAACTCGTAACGCGTACCATCTTTAACTACCCGTGGGACAGGGAGAAAAGGCTCAAGCTTTTTATTCACTCCAACCGGTCCCGCCCCTGGCCCACCACCACCATGCGGCGTAGAAAAAGTCTTGTGCAGATTAAAATGGGCGACATCAAAGCCCAGGTCGGCCGGGCGGCAGATCCCCATATTAGCGTTGGCATTAGCGCCATCGTAATAAAGCAGCCCACCGGCTTTATGGATGATCTCGGCGACTTCCAGGATATGCTCGTCAAATAAACCGAGGGTATTGGGATTGGTCAGCATCAAGGCAGCCGTATCATCACCAGCCGCTTTTTTCACCGCTTCAACATCAATGTTCCCTTTACCGTTGGACTTAACTACGATCGTTTCAAACCCGACCATTGTGACCGAAGCCGCGTTCGTCCCATGCGATGAATCGGGAATAATCACCTTGCCCCTTGCCCCTTGCCCCTTGTCCTTCAAGTACGCCTTGATCATCATGAGCGAGGTAAGTTCGCCATGAGCCCCAGCCGCCGGCTGGAGTGTAAACGCGTCGTAACCGAAAATAGCGCACAGGTACTGTTCAAAATTGTAAAGCAACTCCAGCATACCCTGGATTTCTGCTTCGTCCTGGAGCGGGTGGACTTCGGTAAAGCCGGCGATCTTCGCCACTTCCTCGTTCACTTTCGGGTTATATTTCATCGTGCAGGAGCCGAGAGGATAGAAATGGGTATCGACGGAAATATTTTTTTGCGACAGCCTGGTAAAATGGCGGACAACATCGAGTTCGGAAAGCTCTGGCAGATCGAGCGCTTGCCTGATCAGTTCTTTGGGGATTAGTTTTCCAATTTCCTGCGCCGGTACATCTAGATCTGGCAGAGAATACCCTTGACTACCGGGATTACTTTTTTCAAATATCAGCGGTTCTATTTCTCTATCCACTTTACACCGAGCTTGTCGAGGTGCCAACCACCTAAATTATCGCTTTCTGGGTTGCGGGATCGAAGAAATGTATCTTCCGCAGGTTAAAGACCAGGTTATACTTAGACCCGGGCTTGGGATCGGACATCGCCCCGATCCGGCCGGTAATCGGCGTCTTTCCGATCTTCACATAAACATAGGTATCCGAACCCATCAGTTCACGGAAATCAACGACAACCTCAAGTTGCGCTTTCTGTTCGATCCAGTTGGATGAAGGAACATCCCAAATATCTTCAGGACGGAGTCCAAAAACAACTTCTTTATCGACATGGCCCGCCAGCAGGCCGCCCAGATCGACCGGCACTTCAAAACTAAAGCCTTCCGCTTCAAAAACATAAACCGCGCCTTTTTTCCTGATGGTCCCTTTAACAAAATTCATCGGGGGCGAACCCATGAATCCGGCCACAAAACGGTTGACCGGCTTTTCATAAACATTGAGCGGGTTTTCCACCTGCTGCAGTTCGCCGTTCAAAATGACTGCCACCCGCTGGCCCAGCGTCATCGCCTCAATCTGGTCGTGGGTAACATAAACGATCGTTGCTTCCAGTTTCCGGTGGATCCGCTGCAATTCGGCCCGCATCGAAACGCGCAGCTTGGCATCCAGGTTAGAAAGCGGCTCATCCATTAGAAAAACCTGCGGGTTCCGGACGATCGCCCGGCCAAGCGCGACCCGTTGCCTCTGTCCACCCGACAGATGTTTCGGCAGGCGATCAAGATAACTGGTCAGCCCGAGGATCTCGCCTGCTTCCCTGACCCGGCCATCAATATCTTTTTTGGGAATGCCGCGAAGCTTGAGCCCAAAGGCCATGTTATCGTAAACTTTCATGTGCGGATAAAGCGCGTATGACTGGAAAACCATGGCAATATTCCGGTCTTTCGGCGGGACATCATTGACTAGCCGGCCGTTAATTGAAATTTTTCCTTCAGAAACCTCCTCAAGCCCGGCAATCATCCGCAGGGTTGTCGTCTTGCCGCAGCCCGACGGGCCGACCAGCACGACAAATTCCTTGTCCTTGATCTCCAGATTTACATCCCTAACCGCCTGAACATCACCAAAATATTTGGAAACATCTTCCAGCAGAACGTTTGCCACTTTTTATAACTCCTTACTTAGGTTCGCCAGTTCAATCGCCGCCATCGCGGCCGCAAACCCCTTATTACCAGGTTTAGCACCTGCTCTCTCGAGCGCTTGTTCCAGGTTATCGGTCGTTAGCACACCGAAGATAACAGGTTTACCAGAATCGAGAGAAACTTTGGCTACCCCTTTGGAAACTTCAGACGCGACATAATCAAAATGCGGCGTCCCACCCCTGATGACCGCGCCCAAGCAGATGACCGCGTCATAATCCTTGGCAATCTTTTTAGCGATCAGCGGGATCTCGAACGCACCCGGCACCCAGACAACATCAATATTAGCCTCTTTTGCCCCATGGCGCTTCAAGCAATCTTCCGCGCCACCAAGCAATCCTTTCGAAACTAATTCATTGAACCGCGAAACAACCAGCCCGAACTTTAATTTACTGGCGTCCAGATTCCCTTCGATGACTTTTACCATGTTTTTCAACCTCCTCTAGAATATGCCCCATTTTTTGGGTTTTGGTCTTTAAGTATTCAACATTGTGTTCATTCGGCGTGATCTCCAAGGCGACGCGTTCAACTATCTTTAAACCATACCCTTCAAGCCCAACCACTTTCTTAGGATTATTGGTGATCAGCCGGATCGTCGTTAAGCCTAAGTCTGCCAGAATCTGCGCTCCGACGCCGTAATCGCGAAGATCGGCGGCATAGCCAAGCATTTCGTTAGCTTCGACTGTATCGTACCCTTTTTCCTGCAATTCATAAGCCCGTAATTTATTTTTCAACCCGATGCCGCGACCTTCCTGCCGCATGTAAAGCAAGACACCCTGGCCGCAAAAATCGATCAGCTCCAGCGCTTTGGCCAGCTGCTCGCCGCAATCACAGCGGAGCGAACCAAAAACATCGCCGGTCAAGCATTCGGAATGAACCCGGACCATAATATCTTTTTTACCGTTAACCTGCCCTTTGACCAACGCAACATGGAACTCACCATTAAGCAGATCTTCGTAGCCATAAGCGACGAATTCCCCGAATTTCGTCGGTAACTTTGTAACAGAGACTTGTTTGACCAGTTTTTCGTGCCGCAACCGGTAGGAGATCAGGTCGGCGATCGTAATCATCTTTAATTTATGCTTGACGGCAAATTCTTCCAGCTGAGGAACTCTAGCCATCTTGCCATCCGAACCGATTATCTCGCAGATCACTGCCGCCGGATAAAGGCCGGCCAGTTTTGCCAAGTCAACCGCCGCTTCCGTATGCCCGCTCCGCTTGAGCACCCCACCATCCCTGACCCGCAGCGGGAAAATATGACCCGGCGTCGCCAGGTCGGTTTTTTTAGAGACCGGATTAATCAAGACTTCTATCGTTTTGGCCCGGTCAGCGGGAGAAATACCGGTCGTCACGCCAAACCGGGCATGGGCGTCAACCGAGACAGTGAAAGCGGTTTTCATTGATTCATTATTATTATCAACCATTTGGTGGAGCTCGAGCGCGTCAAGGCGCTCGCCGGTCATCGGCACGCAAACCAGCCCTTTGGCGTGGGTAATCATAAAGTTGACCATTTCTGGAGTGATCTTTTCCGCGGCAATGACCAAATCGCCCTCATTCTCCCGGTCCGCGTCGTCGACTACCACGACCATCTTGCCGTTCTGTATATCCGTGATCGCTTCCTCAATAGTATTAAACATTAATTATCCGTCCAACCCATTGGCAATATCCCGACCTTCATCATCATCTCTTCGCTGATACCCTTAGGCTCGCCCTTTAAATGCTTTTCAATGTACTTGGAAATCAAGTCAACTTCGATATTGACCTTATCGCCGACGCTGAGTTTGGAGATGGTAGTGGAATCGGCGGTAAAAGGGATGACAGAAACTTTGAGCAAGCCGTCAAGAAAATCGGCCACGGTCAGGCTAACGCCGTCGATCGTGATCGAGCCTTGCGGGACAAGATATTGTAAAATAATGCTGGGAACGGAGAGATAAAGATCAAAACCCTCGCCTTTGCTGACCTTATTCTTAACTTCGCCAACCCCGTCAATATGGCCGGTGACCAGATGGCCACCCAGCCGGCCGGAGATCGGCAAAGCTTTTTCCAAATTAACCTTGTCGCTGATCCGGATATCGCCAAGCGTGCTTTTGTGGATCGTTTCCGCGGAGAGGAAAAATTCGGCCAGGTTGCGGCGGACGTTGGTAGCGGTCAGGCAGACTCCGTTAACCGCAATGCTGTCGCCAGCTTTAACATCATCGAATATCTTTGGGGCGGAGACTGCTATTTTGGCCGTTTGCGAGCTGCGGATGACCGAAACAACAACCCCGACCTGTTCAATTATTCCGGTGAACATAATGTAATTTTATCACAATTTTATTCGTTTCTCAAGACGACCTGACCTGGGCGCCCAGAATGCCGTTGATGAACTTTGACGACTCATCGCCTGAGTAGCGCTTGGCCATTTCCACCGCTTCGTTAATAACTACTGATGATGGGGTTTCACCTGAAGAAAGTTCGAACAAAGCCACCCGGAGAATACTATGATCGACCTTACTGATCCGGTCGATCGGCCAGTCCTTGGATAGCTTGGCGATCACTTTATCTGCCTCCGCCCGATGGGCCCAAACAGCCTTGGCCAGCTCCGCCGCGAACTCTTTCGTCTCGGGAATAAATTTTTCCGCCTCAAGCAGGTTGGCGATCGCGACTTTGATGTCGGAATTGGCGATCTCGGCCTGGTAAACTGCTTGCATAGCGAGGCGGCGGGCGGTGCTTCGTTTTCCCATTTACTTGCCGTTCAACCCAAAATGCTCTTCGATAAACTTAGTGGAGATATCGCCGCGGCGGAAAGCTTCGTTCTGAAGAACTTTGTGGTGAAAGGGGATAGTGGTGGCGATCCCGTCGATCACATACTCATCAAGCGCCCGGTCCATCCGCTGGATCGCTTCCAGCCTGTTTTTACCCCAGGCAATGACCTTACTAACCAGGGAATCATAATGCGGCTGAATGACGTAACCGGCAAAAGCGTGGCTGTCGACGCGAATACCCGGCCCGCCCGGCGCATGGTAAGCTCGAATCTCGCCCGGACAGGGCATAAAGTTCCTGGTGTGATCCTCGGCATTGATCCGGCACTCGATCGCGTGACCGGAATAATGGACGTCGCCCTGCTTGATCAGCAGTTTTTCGCCGGCGGCGATCATGATCTGCTCCTTAATAATGTCGACGCTGGTAATCATTTCGGTCACTGGATGCTCGACCTGGACGCGGGTGTTCATTTCCATGAAGTAGAAATGCCCGTGCTTGTCAAAGAGGAACTCGATCGTGCCAGCACTGAAATAGTCGACCGCTTTAGCCGCCCGAACCGCCGCCTCACCGATCTTCTTCCTGGTCTTTTCGTCAACTGCCGGAGATAATGATTCTTCAAGTAATTTTTGGTGGCGCCGCTGGATCGAACAATCCCTTTCACCTAGATAAATAGTGTTGCCGTGCTTGTCAGCCAAGAGTTGGACTTCGATATGCCGCGGCTCTTCAATAAATTTTTCCACGTAAACTTCGGGGTTGCCGAACGCCGCTCCAGCTTCCGCCCGGGCCGTTCTCATTAAATGAATAAACTCTTCCCCCTCCCACACGACCCTCATCCCCCGTCCCCCGCCCCCGGCTGTCGCTTTAATCACGACCGGATAACCAATCTTATCCGCGATCCGCTTGGCTTCTTTTTCGTCCGCGATCGTGCCGTCAGAACCTGGGACGGTTGGCACCCCCGCTTTCTGGACCGTCTTGCGGGCAGTTGCTTTGTCCCCCATCCGGTTCATCGAATCGGGCGACGGGCCGATAAAAACGATACCGCTTTCGGCGCAGATTTCGGCAAACTTGGCGTTCTCCGCCAGGAAGCCGTAGCCGGGATGGATCGCCTCCGCGCCGGAAACTTCGGCGACACTGATAATGCTGGGGATGTTTAAGTAACTTAAGTTGGGGGCGGCTGGACCGATGCAATACGACTCATCGGCGATCTTGACATGGAGGGCGTCCTTATCCGCTTCCGAATAGACCGCGACCGCCTGGATCCCCATCTCCCTGGCCGCGCGGATAACCCGCACCGCGATCTCGCCTCGATTGGCAACTAAGATCTTTTTGAACATGCAGATGGGCAGTTTATCATAATTCCACGTAAGTTTCCACCCGCCAAAGACAAAAATACTGAATTTTTGTCCGGAATCTGACGATATATATATGGAACCACCCACAAGATATGCAACCAGACAAAAGATGGGACATTATCTTGTCAGATCAATAATAAGTATTTAGGAGGATTAAAATGCCAACATTTCCTACAGATGCGACAAGTCCGGCGATATGCATGACCGCTACCAACAAAAAGGCAGGAGCGACACAGGAACAACGAGGCCATAGCCAACCAAAGTTCAATAAAGTGGACGAAAAGAAAGCAAGGGGAGCTTTACCAGTTAAGTCAGCAAGGGCAACCGTAATATCTGTGAAGCAGCTTGCTTCCATACCCTGGGCGCCGATATTTTTTCGAGTGAAGCTGAAAATAGTGACCGGCCCAGACAAAGGGAAAATATTTTTTTTCGAATACTCAGCGTATATGCAAACCATGCCGGCAATAGGTGATATTTATACAGTAACATACGGCGGAAGGAATGAGAGAGGAGAAGATATTATGCCTGACATGGATACCACCCCCAAATCATTTTCAACTAGAGCAATTGATCTGATGTTAAAAGCAAGATTACATATTATGGACTGAATATTGCCTGTTTTTCTTTGCGATCCCTATTAATAAAACCGCCGATCGGCGCAAGCTGCCGGCGGTTTTTTAGGGAATGAATGAGGGAGAGACCATCTCCTTTCCCCTTATGACCATTGTAATCTGCTAAAGTAAAATAGTCGGGTGAGAACTATTTTTAGATGGGTTTCTTTTATTATAACCCCGGCAATAAAGTGGTGACCAGTAGGATCGCGGTCAGCACGGTCAGGGCGATCACTGTGAACCAGACGACCACATTGTAAGCCCGCGAATTGACATGCTCGCCCATGATCCGCTTGTTATTTACCAGCAGGATCATAAAGACAAGGATAAAGGGGAGCAGGATGCCATTGATCTCCTGGGACACCAACATAACTACGATCAGCGGAAGATTGGGAAAGAGGACGACCGCTGCCGCTAAAAAGATCAAGACCGTGTATAAGCCGTAGAAGACCGGCGCTTCACGAAAATGCTTGTTGATCCCGTTTTCCCAGCCAAAAGCTTCGCAAATGGCGTAAGAAGAAGAGAGCGAAACGATCGACGCGGTCAGGGTGGAAGCGCCGAACAAGCCGATCGCAAAAAGTGTCTCCGCGAATTGGCCGGCGATCGGCCCGAGAGCGATCGCGGCATCCTTGGCATCATTGACCTGAACGCCAAGTTTGTATAATGTCGCGGCGCAGGCAATGATTATGAAGAACGAGATAAAATCGGTAAAGAACGCGCCGAATAGGACTTCGATCCTTTCATATTTATATTGCTTTATATTTATCCCTTTATCCCTGACCGCCGATTGGATATAGAACTGCATCCAGGGAGTGATCGTCGTCCCGATCACCCCGATGAACACCAGCAGGTAGTGCGGCTCGAACTGGAACGAAGGGACAAAAGTATGCTTTAGCGCCACCCCCCAGTCCGGGTGGGCCAGGAAACCGGAGATCACATAAGCGAATTGGACCACGCAAAAGACCAGGAAGATCCTTTCAACTATCTTATATGACCCGCGCAAGACGGTGTACCAGATAATGACCGCCATCATCGGGACAGCGATCCACCTCACGATGCCAAAGATCTCGAGGGATGCCGCGATACCGGCAAAGTTAGCGATCAGGGTAAAAATATTGGCGATCAAAAGGATCGTCATGGCAAAGAAAGTCCACTTTAAGCCAAAATTCTCGCGGATCAGGTCGGACAATCCCTTGCCGGTGACCGCCCCCATCCGGGCGCAAATCTCTTGCACAACCGCCAGACAAAAAGTAGTGATCAGGAGCATCCAGAGAAGGGAATAGCCGAAATGGGCGCCGGCGACGGAATAAGTGGTGATGCCGCCAGCATCGTTATCGGCCGCCGCGGTGATTATTCCCGGCCCCAGGATCGCCAGGAAAATCCAGATCTTGCCCCAGCCGGTTAATGCTTTCATCGCCTACCCCAGCATCTGCCTTTTGCGCCGCGAGAGCGGCGGCAAGATCAGGTCCATGACGTCATCGACCGTGATGATGCCGTGGATCTTATTTTCGCCGTCGACCACCGGCACCGCCAATAAATTATATTTTGAGATCACATCGGACACTTCTTTCTGGTTCATTTCCGGCGTCACGGTGATTGAGTCCTTGATCATAATCTCTGAGATCGGTGTCTGCGGCGGGGAAATGATCAATTTACGCAAGGAAAGGACGCCGACTAAGTGGCCGACATCGTCGATTACATATAAATAGTAGATCGTTTCCGCTTCGGGCGCCGCTTCACGCAATTTATTTATTACCTGTTCAACGGTCAATTCTTGCGGCAAGGCAATGAATTCGGTCGTCATCAAGCCGCCGGCGGTCTCGTCCCGGTGCTTGACCAGTTTCCTGATCGCGCCTGATTTACGGACCCGCATCAAACGGAGGAGCTCTTCCGCTTTGTCAACCGGCAAATCACCGATAATATCCGCTGCTTCGTCAACCGGCATCTTTTCCAAAATGCCAAGCGCTTTCTTGGTATCGAGCGTTGAAATAAGAAGAGCCCCTAACAACGGTTCAAGCTCATGCAGCGATTCCGCCGCGGTCTTTTCCGTTAAAGCAGAAAAGATCGC
This sequence comes from Candidatus Margulisiibacteriota bacterium, assembly GCA_028702315.1. Lineage (GTDB taxonomy): Bacteria > Margulisbacteria > WOR-1 > O2-12-FULL-45-9 > XYB2-FULL-48-7 > JAQVPA01. The sequence continues at coordinate 16,340 of JAQVPA010000029.1, forward strand.
CGTTTTGTCATCCGTCCTCGCCTGGGAAATAATTTGCGCGACATCGGCCGGATGGAGATCGATGAACGTTTTAGTCGGAATGGCGACCCGTCCGCCAGAGAGATTTTGTACATGGTCCCAACCGATCAACTGCTCGGGTATTTTCTTCCCCACCCAACCACCTAACCACCCCACCACCCTTTCCAACCCCAACCGCCGCAACATCCCCTTTAATCCGACATCCGCGGCGATTAAGCGGATATCCTGGTCAACTTTGGCTAATTTAAGGTCATTAACACGGATAACCCTGGCCCCCTCCATATCGACCACTTGCTGATCCATCACATCACGCATCAGCAAAACTTCGCCTTCTCTTAGCATTGTCAGCGGAGA
>JAQVPA010000030.1 GCA_028702315.1 Candidatus Margulisiibacteriota bacterium
AAGACGATGGGTCTCAGGTATTGTTCTTTTTGCGGCCAGCCGGATTGCGCGGCGGCGGAAAAAGCTGGTGTCATTTGCGCTTACAACAGCGGCGACCTGGGGATTGCGATCGGTTCTGCCGTTTCGGTCGCCATGGACCGCCGCGTTGACAATCGGGTAATGTATTCGGTCGGCAAGGCGGCGATCGAGCTGAAATTATTGGGCGAAGAAGTGGTTATTGCTTACGGGATTCCGCTTTCGGCGAGCGCGAAGAATCCATTTTTCGACAGGAAGTGATCAACCCTAATGTCCGAATTAGGGCACTAATATTAGAATATTCGAGCCCGAATTCGGATATTCGGGAAGTAATTGGGGGAAGTTATGCATATGTATGAGGATATAAAAGTAATTTTTGATCGGGACCCGGCGGCGGCGAATATATTTGAGGTGTTGATCTATCAGGGTTTGTGGGCGGTTTGGATCCACCGATTTGCCCATCTTCTATATAAATTACACATTCCGTTCATTCCACGGTTGATCTCGCAGATCATGAGGATTTTGACGCTGATTGAAATTCATCCGGGCGCGCAGGTTGGCCGGCGTTTCTTTATTGACCACGGTAATGGGACGGTGATTGGCGCGACTACGGTCATCGGCCATGATGTGACGATTTATCAGGGAGTAACATTGGGCGGGACCGGTAAGGAGAGGGGAAAGCGGCACCCAACGATCGGCAATAATGTGGTAATTGGGGCGGGGGCGATCGTTTTAGGGAATATTACGATCGGGGATAATGCCAGGATTGGCGCCGGAGCGGTAGTGACCAAAGATGTTCCGCCTGATACGACGGTCGTAGGTAACCCTTCGTGGATATTGAAACAAGAGGGGCGACGGCTCGATCCGCTTGAACACGGCGCCTTGCCTGACCCGATCCACCGGGCGATCGATGACCTCAACAACCGGATCAAGGCGCTGGAAGAAAAAGTAAAATAAATGCCCCTAAAAATTTATAATACTTTAACCCGTCAAAAAGAAGAATTCCAGCCGCTCAATTCCCCCAAAGTTGGGATGTATGTCTGCGGTATCACCCCTTATGATGAAACACACCTTGGCCATGGGCGGGCTTATGTAACTTTCGATGTTATCAAACGCTACCTTGAATTCTTGGGCTATGAAGTTAATCATGTCCAGAACATTACTGATGTTGATGACAAAATAATTAAAAAGTCAAAAGTCAAAAGTCAAAATTATCAGAAAATAGTTGAAGAGTATACAAAATCGTATTTTGAGGTAATGGATAAGCTGAATGTTAAAAGGGCGAATATCTATCCTAAAGCCACGGAACACGTACCTGAAATGGTCAAGTGGATAGGTGGTTTGGTGGATAGGGGTTATGCGTACCAGTTGGAGGATGGGGTTTACTTTGAGGTCGATAAATTTGAGGGTTACGGGAAGCTTTCGGGAAAGAAGAAGGAAGAACAGGAACCAGGGGCAAGGGTCAAGGTAGAAAGCAGCAAGAAGAACCCTTTAGATTTTGCTTTATGGAAGAAGGCTAAGCCGGGAGAACCGTCATGGCCGAGCCCGTGGGGTGAGGGGCGGCCCGGCTGGCATATTGAATGTTCGGTCATGTCGACAAAATATCTCGGTGAACAGTTTGATATTCACGGCGGAGGGATGGACCTTGAATTTCCTCATCACGAGAATGAAATAGCGCAGACCGAAGCGCTGACCGGCAAAATCCCCTGGGTTAAGTACTGGGTCCATAACGGGTTTGTGAACATTAACAAGCAGAAGATGAGCAAATCGCTCGGCAATTTTTTTACTCTGCGGGATATCTTCGAAAAATTTGACCCGATGGTCATCCGTTTCTTTCTCTTGATGACCCACTACCGGAGCCCGATAAATTACAGCGATGGAGAGATTGAGAGTGTTAGGGAAGCGTTTGGGAGGATCCAGAAGTTTATTCAGGACATAGCTTTCTTGATTAGCAAGACAACGGAATCGGCGCCGGAAATTGAGATCAGGGATATTAACGAGGATATGATCTCATTTCGCGATAAGTTCTCCGCGGCGATGGACGATGATTTTAATACCGCCGGAGCGATCGCCGCTATATTTGACATGATCAAGTATTGCCGCAAGACGCTTGACGAGGGTGAAGCCGAAAGAGAGTGCTTGGAGATGATGAAAAAGTCGGTTATTGATCTTTGTGAAGTGCTGGGACTAAAATTAGAAAGTAGAGCGTCGGCCGTAGAACGTGGAACACAGGAAATTGATGTATTGATCGCTGAACGGGAAGAAGCTCGAAAGAATAAGGATTTTAAAAAGGCAGACCAGATCAGGGACGAGATAAATGCTTTATTGAAAAAAACTAACAGTTCGATTGTTGATACCCCTTTTGGGGCAAGAGTCGTTCAACTATAATTGTTGGAAACCGCGACGTTTAGCCTGCCTGCCGGCAGGCAGGTCGCAGGTTTCCAAGTAGGAAGACCAAATGGCAAGCTCGAACCTGATCCAATTCTTCTCCTATGCCGCCATTATGGCGTCGTCGATCTTTATTCCCCTTATGGCGCAAAGATTTGGCGCCAGTCCGGGCGTCATTGGCATGGTCGTAGGCGCTTTCAACGCTTTTTATCTTTTTTCTTCTTATTTGTTTGGCTGGCTGGCGGATAAGTACGGCGGCAAGCTGATCTTACGGCTCGGTTTATTATTATCAGTTGCGTTCTTTGCCAGCCAGGTATTAGCGCACGACCTTTTTTCCCTGTTCATCGTCCGCGCGCTGGCCGGAGCGGCTTGCGGTATTTTTCCCGCCGCTTTAGCTGTCTATGCTTACAATGAGCAAAAGGGTAAGATCGGCGCATTTTCCGGTTTTGGCTCGTTAGGGTGGGCGTTGGGAGCGATTGTGGCCGGTCTCATTGTTTCCAACCAGGCGATCTTTGCCTTGAGCGCGGTTTTCTTTGGCCTGGCGTTCTTTATCTCCCTGCAGATGGAAGACCAGCCTAAAAAGCAAAGATCGGGCGGACTTCTCCCGTTCCGTCTGATCAAGCGGAATATTCGGATTTATGCCCCTTATTTTTTTCGGCAACTTGGCGCGCAGGCGATCTGGTCGATCTTCCCCCTTTATCTGGTTTTTACCGGCGCCGACAAGCTCTGGATCGGGATTGCTTATTTTATCAATACTGGTTCGCAATTCTTTATTATGCAATATGTGGAAAGATACAGGAATCTTTACCTGGTTAACATCGGCCTGCTTTGTTCAGTTGTGACATTTGCTGGTTACGCGCTTTTCCCGTTCTTGCCCGTTGTCTTGTTTCTTCAGCTTTTGCTTGCTTTTTCTTTTTCCACGCTTCAGGTTGGTTCGATCCAGGAGCTTTTAGGGAAAAATATGGAACAATCAACTGCGATGAGTATTCTCAACTCGATTTCCAATTTTAACGCGGTCATCGGGCCGTTCATGGCTGGTGCGATTTTGGAATGCGGTGGTTTTGGCGGGCTAATGTGGTTGGCAGCCGGGATTTCTTTTATTGGCCTGATCAGTTTTACGACAGTTTTCGAATAAGCTTTTTGAGGGTGAGGGCCGGCAGGCCGACTACATTATCGTAATCACCGTCGATCCGGTCGATAAAAACTTCTTCGATTTCCTGGATGCCGTAGCCGCCCGCTTTATCGAGCGGCCGGCCGGAAGCGACATAATCCAGAATGTTTTTAGCTTTGACCTTTTTCATCTTAACTTTGGTGACTACGTAGGTCGTGTTCGCTCTTTGTTTAGCCGTATCGATGACCGCCAGGCCGGTAATGACTTTATGGGTCTTGCCGGATAATGATTTAAGTATCCGGACAGCGTCTTTTTTATTTTTGGGCTTACCGATGATCCTTTTCCCCAGGACGACAATTGTATCGGCGCCGATGACGATTGCGTTATTAGCTTTTATGGCGATCTCCTGGGCTTTTGCCAGAGCGGTCTTTAAGGCGAGGACTTCGGGGCTTTTCGCTTTGATCTTTGACTCATCGATTTTGCTGGGGACAATTTTAAATTTCTTGATGATTTTTGCCAGCAACTCTTTCCGACGTGGCGAGGCGGAGGCCAGGATTATCCGTTTATTAGCCATGATGAATGATTATATGATAAAATTGTCTTCCCATGCAATTAAGACCGGTCCTTATTTTATTTGTGACCCTGTTTATCGTGATGGTTGGCTTTGGCGTGATCATTCCGATCATGCCGTTCTATGCGATGAAAATGGGGGCGACGGCGGTCCATATTGGCATGCTGATGGCGAGCTATTCGCTCATGCAATTCATCTTTTCTCCTTTCTGGGGCACGCTGTCAGATAAATACGGCCGCAAACCGCTGATCCTGGTCGGTCTGGCTGGGTTTACGATCACGTTCATCTTTTTTGGACTAGCTCATACGCTGCCGCTCCTCTTTGCTGCCCGCTTGCTGGGCGGGATCTTATCGTCGGCCTGTTTGCCGACCGCCATGGCTTATATTGCCGATACAACCACGCCGGAAGAGCGCGGGGCGGGGATGGGGATGATGGGGGCGGCCATGGGGTTGGGAGTTATAGTTGGCCCGGCGATCGGCGGACTCTTGTCGGTCTGGCATGTTGGGCTCCCGTTTTTCTTTTGCGCCGGCCTGGCGGCCTTGAACTTTATCTTTGCCGCCATTTTTTTAAAGGAATCGAAGCGCCATCATGATGTGAGTGAAGTGAAGTACGACCGCTTCAAGCATTTGTTATCACTGCGCGGTTATATCGCGTTTGCTTTTTTTCTGGTTTTTTTACTCTCATATTCGATTAGTGGTTTTGAAGGGACGTTTCCTCTTTTTGCCAAAGTCCGGTTTGGCTATGGCGCAAGAGAAATGGGGATCATTTTTGCTTTCATGGGGGTGATCGGTGTGGTGCTCCAAGGTTTGTTGGTCGGACCGATGATCAAGAAATTCGGCGAAGAGCAGATGATCAGATTTGGCTTGCTGGTTACCGCGCTGGGAGCATTCCTGACGATCTTTTCTTTCAACCTTTGGTCACTGACCTTGTTTATTTGTCTGACCGTGATCGGTCAAGGCTTATTACGGCCGAGCCTCGCTTCGCTGATCTCCAAAGATACCGAATATGAAGAGGGAGCGACGATGGGGGCGATGCAGTCAGTGGAAAGTTTTGGCCGGATCGTCGGCCCGATCGCCGGAGGAGTAATTTTCCAGTTCAGCCTGAATTTACCCTATGTCTCGACCGGCGGGCTTAACCTGCTCGCCCTGTTAGCCGCGTTTCTCTTGTGATCCCAGCATCTTGAGCGCCTCGAACCAGAATAAACTGGCTGTCCCTCCCAGCAAAGCGATCAACAGGTCGTCAGGGTGCAGGAATTGGAAGTGAAAAAGTTCTCGCAGAGGGGGGAAATAGAGAACTAATGCCAACGCGCATAAGGTTCCCGCCATGACCCACCAGAGTGCCCGATTACCGACCCTGAGTATCTTTATGACAGTTTGCGACCAGGAGAGATTGGTGATGATCAGCATCAGGTTGGCGAAGACAAGCGAAGCGAACGCGAGCGTCCGGGCTTCTTCGGCTCCTTTCCCAATGTATAATGCCCAAACAAAAATGACAAAGACGACCGCCAAAACGCTGATCCCCTGAAGGAGGCTAAGGAAAAAAGCGCGCCGGTTAAAGAGCGGTTCGGTTAGATTACGCGGCGGTCTTTTCATGATATTCGCGTCCTCCGGCTCGGCTTCAAAGACGGTGGAGCAAGCGGGGTCGATCACCAATTCCAGGAAAGCGATATGCGCCGGCAAAAGGACTAACGGCAGGTTGAAGAGGACCGGCAGGAGCGACATCCCGGCGATCGGGATGTGGACCGCGAAAATATATGAGATCGCCTTTTTCAGGTTCTCAAAGATCCTTCTGCCCAGCCGGACGGCAGCTACGATCGAAGAGAAATCGTCATTGAGCAGGACCAGGTCCGAAGCCTCGCGGGCCACATCGGTCCCGCGCTCGCCCATCGCGACGCCGATATGGGCGGCTTTGAGCGCCGGGGAGTCGTTGACACCGTCTCCGGTCATGGCGACGATGTCTTTATTCGCTTTAAGCGCTTTAATGATCAGTAGTTTCTGTTCCGGCACGACCCGGGCGAAAATATTTACTGATTTGATCCGCTTCGCCAGTATTTGTTCGCTCATTGCCGCCAGCTCCGGTCCGGTGATGGTTTCGCCGGGGTTGTTCAGGCCGATCGTCCTGGCGACATATTCGGCAGTCCCCGGATAGTCGCCGGTGATCATGATCACCCGCATTCCGGCGGCGTAAGCTTCTTTGACTGAATTGGGGACGGCCGGCCGGACCGGGTCGACAAAACCGAGCAGGCCAATGAACTCAAAATGGAAATCGTGCTGCTGGTCGGGGAGGGTCGTTTTGCGGAAATTGGCTTTTGCCACCCCCAGTATCCGCTGCCCCTTAAGGGACATTATTTCGATTTCTTTTAAAAGTGCGGCGGTCTGTTCCTGGCTGAAATGGCAGAGGTCGGCGATGGCCTCGGGCGCCCCTTTGGCGGCGATGACATAGTTTTGCTTATCCGGCGACTCCCAGACATGGGAGAGGGCAAGGAGTTCTTTAGACAGGTTGTATTCCTTGACCAGTGTCCAGTTCAGGTGAATATGCTCGGTGCCGGAAAGATGTTTTTCGCCGAGGTGTTTGACCTCTTTTTCGATCGGGTCGAAAGGGTCTTTTTGACTGGCCAGGATAGCGTATTCGGCCAGCGCATGGAATTGTTCGGGCAGATTGTCGTCAACTTCGAAGTAGGCCCCCCCGGCATAAAGGCCGGTAAGCTTTTGCTGGTTGAGGGTCAACGTTCCGGTCTTGTCGACGCAAAGGACGGTCGCGGCGCCAAGCGTCTCGATCGCCGACTGGTTGCGGGTCAAAACCTGACTTTTTGATATCCGCCAGGCGCCGAGCGTCAGGAAAATTATCAGGACGACCGGAAATTCTTCCGGCAGCATGGCCATACTTAACGTCAAGCCGGCCAGAAAACCGTGGAGCCAATCGCCCCGGGTGGCGGCGTAGATCAGGACGACCAGCAGGCAGAGGATGAGGCCGGCAATGGCAAAATTACGGACGATCTTGCCGGTTTCTTTTTTTAACAGGGAATCTTCTTCTTTGATCTGTTCCAGCGCTTTGCCGATCTTGCCCATTTCTGTATTCAGGCCGATGCCAAAGACTTTGGCGACGCCATGGCCCTGGACAATCAGAGTGCCGGAAAAGACTGGCGATGATTCAAATTTTCTGACGGCAACCGATTCACCGGTCAGTAGTGATTCGTCAACGGAGAGATTTGAGCAAGAGATAATTGTCGAGTCGGCGGGGACACGGTCCCCTTCGCGCAAAATAATGATGTCTTCACGGACGACCTCGCGCCCGGAAATCCTTTTCTGGTCGCCGTCGCGGATGACGAGCGCCCGGGGGCTGGAGAGGTCGCGGAGCGCTTCGAGCGCCCGTTCGGTCTTCCTCTCCTGGTAAAAAGTGATCCCGATCACGACGATGACAAAGGTCATCAGCATCAGGGCGTCCTTGATGTCCCCGAGCACAAGGTAGATCGAACCGCTGATAAGGAGAAGGAGGAGCATCGGTTCCCTGACAACATTCCAGAGGATAACAAAAAAACCGAGCTTTTTTTGGGAAGGAAGTTCGTTATAGCCCTCTTTTTTTAAACGTTCTCTGGCGGCGCTTTCGGTCAATCCCTGGTTTGTAGTCGAATTGAACATGTTAAGATATTATACTATATCTTTGACCGGGAATATTGGGAGGAGTAAAATAGGAGCAATGAAGATCATCTTTGAGGTTAGCGAATTCGACGGCCAGCGCCGCAAACGCATAATCATTAAAGTCATGGGTGATTAATGAGGAGATACGTCCTTGCTCTTATCCTGGTGAGCATCCTATTAGCGTTTTATTCGGAGGCAGCTGTGATCAGGCGCGGCGGCGCCTCCAAACTCATTTCCCTGACCTTTGATGACGGTCCGACTTTTGGCGTAACGGATAAAATCCTTAATATTCTGAAAAGGGAAAAGATCAAGGCGACGTTTTTTGTGATTGGCAGAAAAATAGAAAAGAATAACCTGATAATTAAGCGGATGGCGGACGAAGGCCATGAGATCGGCAACCATACCTATTACCACTCGCGGCTTACCGAGATCAATGATAAGAAATTCCTAGCTGAACTGCGGCGCACCTCGGACCTGATCATCAGCCATGCCAACGAAGTGGATAATTTGTTCCGGCCGCCGCACGGCCACTTGCCGGCGAAAAAACAGAAGCTGATCGCTAAGGAAAAATACCGGACCGTTCTCTGGACGGTCAGCGCTGATGATTATTTGCGCCAGAAAAAAGGGATGCGGACGGCCGATTCGATCGCCAACCGGGTAGTGGCCCAGACCAGGCGAGGTTCGATCATCCTGATGCACGATAACAGCCGGGAGATCGTGGCGGCTTTACCCCAGATGATAAAGCGCTTGAAAGCAAAAGGTTACAAATTTGCGACCGTGTCCGAATTAATGAGAGTTAAAACTAGCCGGGCGGGTTGCTATCAAGTCAACGCCAAGACCAAGAAAATCTGAAGCGATCGTTTCATCCACTTTTACTTGCTTGGTTAACTTTAGTTTTTTCACCGCGGCCATTGCTTCCATTAGCTTTGCCTTCGGGATCGGTTTATTCGTCTTGACCGGGACCATTTTGAGGTCCAGTCCTTCGGTTAAAACAATGGAGGTTAATATCCTCATCGGGTTCTCGGTCTCCTGCTTGGCATAAACCGGGCCTTTTTCGCACTTATTGCCGGTCACTTTGATGACGTGCCCGCTTTGGTCAGTCTCAACCTCGAGCTGGCAGCCGACGGGGCATTCGATACAAGTTATTTTTTTGATCATTTTAACCCTTTTAAATACTCCGCCGCCATCTGGCCGGCCTTGACGCTGTCCCTGGTGACATTATCGACCAGGTCATAGACCTTGTAAGAATTGCCGCAAACGAATATTCCCTCGATCGAACACTTATTCACTTCTTTGGAAACAGGCGCATTTGTTTTTTTATCGATCTCGACGCAGGCCATCTCGATCAATTCATTCTCCGGAATAAGGCCGACCGAGATCAGGACAGTATCGCAGGGCAATTCAAATGTTTCACCATTGACCGTGTTTTCAACTAAAACTTTTTCTACCCGGTCTTTGCCGTAAATTTTAGCGATCCGGTGGCGGAAGTAGAGGGGGATGCTAAAGTCCTCAAGGCATTGGACGACATTTCTGATCAACCCTCGGGTTTTTTCTTGTATTTCAATTACGGCTTTAACTTTTGCCCCTTCCAAGGTGAAGCGGCGCGCCATTATTAAACCGATGTCACCGGAACCGATAATGACGACTTCTTTGCCTGGAAGCAGACCCTCAATATTTATCATCTTTTGGGCAAGGCCGGCGGGGTAGATCCCGGCGGGGCGGGTACCGGAGATGTGGGTCATTTCCCTGGTCCTTTCCCGGCAACCGGTCGCCATAATCAGCGCTTTTGCTTTGATCTCTTCAAGTTTGCCCGGTTTTAAATAAGTTAAGATTTTGTCCTTGGTTAATCTGACGACAAACGACTTCAAGCTGACCTCAATATCCCTGATCGCTTCAATCTGTTTGATAAATCGATCAGCGTATTCCGGTCCGGTCAGGTCTTTCTTGAAATGATGCAGACCGAAGCCGGTATGAATGCACTGGTTAAGGATGCCGCCGAGGTATTGGTCGCGCTCAAGGAGTAAAATATCTTTCACTCCGGCTTTTTGTGCCGCGACCGCCGCCGCCATGCCGGCTGGCCCTCCTCCAATAATAACTAAGTCTCGTGTAATCATTTTCTCGTTACGCGGTACGCGAATCTCTATTCTCCTTGACGATCTCCGATCCTTCCCCTCTTTTAGTAATTTCGGTCAGCGGGATATTGAGCTCTTCCGCCATGATCTTCATGATCCGAGTAGTGCAGAAGCCGCCGTGGCAGCGGCCGGCTTGCGCCCTGGTCCTGAATTTGATCCCATCAAGGGTTCTGGCTCCCCGTTTAATGGCATCGCGCACTTCTTTAGCCGAGACCATCTCACAGCGACAGACGATCTCGCCATATGAAGGATCTTCTTTCATTAACTCTTTGGTTTTATTAAAAGGGATATCAAAGAGATGGATCGTTCTCTGGCGATACTTTTGGAAAAACCATTTCTTTCTTGGTTTCAAGCCATTATTTTTTAATAGATTGGTGACCATTAACGCGATTGCCGGCGCAGAGGTTAGCCCCGGGGATTGGATCCCGGCAACATTGATGAAGCCGGGGGCTTTATCTTCATGCCGGATAATAAAATCCTTGCCGGCCGTGGGGCGCAAGCCGGCAAAATAGGAAATGATGTCATTCTCATCGATCGAAGGAATCATCCTTTTAGCCCCTTCCAGGACCTTCTTCAAACCTTCATCTGAAGTGGACAGATCTTCCTTGTCTTCAATCTCTTGGGCGGTCGGTCCGATCATCGGGTTTCCATCCGATGTTTTGATGACTAGTATCCCCTTAGAGATTGGCGAGGGGAGAGGGAAGATAATATGGTTAGAAAGGTATTCGCGTTTCTTGTCGAGGATGAATTCCTCGCCCTTGCGCGGCTTGATTGTAAAGTCATTTATTCCGACCATTCCGGATATTTCATCAGCATAGAGACCGGCGGCATTAATGATATATTTTGCGCCCAAGGAAACCTGTGAATTAACTTCGCGGTTTCCTTGGGAACAGAGAACTTCAAATCTGGAAGCCGCGGCGTTTAGCCGCAGGCTTCCAGATTGTCTAATATCTATAACTTTATGTTCAAGGAAAATCTCCACGCCGTTTCTGGCTGCATTTTCCGCCAGGTCGTATACCCAGCGATAGGGGGAGATAATGCCTGCTGTCGGGGCATATAAAGCAGCGTAAACTTCGGGGTTGAGGTTTGGCTCATGTTTACGCAACCACAAGCGATCGACGATTCGCAATCCGCCAACACCCAACTCTTCCGCTTCTTTTTTTATCTCCAAGAGTCTAGTAAGATCGGCTTGATTAAAAATTACAATTAATTCGCCGACTTCTTTAAAGTCTACGCCGAGCTCTTTGGCTATTTGCTTGGTCAACTTATTTCCCTGAACGCAAAGCCGCCCTTTTAATGAATTGGGTGGGTTTTGCGTACCGGGGTGGATGATGCCGCTGTTGGATTTTGAGACGCCAAAGGCCAGTTCGGCTTCTTTCTCAAGCAGAGCTATCTTGAGCTTGTAGCGGGAAAGCTCCCGGGCGATCGCCGCCCCGGTCACCCCGCCGCCGATGATTATAATGTCATAAGCTGCCCTCACGCTGAAGTCTCCCTTATTGCCCTCACCCGATTTTCTCCTTATCGGTTGTTCTTTCTTTACTGCCCTCTCCCATAGGGAGAGGGGTTTGAGGGTCTGCCAATAGTTTTGTCAGTTTGTCGATAATCGAGCGTTTACGTTCTTTGAGCTCATTGTTGGTGATACGTAGAATGCTGATGCATTCGGATTCTATGATATCTTGTCGTAAACGGTCATATTCTTGTCTTTTAAAATGGATTGACCCATCAACTTCGATCCCTAAACGGAGCTCATGGCAATAAAAGTCCAAAATAAAACCTTCAATTACGTGTTGCCGACGAAATTTGTATCCATTAAATTTACGATTATGAAGGAGTTCCCAAACTATTTTTTCGGCTTTGGTCGGCTTTTTTCGCATTGTCCTGGCAAACTTCTTCTTAATTTCTTTCATCAATAGATATTCTACCAACCTTAATAAAAATTATCCATGTTTGGTTAAGGGTTTTGAACTTTCCTAGCTATTTTAAGGAATTTAAGTAAACACCCAAATCCCTCTCCCTATGGGAGAGGGTGGTCGACAAAAAATCTTTGATAGTCGGAAATTGGGTGAGGGCCGTCTTAATTCGGAAACGCCAATCCTAGCCAATCCCAAAATTCAGTGAAATTTGTGCCAGGAGCGGGCGATAAAAAAGCGGGAAGAGTGAGTGTCGAAATTAAACAGAAAAACAAGGAGGGCGACCCAATGAAACATTTTAGTTTGCCGCTGACAATAATAAGTTTGAAAATGGTGGTTGGCGGCGTTGAGAAGCGTGCTGCTGAGGCGGCAAAACAGTTCCCTCCGGTTACAATGACGCCTTGGGGGAAAAGAGTGGCGACCTGGATCCAGAATAATTACAGCCCCAAAAATACTTATTTTCTTTATCGTTATTTGACTTGTGCCTGTGGAGAGGTCCAACAAGAAGAATTGTCTCATCGGATAGGCAAAGGGCTATATAACAGTATATTGGAAATAGGAGCGCGGAAAGAAAATCTTATCCGTGACCACAAAGAAGATAAACTGAAAATATTGGCTCACCAAATTTTAACTGTTTTTAAGACTGGAGGGGAAGAGTTGATTTCCCTCTACTATGAGAAGGCAAGCGCAAAAAACGAAATATTGGGACATCTTTCAGGTGAGGTGGCTCGATTTTGGGCGGAATTGGGAAAGGTCAAGCCGGGCCAAGACATTTCCTGATCGCTTTTTTCCAGGCCAGATACAGTTCATCAGCTTTGGCTTTTGAGCTTTGAGCGTTGAATATCTTGCCGACCCGCCAAAACTTCTTGATCTCCGCTGAATTTTTCCAGAATCCAACCGCCAGCCCGGCTAAATAAGCCGCACCAAGCGAGGTTGTTTCGATGATCTTTGGCCGAATGATGTTAATCCTTAAAATATCCGCTTGGAACTGGCAAAGGAAATTATTCGCGACTGCTCCGCCGTCAACTTTCAAATCCCTGATCCCTAATCCCGCGTCCTTTCTCATTGTTTCCAGCACATCTTTCGTTGAATAACACATCGCCTCAAGCGCCGCGCGGACCAAATGGTTACGATTTGTCCCTCTGGTCAGCCCGACGATCATTCCCCTTGCATTTTGATCCCAGTAAGGGGCGCCCAGCCCAACAAAAGCAGGGACAAAATAAACGCCGGCATTATCTTTGACCGACAACGCCATCTTTTCGGAGTCGAATGACTTTTTCAGTATACCGAGCTGGTCGCGCAGCCACTGGACCGCCGCCCCAGCAACAAAAATCGATCCTTCGAGCGCGTAAGCGACTTTTCCTTCCGGGCCGCAGGCGAGGGTCGTGATCAAACCATATTTTGAGAGAACTTTCTTTTTTCCTGTGTTCAAGAGCATGAAACAGCCGGTGCCGTAAGTATTCTTGATCGTTCCTGATTCAAAACAGGTCTGGCCGAATAGTGCCGCCTGCTGGTCACCAGCAATTCCAGTTATTGGTATCCCCGCCGGCAACTTGCCGATCTTGACTGTTTTGCCGAAGTTGCCGGAAGAGGGGAGGACTTTGGGAAGGATGCTTTCAGGGATTTTAAAGATCTTGAGGATGTTCTTGTCCCATTTAAGCTTTTCAATATTAAACAGCATCGTTCTTGAGGCGTTCGTATAATCCGTAGCGTGTGATTGACCCCCTGTCAGTTTCCAAAGTATCCAAGTGTCAGTTGTCCCAAAAACAATATTTTTGCCGTGCCTGCCGGCAGGCAGGACTTTTGACTTTTGACTTTTAACTTTGTTGAGTATCCACTCGATCTTTGTAGCCGAGAAATAAGCATCGATAGGAAGCCCTGTCCGTTTACGAATAAAACCACTCAGCCCTTTTTTTCTCTTTAACTGGTCACAGCGCTCCGCTGTTCGCCGGCATTGCCAGACTATTGCACGATGGACCGGTTTACCTGTGTTCTTATCCCAGATGACCGTTGTTTCCCGCTGGTTGGTGATGCCGATCGCGGCGATAGAAGAAACCGGGACTTTGGCCAGAACTTTCTGGATGGTTGAATAAACACTTTGCCAGATCTCTTCCGGATCATGCTCAACCCAGCCTGGTTTGGGGAAATATTGCGGGAATTCCTGGTAAGCGCTGGTGACCTGGCGGCCTTTTCTATCGTAGATTATTGCGCGGCTACCGGTGGTCCCTTGGTCGATAGCGAGGAGATACTTCATGCCCTTTTTCCCAGCCATCCTAAAATGTCGTTAAACACTTTTTCCCGGTCCTGTTCGATCGACAGAGCATGGAGCATTTCCGGGTATTCTATCTTGGTTTTATCTTTGAGCGTTAACTTGTCGAATAACTTCCGCCCTGGCTTTTCGTCCACCAGATAATCTTTACCGGGGATCAAAAAAAGCGTGGGGATATTAAGCTTTTTACTCAAGCCTGGTGCTTTCAGCTGGGCAAATAGTATTTCTATCAGTAGCCTTAAGCTTGCTTTACGGTGTTCGTCCGGGTTATTGTCCATTACTTTTTGGTAAGCGACATCGCGCGTGCACATAGCTGAAGTAAACGGCATATCGATCGTTCTTTTCGGATTAAAAAGATAGAGCCCAACCAAGGTTAGGTAGGCGGAGATCGGAATTTTCATCCCGTTAGCAAAAGCAGGAGCGATGAGGATCTGCCCGGCAAAAGTATCAGGATAGAGGCAAGATATCATGAAAGCGATCAAGCCGCCCATACTTTCAGCCAGCAAAAAGACTTTCTTGCCCGGGTTCTCCCGCTTAATTATTTCCAAAAGCTTAAGAATATCCTGATAATAGATATTGAGCGAATCGATGTGTCCGCGCGGGCGGTCGGGAGTATGGCCAAACCCTTTTAATTCGAGCCCATAAGAGGAATAACCTTTGGCGGCGAAAAAGTCGGCCAGGAAATTCCAGCGGTCGGTGTGGGCACCCATGCCGTGGACAAGCAACAAAACAGCTTTGGTCTGCATTGCCGACCAGGCGCGATAATGGATATTGGACTCTTTGGCATATTTTAATTCAACCATATGTCCCTCCTTGCGCCAAAATCACGATATAATAATAGTATGGATCAAACGTTATTGCAATCGTGTCTTCTTTCTTGTTACTGTGCGCATCATGGCGAGGAGCCGATGATCTCGGGCAGCCGCGGATCGGGGACGATCTTTTTCGCCAAATGCTGCCTGAAGTGCGTCTATTGCCAAAATTATCAGATCAGCCAGGGGGGGAATGGTTATAAAGTTGGGGTTGAGAGGCTGGTCGAAATCATGCTCGAACTGCAGGGGAAAAATTGTCATAACATTAACTTGGTTTCGCCGACGCATTATGGGCGGCAGGTCATTGCCGCTTTGGACCTGGCCAGGAAAGAGGGATTAAAACTGCCAGTTGTTTATAATACCGGTGGGTACGATTCAATCGACTTGTTAAAAAAGTTAGATGGCAAGATCGATATTTATTTGCCGGACTTTAAATATTATGATAATGAAAAGGCCCTTAAATATTCCGGCGCGAAAAAATATGTTGAAAGGACGCGGGAAGGGCTCACAGAAATGTTTAGGCAGGTGGGGCAGATCAAATTAAATGGCGACGGCGTCGCGGTCAAAGGATTGTTAGTCAGGCATTTGGTCTTGCCGAATAATTTAGCTGACAGCGAAAAGGTGCTTGATTTTATCGCTTCGCTTTCCAAAGATATTTGGGTCAGTATCATGGCGCAATATAGCCCTCAATTTCGGGCCAATGAATTTCCGGAGCTTTCCCGAAGGTTGCAACCAGAAGAATACCGGAGAATTGTCGATCACGCCGCTAAGATAGGCTTGCATAACCTATATACTCAAGAATTGGCAAGCAGCGAAATTTATCTGCCGGATTTTAAGAAAGACAAGCCATTCGCGGTGGATTAGTTGGGATTTTCGTAGGTAAGATAGGCCAAGTCAGGTTTGGAATAGATATAACCGATATTCCGGCTTTCAGTTGTGCCGATCAGGGTGATTGGTGTCTGGTGCCGGTAGATTCGTTCGATCGGGGCGGTATAAGCGTAAGTTTTTCTTCCATCTTTCAGTTTGACCGCGAAGAGTGACCGGACAAGCGATGAAGTAACTCCCCCATGGTTATCTTTGACCGTCATGTAATACATGATTTCTGGCTTTATCAGGTTGGTAGAAATGCTAAAGAAATATATCCCGTTTTCCTGATGAGATGGGAGTTCTTTCCATTTTTTATCCGTCCATTCCTGCGGGCCGCCTAGGGCGTAATAAAGCTTGGCGCTTTTTACTGTGCTGTGGACCTCGACCCGGCAGGAGAGCAGAACCTTGTCGGCCCCCTTGGTAAAAACCGGCAGCTCATTAATTACTGGAAAACTGCCGCCTGTTTTCAGCTTTTGGTCAAGCCAGACAAGAGCGGGGGATTGGACCACCGGAGTGAATTTGTGGCGGAGGTTTGGTATCAAGAGGAATTTCTTTGGTGCGGTGACATCTTCATAGCTTTTTTGAAAAGTGGTTAGATAATAACAATGGTCGTTAGTGCCAGTAATGAAAAGGATCGGGGCATGCTGGGTTGCCAGGAAATTTTTTGGATCAAGGAAATTATTCCAGAGATTTTTATCGTTCGCCGGCATGGCGGTGAAGATCTCTTCCCAGGTGCAACCTTCCGGGATATAACCGGCGCCAAAAACGTTGACCGCGGCACGCAGGCGATCGTCCATTCCATTGGTCAGGATAGTCAAAACTCCGCCCCAGGATAATCCGATCATGCCGATCCGTTGCGGGTTGACCTCTTTTCGATTGGAGAGAAAAGTTATGCCGTTGCGCGCGGCCGCCACCGCGTGCACCAGATAATTATA
>JAQVPA010000090.1 GCA_028702315.1 Candidatus Margulisiibacteriota bacterium
TCCTTTCTTTAAGGCCGACTGTTTCCAATAGTTTGGCCGCTTTCTGGCGGCGCTCTTCAAAGTTAACGCCAGCGTAGATCAGCGGCAGCTCGACATTCTCGACCGCGTTCAGTTTAGGCAGCAAGTTGAAGGTTTGGAAAACAAAGCCGACCTTCTTGTTCCTGATCTCGGCGAGCGAGTTATCGTCCAGCTCATCAACGTCAACCTCGTCCAAATGGACATGCCCGCTCGACGGGCGGTCAAGACAGCCGACAATATGCATCAAGGTCGACTTACCGCAACCGGACGGCCCCATGATCGAAACAAACTCGCCCCGGCCGATCTGCAGATTGATCCCGCGCAAGGCATTGACCTCGACCGTCCCCATCTGGTAGGTCCGCTTGACCTCCGAGATCCGAACAACAACATTATCTTTCAATTTTGACTCTCCCCCGGTTTTTAAGCTTGCTGACATTACTCACGGCAACCTGGTCGCCAGCCGCGACGCCGCTCAGCGCCTCAATACTGCTGACCGTACGTATCCCGATCTCGATCTTGGTTTCTTTGGCCCGATTAAACTTGTTGATCACAAAAACATAAGCCTTGTCATCCTTGCTGATCAAGGCTTCGCGCGGGACGATCAGGGCATCCGGGTTCTTCTTGGTCGCGATATCAACATTGACCGACATATTGACCTTGAGATCTTCATGGTTGCCGAGGAATTTAACTTTGCAGGGGAAAACATATGATTCTTCATCCATTTTGACCCGGCCGCCGACCTTGCGGAGCTCCGCCAGCGGCGCGATCCAGTAAAGCTCGCCGTCAAACACCTTGTCCGGATAGACATCCGACGTGATCTTGACCCGGTCGCCAACCTTGACGTTGGCGATATCGATCTCATCGATCTGAGCTTCGATCCATGATTTATCGTAATTGACGACCGTAACCGCCATCTGGCCCGGGACAACCGTCTCTCCTTCATCAAACTCGATTTTGGCCACGATACCGGCGTTCGGCGAAATGATACGGGAAGATTCAAACATTGTTTTCGCGGCGTCGTATGATTGTTTACTCATTACTCCCTGTTCGTAAAGTTTAGCTGTCCGCTGAAAATCATTAGCGGCCTGCTCGTAACTGTCTAATTCCGCCAAGAGCTGTCCGGCTCTTACCCGATCCCCCTCCCTGACTTTCCAGACGCCGATCTTCCCGCCAAGTTTTGTCCCCAGCTCATAAACCGGCGCGTCCACTACTCCGCTGGATGAGATCACTTCTTCAATGACCCCTTTGGCAACCGTGGCCGTTTTCACCATGACCACATCCCTGTTCCACCAGCGATAACCAAACCAGCTCACCAACAATAAAACAATAACACCGACGACCCACATCCACCTTTGGATTTTAAATTTAGCATTTTGCATTTTTAAAGCACCTCTTTTCCAACGACTTTATTAAGCTTCGCTTTGGCGATCTCCAGGTCGAATAACGCCTGCAGATAATTCACGCTCGCCTGGTTCAGCGCCACCTGGGCGTCAATAACTTCAAGGTTGGTGCCGACGCCTGATGTATAACGGAGATCGGAGACTTTATAGCTCTCCTTGCCCGATTCCACCGCTTTACGGGCCGAACCGATCGTTTCAAACGCGCTCTTCAGGTTCAGGAAAGAGTCACGCACTTCCAAAGCGATACTGTTGCGAACCTGTTCCTCGCTCGCTTTTTGCGCGTCAAGGTTAGCGCTCGCTTCTTTAACCTTATTCAAGTTGCTCAAGCCGTTAAACAGCGTCCAGGAAGCCGCGCCGGTCACCGACCAGGCGTTAGTATTGTTATCAAAAGAGGGGTAAGAAACGCCTTGGTTCCCGGCCTGGCCCGATAACATTACCGAGGGGATCATTTCTGCCTGGGCGACCCGGACATTTTCTTCCCCAACCTGGGTGGTCAACACAAATTGTTTCCAATCGGGCCGGTTATCAAACGCCATTGCCAATAATTGCTTATACGCGGGGACGCTCCCTAATTGGCCGGTAAATCCGACATCGGTCAGCTCGACCGGGGTTTCAATATCGCGGCCGAGAGCGTTGTTAAACGCGTCCTTGGCGATATCGAGGCCATTCTTGGCTTTGGTCAGCGCAACTTCATTATTCGCGACCTGCACTTCGGCTCGCAGCAAGTCAGCTTTAGTCGCCGTCCCCGCCATCAGCATCGCGTTCACCTGGTCAAAGTGCGATTTTGCCATGTTCAGCAGGTCGTCGGCAAGCTTCAGGGATTTCTCCGCCAGCAAGACATTAAAATACGATTGGGTCACGTTGAATTGCGTATCGACAAGAATATTATTAAGGTCTTCCTTGGCGATATCCGCCCCTTTTTGGGCGATCTTGAGCCCGGGAAACAACCCCGCGACAAAGATCGGCTGTGAAAGAGTCCCTTGCAACGACTTGTTCGTCGCGGTCGCGTCGGTGCCAAAAGTAAAATTCTGGGTAACGCCGCCAGTCGTGATCTGGACCGTGGACGGTGAAGTGTACGCTTTGCCGTAAGAACCGTTAAGTTGTACGGTCGGCATAAAAGAGCCGATCGCCTGGTTTAAACGGGCATTAGCCGCATCCAGTTTTTTTCGGTAAGAGATGACCGTCGGATTGGCTTGGGTCGCTTGGTCAATACTCTCCTTAAGGGTCATTGCTTGGGCCAAGTCCGCCAGTAAAAATATTGTTCCCGCCACCACCAGCATTCTTTTCATCAGTAAATTTTTCATCATTAAATTCCTCCTATTCTATCATAAGTCTATTCGATCTTCTTCCGGAAATTCAGCACGCTAACCGTCAGGATAACAACCCCAAGCAACGCCAGCGGCAGAGCTTCGACCCAAAGGTAAGTGATGCCCGTTCCTTTAAGGAAAAGCTCGCGCACGATATTCAGGAAATAGCGGAGCGGGATAAAATAGGTAATGAATTGGATAAAGAGCGGCATATTAGCGATCGGGAAGATAAACCCGGACAGGATCATTTGCGGCGCGGTCACCAAGAGATTCGCCATCCCCGCCTGGCGCTCGTTGCGGGCAAAAGTCGAGATCATGACGCCAGTGCCTAGTCCGGCCGTCAGGAAAACCGCTCCCAGCAGGAACAATAGCAGGACACTCCCCCGCATCGGCACCTGGAACCAGAGAGTCGCGATCAGGAAGACAATCACCACATCAAACATGGCCACGGCGGCAAAGGGGATCAGTTTCCCCATGATCACTTCCATCGGCCGGAGCGGCGTGACCGAAAGCATTTCCATCGTGCCGCGGGTCTTTTCCTTGACGATCGAAGAGGTCGTCAGGATCATGCTGATCAGCATGAGCAGTTGGGCAAATATCCCCGGCACAAAAAAATTGCGGCTTTCCAGGTCGCCGTTGTACCAGATCCGGGTCCGCATGTCGAACAAAGGCTGGAGGAACAACTGCTGGCCCTTCTGCGCCAGCCGATGGGCAAAAATATCCGCCCCCGCCTGATAGCTGATCGAGCCGACATAGCCCTGGATGATCGTCGCTTGCGAAGCGTTGGTCCCATCGATCGCCATCAGAACGTCGGCTTGATCACCGCGGGCGATCTTCTGGCCAAATTTATGCGGCAGGCGGATCCCCAGCTTGGCCTTGCCCTTATCGAGCAGCGCGGCCAGCTGTTTCTGGTCGGTGACGTAATAGTTAAAATCGAAATAGGAATTATTGCGAAACCGATCAAGGAACTGCCGGCTGTAATAAGTTTTATCCTCATCCAGCACGGCGGTCGAAACATGCCGGATATCCATGGAAGCGACATAGCCAAGCAGCAAGAGCTGGATAACCGGCATCCCCAGGGCGACAAAGAGCATCCGCCGGTCACGCAGCAGCTGGAGGATCTCTTTTTTCATGAAATGGAAGAGCCGGCTGTCAAACATCAGTCTAACCTCTTTTTAAAGCTCAAAACGCTTATCCTGACAAAGAAAATACTGAGCAGCAGCATCAGGGTAAAATCCGGCCAGAAGCACGTCAGCCCGACCCCTTTCAAATAGATCGACCGCAAGATCTCAATAAAATAACGGGCCGGCACAAAAAGCGACACGCCCTGCAAGAAGAGCGGCATGTTTTCGATCGGAAAAGTAAAACCGGAAAGCAAGAGCGCCGGCAGCATGGTCGTGAGCGTAGCCATTTGCATGAGAT
>JAQVPA010000031.1 GCA_028702315.1 Candidatus Margulisiibacteriota bacterium
CCTGCTCAATTTCTCACAACAACACAAAGGTGGACCAGTCAATCAGTGATTTGCGAAAATAGCACGAGGTGCGCCGCCGCGAATTACCCCTGGGCGAACGATTATATTTTAGTTTCATCAATCTGTACCATTCCGCGGCCAAACTATGCCGCTCTCTTGACCCCGGCATCGACATGCAAAAGTTTATTGCGTCGCTGCAAGGGCACCCTGAGATCATGATCGAAATCCTGCGTCAGTTGCGCAGCGAAGCTGACCCATTGTTCTACCCGGAAAAGATTATGGATTGCAAGACCACCGAAGAAATAACAAAGTTGATCAACAGTTTGCCGCCAAAAGCCAGCCGGGACAAGGCCGCCCTGAGATTCTTTTTGAAGTTTGTTGCAGCGGTCAAAAAAACGGATTATTTTGACCTCAACCGTTTAAGCGAGTTGTTTTCCTTTACCCTGGAAACATCGCCACTGCTCCCTTTTCTGGCGAACCAGGAGGAGCGGATTTATTTTCCGTCCGAAATAATCTACAATTTTAAAGTGAATGGTGAAATGTTCTTTGTTCCGATTGCGGCGGCCGAAAAACGCCTGTCCGGCAACCGTTTTAGCGATAACCGATGCTTGACCGCTTTTCCCGCTCCCGCCCTCCCCTCCCTCTTACGTTCTCAAGCGCAGGTCTACGATGACACATTTTTAGCCCTCGCCGACAGCATCCTGCCGCCTAAGCCACGCGATCACCTGCAAAAATTGCTATACAGGATCGGATATATTGATGAAGAAGGGCGTCGTTACAACACGCAGTTCTTGGGAGGAAACAAATATTTCAATCTGTGCACAAGGGCGATCTTTTCCCAAGTCACCGATGATGGCCAACCGCATAATGAACCAAACTATCTTTTTGATATCGCCTCAAAAATGGGGATCGTTCCCCAGCATATAGACAGGGTCGAGATAAGACTTGTTGATCAGGGGGCAATCAAAGATATTTCACGCGTAGTTATTTATGGCCCAGATAAAATAAAGCGCAGCTTTGCCGTCGCAATCGAAAAAAGCGAAAATGCGGGCGAAAAGAGCGACCCGGTAAAAGATGAATATGAGCTGTTCAACATGATGCGCAAAAAAACGCCGCTTGTCCCCTCCCCATTCGGTTTTACCACCCTACCATTCAATGACTATAAGAATGTCAGCATCCTCTTTCGGGAATTCCTCTTTGGCATTGACGGGCTAAAATATTTGGGCAGGATCAAGAAAGATTGGATTATTGATTCTTTCTTTTACCAGGTCGGCCTGGCAATGTCCACCTTGTATGCCGAAACCGGCATGGGAACATCGGATTTCAAACTAAAGAACTTGATCTTTGATTATGAACGGCGCAATCTAAGGTTCTGCGACGTGCTGCCGATTAGCGATGATTTTGACGATGTTATAGAGGGCTTTAAGAATGAGGTGGATGAGATTGAAGATTTTGCCCCCCGCTCATTACCATATTTTTTTGCCGGCATTTTGGGCAACAGGGAAAAAGGAAAGGAATTCTTAACCCGGGCAAGAAATTACTTATATTACTCCGATACTAACGACGCTTGTTTTTCCGTTCCGATCAGAAGAAGCATTGACGAGTATATTATTAAGCAGGGTTATCGGCCTAACAGTTTTTTCCGCCTCGAATAAGCCCCGATCGCATCAAGTACTTTTAATATGCAGTTCTTTAAGCTGCAAAGGATTAACCTCGTCCGGCGCGCCGGAGAGCGGGCATAAAGCAGATTGGGTCTTCGGGAAAGCGATCACGTCGCGGATCGAATCCATCCCCGCCAATAACATAACTAAGCGGTCGAGTCCTAAGGCGATCCCGCCGTGCGGCGGCGCCCCGTATTCCAGCGCTTCGAGAAAAAAGCCAAACCTTCTCTTTGTTTCTTCTTCAGTCAGGCGCAAAAGCTTGAAAATCTTGGCTTGGATATCCGGCCGATGGATCCTGACGGAGCCGCCGCCGATCTCCGTGCCGTTCAAGATCAGGTCGTATGCCTGGGCTTTGACCGTTGCCGGCTCTTTTACAAACCGCTCTTCCAGGTCATCCCAGTTGCCGTGCGGCGCGGTGAATGGATGGTGGTTCGAAACCCACCGTTTTTCGGTCTCGCTATATTCAAAAAGCGGGAAATCGGTCACCCAGAGGAAATGGAACGCGTTATTATCGATCAAGTTCATCTTCTTTCCTAATTGCAACCGAAGCTCACCCAAAACATTATGGACAACTTTTGGCTTATCGGCACAGAAGATAAGAGTATCGCCGTTCTCCCCTTTCATTTTTTCAACAATCGCATTAATTTCTTCTGGCTTGAAAAATTTAACGATCGGCGACTTCATCCCGCCGGCCGACAGCGCGATCCAGGCCATCCCCTTGGCGCCAAGCTTCTTCGCTTCTTCTTCAAGCTTATCGAGATCGGCCCGGGAAAGCTTTTCCCCTCCCTTAACATTAATCCCCTTGACTATCCCGCCAGCCGCAACAGTTTTACTAAATACTCCAAACTCGCAACTCCGAACTAAATCACTGACATCAACCAATTCTAGTCCGAACCTGGTGTCCGGCTTATCACTCCCGTATCTCGACATCGCCTCTTCCCAGGAAAGCCGGGGAAAAGCCTGGTCGATCTTCGGGATATGTTTGCCACGGTATTGGTCGATATCTTTTTCGATCGCGCTAAGCGAATGTTTGAGCATGTCCTCGATCAGGTCGATGATCTCCTGCTCGCTGACAAAAGACATTTCAATATCAAGCTGGGTAAATTCGGGCTGGCGGTCGGCGCGCAGGTCCTCGTCACGGAAACAGCGGACGACCTGGAAATACTTTTCCATCCCGGCAACCATCAGGATCTGCTTAAAGAGCTGCGGCGATTGCGGCAGGGCATAATAACGCCCCGGATTAACCCGGCTGGGAACAAGGTAATCGCGCGCACCTTCCGGCGTCGATTTGGTCAGGAACGGCGTTTCGATCTCGAGAAAGCCCTGGTTATCGAGATAATCGCCCATCGCTTTAACTACTTTGTGGCGGAAAACAAGATTTTCGCGCATTTTATCCTTGCGCAAGTCAATATAACGATATTTTAGGCGGACTGTCTCGTCCGGCTCGGTCCTGGCGTCGGCAATTTCGATCGGCGGGGTCTTGGCGGTGTTCAATATCTGCAAACTTTCTGCCGCGATCTCGATCTCCCCGGTCGGCATATCCTTATTGACCGTCTCCGGAGAACGTTTGACAACTCTCCCTTTAACGGAAATTACGTATTCGATCCGAAGTTCCTGAGCTTTGAGATGAAGATCGGCATCTTTACTGCTAAAGACGACCTGGACAAGCCCGGAGCGATCGCGCAGGTCGATAAAGATCAACCCGCCATGGTCCCGCCGGCGATGGACCCAGCCGGCCAATTCAACTGTTTTATCAACGTCTTTCGCCCTTAATTCAGCACAAATGTTGGTTCGGTACATGATTTTAGATTATATCAGAATAACTAAGCGGAGAGAAGCGCGTGGATCGCTTTGGCGGCCCTTTTGCCGTCTCCCATGGCGGAGATAACGGTGGCGGCGCCGCGGACAATGTCGCCGCCAGCGTAGACGGACGGGATCGAAGTTGCCCCGTTCTCCGTGATTATCACGCCACCCCACTTCTCGGTTTTTAGGGATGGGGTACGAAGGGGGATCAGGGGATTGGGTGAATTACCGATCGCGACAATGACCGTGTCGACTGGGATGCGGAATGCGGAATTGGGAATTTCGACTGGCCGGCGCCGGCCAGATGAATCCGGCTCACCCAACTCCATTTGGATACATTCCGCTTCAGTAACCCAGCCATCCTTGTTGGCATGATATTTGACCGGTAAAGTCAGGATTTTAAAAATGATCCCCTCTTCCACCGCGCGATGTATCTCCTCCTTGCGAGCTGGCATCTCTTCCTGTGTCCGGCGGTAAAGGATCGTGACTTCTTCCGCGCCTAAACGGAGGGAAACACGGGCCGAATCCATTGCCACGTTCCCGCCACCGACGACCGCAACCTTCTTCCCGATCTTAACCGGCGTTAAATATTCCGGGAATTTCCACGCCTTCATCATGTTAACTCGGAATAGATACTCATTGGCAGAATAAACGCCATCAAGGTTCTCACCCGGGATACCCATGAACTTCGGTAAACCAGCGCCAGAACCGATAAAGACCGCTTTGTATTCTTTTAACAGTTCCTCGACCGTGTAAACATTCCCGATCAGCATATCGGTCTTGATTTCAACGCCGAGCGTTTTGACATATTCAACTTCGAGGTTAACGATCGCTTTAGGAAGACGAAATTCCGGAATGCCGTAGGTCAAAACACCCCCGGTCACATGGAGTGATTCAAATATCGTTATCTGATAGCCAAGCCGCGCCAGGTCACCGGCGCAGGTAAGCCCGGCTGGGCCTGAGCCGATAACTGCTACCTTTTTTCCTGCTACTTGCCCCTTGCTACTTGCTACTTCAGCCTTAACATTCGCCCTCTCCCAATCCGCCACAAACCTCTCAAGAGTACCGATCGCTATCGGCTCACCCTTAACGCCCAGAATGCATTTGAGTTCGCATTGTTCCTCTTGCGGGCAGACGCGGCCGCAGATCGCGGGGAGCCCGTTCGTTTCCTTGATCTTTTGGGCCGCTTCGGCGATCTTTCCTTCGGATAACAACTTGATAAATTCGGGGATTTTGACTTCAACCGGACAGCCTTTAACACAAAGAGGATTCTTGCATTGGAGGCAACGTTTCGCCTCTTCAATCGCCTGTTCCGGCGTGTAACCGAGCGGGACCTCCTGGAAATCCCGGGTCCGTTCGGCGACCGGCCGCTCGACCATCTGCTGACGCTTTTTTTTCTCTGCCATCGAACAGTAATTATATCATTTTTTCGTTGAATCTTTGAGGACAAAATGATAAACTCGCAAACAATGAGGAAAGCCTGGATAATCCTTTTATTTCCTTTACTGATCATTGGCTGCGGCCAGGGACAACCCAGCACTACCACAACCACTATGACTACGACCACCCGCCCAGCCACTTACTGGACCGGCCGGAGCGTTATTTCCGCGGAAACGTTTTCAGCGCAAATAATTTATTGCAGCGGTAACCTTTCGATCGAGAGCAGCGGCAGTTTGACCCTTAATAACAGCGACCTCTATATCAGCTGCGAATCCGACGCTCAGTTCGGGATCTTCGTTAAGTCCGGCGGCACGATGGCAATCACCAACGAAAGCCTGGTTTCCTCTTTCAACACAACCAAAGGCTATTCTTTCTGGTACCAATCCGGCAGCGCGGGGAGTATTTACAATTCAACGATTGAAGCGGCTTGGACGCCGTCAACGGAGAGCCGCTCCCTAAATAATCAGGCCGGACTTTTTGTGGAGGCAGCCGATTTTCTGGTAATCGGCGCGACTATCAAGGGCTCAAAGGGGAACGGGTTGGAAACCTTTTATGCGAGCCGGTTCCAGGCGCGTAACTCTAATTTTACCAATAACACAGCCAGCGGCTTGCTGGTCAGGAACAGTCCGGGAGTTTCGCTTGAAGGGAACAGTTTCAGCAATAACAGCGGGAGCGGCCTTTATCTTGAAGGGACAGCGGAAGTTTTTGCGCACAACAACACGATCAGCGGCAACAATATCGGGGTAACAATCTTTAACAACGCCCAGGCCAGTATCTTTGAAACCAACACAATCATAAACAACACCACCTGGGGAATCAGTATCGATAATGCCGCCCCGCGGTTCTATTACAATGTTGTGACCGGCAATAACCGGGCGGCCAACTTGACGCAAACTTACGGCCTCCCCCAGCCGAACTTTGGCGATCTCAACGTCGACCGGAGCGGCTACAACGACCTGTCGGGCAACACCAACGGGCTGGTCAACAATACAACAGCTTCTATTAAAGCGGAAAATAACTTCTGGGATTTTTACAGCCTGGGGGCGATCGCTAATTATAACAATGACACGGAAAGCCTGATCGATGCCGCGCCTTACCTGATCAGCGCGCCTTAACCACCCAACAACCGGCAAACATGGTCCATGGCTCTTTTCTCAACATCCTTATAACCTTTTAACCTGTCGGTCAATTCCTTAAAATCAACTTCGTGCCCGTCGAATTCCGGGCCATCGACACAACCAAATTTGATCTTGCCGCCGACGGTCACGCGGCAGATACCGCACATCCCGGTCGCGTCGAGCATCAGCGGGTTCAAGGAGACAACGGTCTTAATATTATGTTCCCTGGTCACATCACAACAGACCCTCATCATCGGGACAGGCCCAACAGCAACGACCAGCGATATTTTTTTGCCGGCAGCGATAATGTCTTTCAATTCATCGGAAACAAATCCTTTGCGACCGCAGCTTCCGTCATCAGTCGTGACTCTGAGCTCTGTGCTCTGTGTTCTAAGTTCTTTTTCGTAAATCAAAAGATCTTTGCACCTGGCACCAATTATCGTGATAACTTCATTGCCGACCTTCTTCATCGCCTTGACCATCGGATAGATCTCGGCAATGCCGACCCCACCGCCAATGATCACGACCGTGCCGAGTTTTTCAACATGCGAGGGAGTGCCGAGCGGGCCCAAAAGATGGGCAATCTCTACGCCCTCTTTAAGTGAATCCAAAACTTTGGTCGTCGCGCCGACAATCTGGAAAATGATCGAAATTGTCCCTTTTGAAGTATCGGTGTCAGCGATCGTCAGCGGTATCCGTTCCGCATTTTCGGTCGGGACGATAACAACAAATTGGCCCGGTTTGGCCGCCCGGGCGATGTGCGGCGCGTCAACGGTTATCCGCGACACATTCTCGTTCAGTTTCTCTTTTTTCAGTATCTTATTCATGAATTTAATGATGATTATACCACAAACACAGCCCACCATAAAATTGAAATTTTTAGGCGTTTTTGACGATAAATATATAGGAGAATCACCAGATGATCAGCTTGTGCAGCAAAGTAATGGAAGTCCCTTCGCATCAGATCCCGCTGCCGGGATTCAACTGCAGCAGGGACAAGAAAGCACCAATCTTTCCTACTGGCGGCGTCCTCGCTACTCGCTTTCAGATCGGCGAAAAGATCGGCTCTGGCGCAATGGGTCAAGTATTCAGGGCTTACGACGCGGTAACAGACAGGGATGTCGCCATCAAGGTTGAAACTGGAAGAAAAAAGCGCCTGCCACTGGAAGCGATCATCTATGATGCTTTTCCCCATCAACTTTTCCCGGAATTCCATCTCTTTGGCATGGAACAGGATAAATTGAATTTTATCGCCATGGAATTGCTTGAAGGCCAGACCTTAAAAGAATTAAAGCCAGCCTCAATGTCCCAGATCATTGATATTACCTTGCAGATCTGCGGGCTCGAATCCTTTCACAACCTTGGCTGGGTATTTCTTGACTTAAAACCATATAACATCATTTTGCAGCCTAATGGTAAAATTAAAATCATCGATTTTGGCATAGCGCACCGGCACGGACAACTAGCCAGAAAAGAGGTTGGCGGTTCCCCTTTCTGGATGGCGCCGGAGGTCGCCCGCCTGTATATCAGCGACCTGGAAAAACAACCAACCAGTATGATCTCCTCGGCCGCTGACGTTTATTCGTTAGCAATTATCCTCTTTGAACTCATCGCCGGCATCAATCCGATTAAACTTGCCATTAAAAAGCCGGTCGTCGAAGCGCACCAGGCGATCTATTTTCACGCCTCTGATACCCCACTGGCCCCGCTCGAACCAAACCACCTGGCAACAAAATACCAGCTCCCCTCCTATTCGCCAAAAGGCTGCCTGGCCAGAAAAAACCTGGAAAAATTACAGGTTAAACTAAACTGCCTGCTTATCCAAATGGGGGACAAGGACCCGACAAAAAGGATCAACGATCTAGGGTTTGTCCACTCGTACCTAATGACCCAGATTAACCCCCTAGTCGAGACCCTCGCTCCTTACGAAATTCACGGATAAATTAGTGAAATTTCCCCTGCTTTGATCCGACATAAAGTTAGCGCCCACAGGCGGCGCAAATTATTATGTCAAAAAAAATCATCACCAGCGAAATTTTCCCTAATAGGATTGGGCCGTTTTTTTCCGGCGGCCACTTTAATAAAACCACCCATGTTATTAGCGTCAAGCCCCTTGATAATCCCCAAGAGATAGCTTCCACCATTTCCTTGACCAGAAAGGCGCTCAAAAATCCGCTAGCAAAGGATGGCGAACAAATTGACGTCTTTTTCTTTGTGCCAGTCCAGAACTTACCGCCTCATTTACGCGATCCCTTATTAAAGACCAAAGGGTTTAAAAAAATATTTGATCTGGTCGTTTTCTGCAATGGGTTGTACGGCTATCTCGGCGGACAAACACCTCAAACACCCGAAGAAAAACTTTCGACTTCTTTTAAAGCCATTCCTGGTTTCCCGCTCTTAGCGCCCGGACAGAATAAAAATATCCCTGCTTCAGGGGGGCCCCACTTTAAAAGTGAAGAAGTAAACGCTTTCCTTGGCCCCTATATTAGGGGTATCTCCAGCCAAATGCTTTTTCTAAACACGGATTTCGACAATTATCCTGAAACGGCTAGGCTCATAATTCAATATTTAAATTCGACCGATAAAAAAAGCCCCGCCCGTTTACCGTCAGAGCTTTTTAATTAATTAGCAGGCTACTCGGCCAGATTGAACTCGATGACTGCAACTGCGAACATAATGAAGGTAAAACCCAGCATTACAACCAAATTCAAAATATACGAAAAAGAATGAATCCCGAGCATCACACCTCTTAGCATATCGACCCCATAGGTCAACGGATCGATCCGGGTCAGGAGCGCTAACCAGCTTGGCAGGCGGTCCATCGGGAAAAGAGCGCCGGAAAGGAAAAAGATCGGCATGATGACAAAATTGACAATCATCTGAAACCCTTCCATCTCTTTCATCCGCGCCGCGATGACAATGCCAAGGCCAGTAATGGCAAAAGCGATCAAGAACATTACAAAAATGCTCTGGATCACGATCAACAGCGACAGCTGGACACCGACCAACGGCGCCAGGAGCAGCATCAAGCAACCCTGCAAGACCGCCACGGTTGAACCACCCAATGCCTTGCCGATAACGATCGACCAGCGCGAGACCGGCGCGACCAAAACCTCCTTCAAGAAGCCAAATTCTCTGTCCCAGACGATCGAAATCGCCGAAAAGATCGAAGTAAAAAGCACCGTCATCGAAATTATCCCAGGAAAGATGAATTCGGAAAATTTTATCCCGCCAGGCGCCGCAACCGAGGGCGAGAGGGCGGTGCCAAGGACGAACAAAAAGAGGATTGGCTGGCCAAGTGAGGCAAAGATCCGCGCCTTGTCGTACCAGTAACGTTTGAGGTCACGGAGCCAGAGAATATAAATTGCCCAGAAATCCCCCATCAGGTTCTCCTCATCCACTGCGTCCAGGCGGACTCCCCGGCCTGGGGACGGATATCTTTGCCGGTAATCTTAAGAAAGACCCCTTCAAGCGTTGTCTCATTATATTTAGATTTTAAGTTCGCCGGGGCATCAAGATCAACAATCTTGCCGTGGTCGATGATCGCGACCCGGTCGCAAACCTCGGCTTCCTGCATATAATGAGTGGTCATAAAGATCGACAAGTTGTGTTCCTGGCGCATCTTCAGGATATATTCCCAGATATGGGCGCGGGTCTGCGGGTCGAGGCCGAGCGTCGGCTCATCAAGAAACAAAAGTTTTGGCTGGTGAAGCAGGCCTCGGGCGATCTCGAGCCGCCGCTTCATCCCGCCGGAAAATTTTTTAACGTAATCTTTGCGCCGGTCATAAAGCTCAACCAGAGTAAGGACATCTTTGATCCGCGCCTCAATGACCCGGTGGTCCATGTTATATAAATAGCCGTGGAATTTAAGATTATCTTCCGCAGTCAGCCGGTCGTCAAGTGACGGGTCCTGGAATATTATGCCGATCTCTTTGCGGACCCGGTTTGGCTCCTTGGCCACGTCACAGCAAGCGACAAACGCCTGCCCCGAAGTCGGCCGGAGCAAAGTACAGAGCATGTTGATCGTCGTCGTCTTCCCCGCCCCATTCGGCCCAAGAAAACCGAATACTTCCCCTTTCTTGACCGCAAACGAAATCGAGTCAACGGCCGTAAACCCATTGAATTTACGTTTTAGGTTCTCGACTTTAATTATTTCCGTGGTGGTGTTCATGTTCATCCTTTTCGCCCGGTTCAATATGACAAATCAATCCTTCGGGACAAGAATCGCATTCGGTCTGGAAAGTACAGTGCTTAATCCGGTATTTTTCATCCATCAAGGCGCAAATCTCTTTGAGAATCGCGGCCGCACGCTCCGCCGCGTCATCTTTGATGATCACATGCGCCGAGATCGCGTTAATTCCCGAAGAGATGGTCCAGATATGGAGATCATGGAGATCCTTGACTCCCGGAACACGCATAACCGTCTTCGCAACCTCGAGAGTATTGATCCCCTTAGGCGCCGCTTCGAGCAGAATGTTGACTGAATCAAAGACCAGCAGCAGGGCGCCGCGCAGGATAAGCAGGCCGATCATTATCCCCAAAATGGGATCAACTAAATTCCAGCCAAAAAGATAGATCAGCAGACCACCAATTATGACACCGACTGATGAAGCAAGGTCGGAGATCACATGCAAGAAAGCGCCGCGCACATTTAGATTGTCACCGGAACCCTTGGACAAGATCAGGGCCGCGGCAACATTCGCCAATAAACCGATAACGGCAACAACCAGCATGATAGAACTCTGCACTACCGATGGCTGGAGGAAGCGCTCGTACGCCTGGTAAAAGATGTAAAGAGAGATCAGGGTCAGGAGAACACCATTAAAAAGCGCCGAGAGGATCTCTAACCGGTAAAACCCAAAGGTCTTTTGCTTGCTGGCCGGCCGCGCGGCAAAGATCGTGGCCGTGAGTGCCAGGGCCAGCGCCATGGTGTCAGTCAACATATGGCCGGCGTCGGAAAGGAGCGCTAAGCTGTTCGAGACGAAGCCGCCAGCCAGTTCAACGCAGAAGACGATCACAATTATCAGCAACGCGATCAATAAGGTTTTCTTGTTATCCAACGTTCCCTCCCTATTTTTTAAACGAACAAATAATGAACATGATCGAAGCGGCCAGCGCCATGGTCGCGCCAAAATAAAAGGCCACCGAAGGGCCAAATACCGACCACAGCAGGCCCGCGACCAAGCTGGCGAAAAGCACAGAAACTCCGGTTGCCGTGTAATAAAGCCCAATCGCCGTCCCGACTTTATCTTTTGGCGCCAGGTTGGCAATATACGCCTTACTCACCCCTTCAGTAAATGCGATATAAAAACCGTAGATCGCGAAGAGCGGCCAAACCATTTGGGGATCATGCGTCGCACCAAACCCGGCGTAGACAAAAGAGTAAATCAGGAAACCCATCAGCAAGACCTTTTTAAAACCGATCTTATCGGCCATGATCCCGGCCGGATAAGACAAGGTCGCGTAAAAAATATTATAAACAACGTAGGCCAGCACGACCATCATAGCCGATAATCCAAGGTCTTTTGACCGCAGGATCAGAAAAACATCGGAGCTGTTGCCAAGTGAAAAGATGATACTGACCAGCAGGAAGAGATTGTATTTTGGACCAAAGTCTTTCCAGGCGATCTTTATCTTTTCAACCGGTATTGGTTTGCGGACTTCGGTAACAAAGAATTGCAGGATCAAGACGCCAATCAAGGCAGGGATAAAGGAGATCAGGAAGATCAGCCGGTAGTTGGAGGCAAAGATCGCCATCAAGCCAATGGCAATGAGTGGCCCGCAGACCGCACCAAACGTATCCATCATCCGATGGAAACCAAAGACCGCTCCCCTGCTCCCTGGCTCGGTTGAATCGGCGATCAAGGCATCGCGCGCCGCTACTCTAATCCCCTTGCCAAAACGGTCGATGAACCGGGCAAAAAGGACGACCGGCCAGAGATAAGCGATCGCCAGAAAAAGCTTGGAGAGCGTAGAAAAAGAATAGCCAAAAACCGCCAGCGGTTTACGCTGGCCAATCAGGTCCGAGATCCAGCCGGAAAAGACCTTCAATAAGCTGGCAGTCGATTCGGCGACCCCTTCGATCAGGCCAACGATCGCCATCGGCGCGCCAAGGGTAGCAGTCAGGAAGATCGGAACGATCGGATAGATCATTTCGGAGGCGACATCGTTGAAGAGGCTGACAAAGCCGAGCCAAACCACATTGCGCGGGATTTTTGTCCTCATATAAGGGCATTTTAGCAAAGATCAAATTCGAAGTAAAATTACTATTTTGTCAGCAAAATGTAGTCTAATTTGGTACCGCGGTTGCGTTCGGGATAGAGGGCAAAAGAGGCCAGACTATTGCGGTTATTTCCGGGGTCAAATATGTTCAAAATCTTAGTCCGTTGGCCTTTGATAACAGTTTCTCCGAGTCTGATCACCACGTCGTTAATGCCCTGATTAAAAATATCCCTTAGGCCTGATAATTCATAAGGTAAGCCGTCCTTATTAACCAGCTTAATAGCCCCATTCTTGCCGATTTTTCTGTCAACCTCAGGCACGATTAATTCACCGTTCATGAACAACCAATCATGGATCGCTTTCGATTGCTGACGCGGCGTCAAACGACCGTTGTCCGGCAAGGTTAATGCATCAACCGGTAACTTTCCACTCTCGCCAAGCAGTTCAGCCGGAGTCGCCCGCTCGACGCCGGGCCGCAGAATGCAATGGCCTACATAACGATTATAAATCCGGACAGTATACTTTTGACGCGAAAGAAATACAATCTGGACAAAAGAGAAATGGTTGATTTCACCAGCAGTCCGCACTGGCAAATAATACGGCTGGCCGTTAAGATCACAAAGATAGATCGTTCCATCATCTCTAATATCCGCAGTCAGCAGGGCAGGCGTCTGCTGGCTGGCGCCGGCTAAATAATCGCTGATCTGCGCCCGGATCTCTCGGTTAGTAGTCGCTTTTGGGTCCTTTTTGATACCAGTCGCGAACAGCCCGTCCGGTTTGACCTCAACGATCAAGCGGGTCGCGTCGGCCATTTCCAGTTGCAGCGCTCTGGCAAGCTGCCCCAATTCAATCCAGGTCAATAAGGCCGGCAAAACCGTATCCTGATGTTTGACCCAAACCCGCCCCATGCTCTGAACCAGGCGGCTGATATCCCAATCCCCCATTATCTCCGCCAAGTGGGTATAGATATAAGCCTGATATTTGACCGACACATTTTTTGTCCTAAAAAATTGCCGTCCGATCAGCTGATCGAACTTCCCATCAACCCTCATAAGCAGGAACGTAATCGGCCCAACTTTGACTCTTGCCCCCATTGACACCAAGGGAGGGTGATAATGCCAGTTGTTTGGCTTTTTTGGCGAAACACTGCCCTGATTGCTCAAATTCATTCCTTTTACCATTGCAAATTTATATCGGACGGTTAAGCAGTAAATTTCAGGGGAAAAAAGATTTGCGCCATGAAGGACTTGAACCTTCAACCAACTGATTAAGAGTCAGCTGCTCTACCATTGAGCTAATGGCGCACCTCGACTCACTTCGTTCGCTCGGTGCAAGCCTTATTATAGCAATATTTAAGAAAATGGGCGAGAGAGGAGTTGAACCTCCAAGCCTTTCGGCACATGATCCTAAGTCATGCGCGTATGCCAATTCCGCCACTCGCCCACCAGAAAGATCGGGCCCGAGAGGAATCGAACCTCCGACCTACGGATTAGAAATCCGTTGCTCTATCCAACTGAGCTACGGGCCCCCAAATTAAGATGGAGCGGGAGACCGGATTCGAACCGGCGACCCTCACCTTGGAAGGGTGACGCTCTACCAACTGAGCTACTCCCGCATTTTTTTTGGTCGGGGTGAGAGGATTTGAACCCCTGCCTGCCGGCAGGCAGGTCCGACCTCCTGCTCATCCTTTTTCTTAAAATCGGGGTGACTGGATTCGAACCAGCGACCTCCTGCTCCCAAAGCAGGCGCTCTACCAAGCTAAGCTACACCCCGGGGTCAGAATATCAGATGACCAGAATATCAGAATATCAGGATAGATTCAAGCTGCTGGAAACCCGGAAAAACCTATCAAATTCATTTGACTTTATTTATCTAAGGGGTATAATCACGACGGGATCGGGAAAATAAGAGGTGTTATGATGGATAATAAAAAAAACACGACTCTCTGGCTGGTAGCGGCGCTCTGTTTACTGTTAATCGCCGGGCTCTTTTCGCTTTGGACGCTCAAAGTGAATCCGCTTGAAAAGCGGGTCGGCGCCTTGGAAATCCGGCTCCGCACCGCCGAATCAAACATCGAATCGCTCAAATTCTCCCTTAATCAGCTGGTCGCGGCCACACCGAACCTCCCTCACCTGAAAGAAAAGCCGAAGGAACTATACTGATACCGGTCTGGAACGAACTTACCCACGATTCAATTTTTAAGGCGGTCGAAACAGCGACCGGCCGGCCGCTCTCCAATATCCTCCGCCAGCGGAACAGCTATATTAACCGGGTTTATGAGCTGGAAGAGCGCGATTCCAGGGAACGGTTGATCGCCAAATTCTACCGCCCCGGCCGCTGGACTGACGAGATGATCGGGGAAGAACATAAATTTTTGGCCGAGCTTGCCGCCCAAGAGATCCCGGTCATCCCACCCATGGTTTTCAACGGTCAAACGCTATTTCATTGCGGACTACCACCTATCCCCTACACCCTCTTCCCTAAAAAAGGAGGGCGGGCACTCGATGAATTCGACAAGGACGGCTGGGAAATGGTCGGGCGGATCATCGCCCGGGTCCACCAGGTCGGCGCGAAACATAAAAACACCACCCGAGTCACCTGGCGGCCGGCGGTCGCAACCAGGCATCATGTCGAAGTGATAAATAAAAGTAATTACATCTTGCCCGATTTCCTCCCCTCTTTCAATCGCGCGGCCGAGGCCTTTATCAAACAAGCCGACCCGCTTTTTACCGCCGACGATTTTATCCTCCTGCACGGCGACCTTCATAAAGGCAACTTAATCCACCGCCCAAACGAAGGGATATTTGTCGTCGATTTTGACGACATGTGCTTTGGGCCGCCGGTCCAGGACATCTGGATGCTCCTCCCCGGCAGGGTCGAACAATCGAAAAATGAACTTGAATGGTTTTTGAAAGGTTATGAAACGTTCCGCCAGTTCGATTGGGAAGGGCTAAAACTGATCGACGCCCTGCGGGGGATGCGGCTCATCCATTTTGCCGCCTGGCTGGCGATCCAAAGCGCCGAACCAGATTTCCCGAAACACTTCCCTGAAGCGGGGACCAAGCGCTACTGGAACGAGTTGATAAAAAACATTCAGGAGGTGTTATTCAGCAATGAGTAAAAGTTTATGGAAACCGGGCACGATGGTCTATCCTGTTCCGGCGGTTATGGTCTCTTGCGGCGATCAGCCGGAAAACTATAATATCATTACCATTGCTTGGACCGGCACAATCTGCTCCGACCCGGCCATGACCTATATTTCAGTCCGGCCGGAACGGTATTCGCATGATATTATTAAACGGACCGGTGAATTCGTCATCAACCTGACCAATAAAAAGCTCGCCTTTGCCACCGACTATTGCGGCGTCAAGTCAGGCCGCGACATTAAAAAATTCCAGAAAATGAAATTGACCCCGATACCCGGCGCGCACGTCAAAGCGCCGCTGATCAAAGAGAGCCCGCTAAACATCGAATGCCAGGTGGTGGAAATTAAACAACTTGGTTCGCACGATATGTTCCTCGCCAAGGTCCTCGGCATCCAGGTTGAAAAGGAATTCATCAATAAAAAAGGGGCTTTTGACCTGCAAAAGACCGAACCGATCTGCTATTCGCACGGGCACTACTATCTCCTGGGGCGCGAGCTTGGTCATTTCGGTTTCTCGGTCAAGAAGCGGTAGCCGGATTCTGCTATAATAAGATAATGTGGTGGGTGTAGCTCAATTGGTTAGAGCACCAGATTGTGGATCTGGGGGTCCCCCGTTCGAGCCGGGGTGGCGGTACCATGCTCCCAGCCCTCGATTGTTGCGACCCGTTCGATATCTTGGGGTCGCGAAAGCGATGGCGCTTCATGAGTTGGCGAAGAAAGCTCGAGGGCAAGCCGCCGGAACGCGACCCGCGGCCGATCTATGTCGCGACCTTCGGTCTGCTGATGTCTGTCGCGAGCTACGCCATCCCCGACGAAGGCATGGCGGGAGCCTTTTTCGGCTCCGGCCTGATCACGGCGGCCTTTTGCGTGCTCTACTGGCTCGCCAACCCGACCGGCGGAATCGATTGAGCCGGCCCGTCGAAGGCCTCCTGTCATTCCCGGCAGGCCGTAGGCCTGACCGGCAATCAGAGCAACTTTCACGATGTTTGTCGT
>JAQVPA010000032.1 GCA_028702315.1 Candidatus Margulisiibacteriota bacterium
TGCTTGACATGGGGTTTGCCCCTAAGGATATTTATTTGTCGATGGAGAAGAACATGAGCTGCGGGATTGGCAAGTGCTTTCATTGCAATCTGGGGAAATATTTCGTTTGCAAAGATGGCCCGGTCTTTACCTGGGAGCAGATCAAGGACATCCCTGAGCCATGGTGAGTAACGAGAATAGAGTAACGGGTAACGAGTTCAATGATTAAGAAATCAAAATGCTTATTTTGTTCCTTGGGATGCGGGGTGTCTTTCCGCACGGAAGGCGACAAGGTCGTGGCGCTTGATTACGACAAAGCTGATCCGATCAACTTGGGCGCGCTTTGCCCGCGCGGCCATTACAACCTCGAACTGATCAACCACCCCGGCCGGCTGATGGAACCGCAGATCGGCAAGCGGAAAGTTTCCTGGGAAGAAGCGGTCGCCTTTATCCGGCAGGAGCTGAAACTATTCAATAAAGAAGAGATCGGCTGCCTGGTTTCCTGCCTGCTCAGCAACGAATCGGCCTTAGCGGCGGCTAGAATGGCGCAAGCGCTCGGGATCAAAAATATTTTGACGGCCGGTGCGGCGGCTGACCTGGAAGCTTACGAAGGGAATAAATGGCAAGTGTCCGGCGCTAACCTGGCCACGCTGGAGACAGTGGAGCAGTCGGAAGCGTTGCTGATCGTCGGCGACCTGTTAAGCCGTTCGCCGGTCCTGGCCAAACGGGTCAATAAAGTTAAATATGGCAAGCGGGGGAATAAAATTATCGTGATTGACCCAAATCAGACGCATACAACCTGGTTCGCGACCAACCACTTGGCCTGCAAGCCTGGGACCGAAGCGGTCGTTCTTGCCGCCCTGGCCGGCGAACTGCCTTACACAGAGGCCGAAAATATTTCCGGTGTCCCGTCCGCCAAACTGCAGCAAGCGGCCGAAGAATTCCGCGTTGCCGCGATGGGGACGGTGATTTATGTGCCGCAGAGCAAAAAGCAGCGGAATGACCTTGGCGTTTATTACGCCAAAAAACTTGCTGCCGCCTCGCCGAACAAAGGATATCTTGTTTATTATTTATTCGGCAACACACTTGGCGTCAACACGATCATCGACCGCGAAGCGCCCGATCACCCGACCTACCACGAGCTGCTGGCCAAGATCGATCGGGGTGAGGTCAAGAGCCTATTGATGTTCGGCGAAGATATTTCCGCCGGGCATGCCGAGTTGCAAAAACGTTTCCGAATGCTGAAGTTCGTCGTTTTTGCCGGCCACTTTGAGAGCGAATCGCCGGCGATCTATGACAACAGCATAATTTTGCCGCTGGCCACCCAATTTGAAGGCGGCGGCAGTTATCTTTTGGCCGACGGGACGATCGCGTCGTGTCAACCGGTCGCGCCTAAGGTTGGAAGTGAAACTTTAACCAATATCTGCGGTTTCTTGGCTGAGGGGAGGCTTGATGACAAGGTAATTACCGATCATAGCTTGATCAACAAGACTAAAAATGAGAGTGACGCGTTGGCTGAAGTAGGAAAGATTGAGCCGGCCGAAGGTTCAACGGGCAAACCGATCACCTATTTTGGTAACAACCATCTAGTTAGCAACTTTTTCTGGTATCAGGTGAACAAAAATGGCTAAGAGAGTATATTTGAATCTAGATCTCTGCTGCGGTTGCAAGAGCTGCGCGGCGGCGTGCGCTTATGGGCATCATCTTCAGTCATTGCTGGGACATTCGCAATTGACAGCAGCTGAACTGCCGCTTCATTGCTTGCATTGCGACCAGCCTGCCTGCGCGGCCGCCTGTCCGAACGAAGCGATGAAGAAAATGGCAGACGCGACCGTCCTGCGCAGTCAGTATCGCTGCGTCGGTTGCCGCTCCTGTTCGGTTGCTTGCCCGTTCGGCGTGATCCAGCCGGACCTGGAGAAGCATATTACGCCGAAGTGCGACCTTTGCCTCGACCGGCTGGCGGAAGGGGATATTCCGCGCTGTGTCGCGACCTGCACTTCGGGCGCTTTGTCATTCGCGGAAGTTGACGAACAGGTTGTCGATAAGAATAAGAACCTGATCTCTGTTAGAATGTTGTCTAATTTTGTCGGCAGGAGGCGGTAACTATGGGTAGAGTTGAAGAACATATGGATAAAGCTTGTTCACTGTTGCGCGAAGGGAAACTGCGCGACGCGATCAAGGAATATAAAGCGGCGCTCGAGATCGACCAAGAGAACGCGATCGCCCACAAAAGCCTGGGGAGCATTTATTACCGGCTGACAATGCTTGACGAGTCGATCACTGAGTTTGAGCTGGCGGTCAAGCACCACCCCAAATACGCCGATGCTTATTATGAGCTTGGTGTCTCTCTTTATCGCCGCGGCCGGCTCGAAGATTCGATTAAAGCATTTGAAAAAGCGGTCGAGATCAACCCGAACTTCCACATCGCCCGTTACTGGCTCGGTCTTTCTTTCTATTATTCCGGCAAATTGCTGAAGGCGATCGAATATTTTAAACAGGTGCTGGAGAAAGAGCCCCATGTTGTCATTTCCCGCTATCATATGGGGGTTGCCTATGCCCGGCTGAGCAAGTTTACCGAAGCGATCCAGGAGTTCGAAATATTCCTCAAAGATGTGCCGGCGAGCGCCGCCGCGTACTACAACCTTGGCAAAGCTTACTATAATAAGGGTGATGTGGAAAAGGCGGTCAACGCTTTTGCTAAAGCGGTCGAGATCGATCCGGAAGATGAGCGGTCGAAAAAAAACCTGTTAATGCTGGAGGACTTGAAGAGCCGGTTTTTTTAAATTAAAAATTTAAAATGCAAAGTTTAAAATTGTTGTTTGATTATTTAATATTTCCGGGGTTTCTGTTTTGCGCGGTCGCTGGACTGTTGGCGACGTGGGTGGACAGGAAGGTTACTGCCCGGCTGCAATACCGGGTCGGCCCGCCCTGGTTCCAGCCTTTTGCTGATATTGCCAAATTGCTGGGCAAAGAGACGATCGTTCCCGAGGGCGTGTCCCGGTCGGTCTTTCTCGGCGCGCCGCTGGTCGGCTTAGCCGGCGTGACGCTGGTCGGGACACTGCTTTGGCTGGTCAGTCTCAACCTTGGCCAAACTTTTGTCGGTGACCTGATCGTTGTTATGTATCTGCTGACCTTGCCGTCGCTGGCGATCATTATCGGCGGGTCGGCGTCGCGCAATCCGCTGGCGGCGATCGGCGCCAGCCGCGAAATGAAACTGATCCTGGCGTACGAACTGCCGTTTATCCTGGCCTGCGCGACTGTTATCTTCCGGACCCGGGCTCTCCAGCTGGGTGAGATCATCGGCTGGCAAATGGCTAATGGACCGCTCTTCTGGTCTTTTTCCGGCTTCCTCGCTTTTGCCGCCGCGCTGTTTGTGATTCAGGCGAAGTTAGGGGCGGTGCCGT
This sequence comes from Candidatus Margulisiibacteriota bacterium, assembly GCA_028702315.1. GTDB lineage: Bacteria > Margulisbacteria > WOR-1 > O2-12-FULL-45-9 > XYB2-FULL-48-7 > JAQVPA01. Next base: position 3,384 of record JAQVPA010000032.1, read on the forward strand.
TCGATATCCCGGAAGCGGAGCAGGAGATCGCCGCCGGACCGATCATCGAGTATTCCGGGCCGGCCCTGGCTGTGATCAGGCTGAGCCGGGCAATGCTTTATTTTATCCTGCCATTGTTCCTGACAGTCTTGTTCCTGGGCGGGTTTGACGCCTGGTTCCCGGCGAAATACCTGGCAGTCTTGACCCTGATCATCCTGATCAAGAATACAAATCCGCGCCTGCGGATCGACCATGCGCTCCGGTTTTTCTGGGGGCCGGTCACGATCGCGGCAGCGGCCGGTTTCATTTTGGCTTTGCTGGGTAAATAAGATGTTAAAGAATATATTTAAATGGGGCTTGAAGAAGTCGCTCTGGGTTTACCACGCGGGAGCGGCGGCCTGCAACAACTGCGATATTGAGATCCTGGACATGCTGACGCCGCGGCACGATGTTGAGCGGTTCGGTGTGATGCTGGTCGGTTCGCCGCGGCACGCCGATGTCCTGCTGGTGACCGGCGTCTGCAACCGCCAGACGGCGCCGCGGCTGAAACGGCTTTACGAACAGGTGCCTAAACCGTGCCTGGTGATCGCGATCGGAAGCTGCGCCTGCTCGGGGCATTTCTTTCGCGATAGTTATAATTACGTTAGCCCGATCGATCAGATCATTCCGGTCGATGTCTACCTCCCTGGCTGCCCGCCGAAGCCGGAGGCGATGATCGACGCGGTCATAAAGGCGGTAGGCAAAATCAGATGAGCATATTGGAACAAGTTAAAAATAAATTCAGCCAGCTCGAGGTTAACGAGAAAAATCCGAAGCGGATATACATTAACGCCGATAACGAGACAGCTAAAGCGGTCGTCCTCTATCTTTTTCACGATCTAAAGGTTCGCTTATCAACGATCACCGGACTGGATTCTCGGCCAGGGGTTGAAATTTTATACCATTTGGCGGTTGACGGCGAAGCTAAAGTGATCACGGTCAGGACCCTGGTCAAAAAGCCGGAACTGGAGATCGCCTCGGTAACGCCGGAGATCCCGGCGGCAGAGTGGGTGGAGCGGGAGATCGCCGAAATGCTCGGCGTCAAATTCATCGGCCACCCGAACCTGGCCACGCTGCTGCTGCCGGACGATTGGCCAGCCGGCGTCTATCCGCTGCGCAAGCAAACGTTCGAGTCAAAACAAGAATTGAAAGAGATAGAGAATTAAAATGGCAAAAGAAACAATGATCCCGATCGGCCCGTACCATCCGCTCCTGGAAGAGCCGGAGTTCTTTAAGTTCTACGTTGAAGGGGAAAAGATCGTTGACGCCGAAGTGCGCGTCGGCTACAACCACCGCGGCGTCGAGAAGATCTCCGAAGGGAAGACCTTTGACCAGGCGACTTTTGTCGTCGAGCGGATCTGCGGCATTTGCTCGACCTCCCATCCGTTCGCTTATGTCCGGGCGGTCGAGGATATTTCCGGCATCGTTTTGCCCGAGCGGGCAGAGTACATCCGAACGATCATCGGCGACCTGGAACGGATCCACAGTCATCTTCTTTGGGTCGGGCTAGCCGGCCACTTTATCGGCTATAACACGGTCTTTATGTGGGCCTGGAAGTACCGCGAGCCGGTCCTCGATATGTTCGAGGTCATCTCCGGCAACCGGAACCATTACAATATGTTCAAGGTTGGCGGGGTCCGTCGCGATATTAAGGAAACCGATGTTCCCGGCCTGCTTAAAGCGATCGACGATGTTGAGCGCTTTTGCGGCATGCTGCTGAAAGCGGTCATTGACGATCCGGTGATCAAAGCCCGCTTGAAAAATGTCGGCGTCCTGAAAAAAGAGGACGCGATCGCCATGGGCGTTGTCGGCCCAGTGGCCAGAGCGTCCGGTATACCGATCGATGTCCGCAAAGACCACCCTTACGCCGCTTACGACCGGGTCAATTTTGAGCGGATCGTCATGGAAGGCGGCGATGTTTTTAATAAGGCGGCGATCCGATTGCTTGAGTGTATCGAGTCAACCAAGATCATCAGGCAATGCCTGAAGCAGATGCCGCCCGGCCCGATCGATGCCGCGGTCCGGGAAGTTGGGGTCGGCGAAGGGATCGGCCAGCACGAAGCGCCGCGCGGCGAATGCATCCACTATGTCCGCTCCAATGGTTCTAACTATCCTGAACGCCACAAGATCCGCGCTCCTTCATTCATGAATGTCCCGTCCTTCAAACTGACGGTGATCGGCGAATCGATCGCTGATGCCGCCCTGATCACCGCCGCGGTCGATCCCTGCTACTGCTGCACCGAACGGATGGCGATCGTTGACCGGGAGAGCGATAAGGTCCTGCTGACCGGCGAAGAGATGGTCAGGCTAAGCCAGGCCAAAACGGAGAAATTGAAACAAAAATGCCTTTACTAGCGTACATAATAATACTGCCGGTTATTGCGGCCGCCCTTTGCCTGATGTTCAAACGGGCCGCCGCCGCGCTCGCCTTCGTGATGTCAGTCGATGCTTTATTCATGGCCTTTTCTCTTTTTACCGGAGGGAGGCAAGAACTGCCGCTGCTCAGCCTGCAAGCGTATCCGCTCAATTCAGGGATATATTTGGTCGCCGCGCTGATCGTTTTATTGACCGTTCTGTACTCGCTTAAATTTATCGGCCGGCATGAACGGCTCGGGGAATATTACGGCTACCTGATGCTGGCGCTGGCCGCAACGGCCGGAGCGCTTTTTGCCGAAGAGTTTTTGATGTTCTTTCTTTTCTGGGGAGTGATGGGGCTGGCGCTCTATTTGTTGATCGGTATCGGCGGCAAAAAAGCGGCGGGCGCGGCGCAAAAGACCCTGATCATTCTTGGCGGGTCTGACTTGCTGATGGTAGCTGGTGCCGGCCTGGTCTGGATCATGACCGGCCGGATGGAGATGGGGGGAACGCTCCTGGCAGTCAACAATCCTTTGGCGCTGGCGGCTTTTCTCTTGCTGTTGGCCGGCGCGTTCGCTAAAGCAGGGGTGATGCCGTTCCATAGCTGGATACCGGCGGCCGCCGAAGGAGCGCCGACCCCGGTGATGGCTTTATTGCCGGCGGCGCTTGATAAGCTGGTCGGCGTCTACCTGATCGTCCGGATATCGCTCGACATCTTCCTGATCACTCCCGGCGGAACCGCCTCGCTGATCCTGCTAGCGGTCGGTTCGTTCACGATTATCGCGGCGGTGCTTGGCGCGCTGCTGCAGCATGACCTAAAGAAGCTCCTCTCTTTCCACGCAATCTCCCAGGTCGGCTACATGGTCGTCGGGATCGGCACCGGCCTGCCGGTCGGCGTCGCCGGAGCGATCTTCCATATGTTCAACAACGCTCTTTATAAGAGCGCGCTCTTTTTCTGCAGCGGGTCGGTCGAACGCCAGACCGGGACGACCGAAATGAAAAAACTCGGCGGGCTGGGGCAAAAGATGCCGCTCACTTTCGCGGCCGCCCTGATCGCCTCGCTCTCGATCTCCGGGGTGCCGCCATTCAACGGTTTCGTTTCCAAGTGGCTGATCTACCAGGGGATCATTGAGGGGGGGCAGGCCAACCAGCTCTGGATCATCTGGTTGATGGCGGCGATGCTTGGTTCGGCATTCACCCTGGCCAGTTTTGTTAAATTGCTCCACGCCACTTTTCTAGGGCAGGGGGCAGAGCTCACGGCTAAGGCCCGCGAAGTGGAGTGGCCGATGTGGCTGCCGCCCATTATCTTGGCGGCGCTATGCGTGATCTTCGGGGTCTTTGCTTATCAACTTCCGTTGCGCTATCTTATCCTGCCGGCCTTTGCCCGCTTTATCATTCCGGGTATCTGGGATCCGGGACTGGCGACGAGCATGCTTGGTGTCGGTTTAGCGCTTGGCTTACTGATCTACCTGCTCGGCAATGTCCGGAGCGTGACCCAACGCCCGGCTTTTTATGGCGGCGAGATACTACCTGAAGAGACGATCAAAGTGACTGGCGATGATTTTTACGACACGGTCAAAAGGATCAGGCCGCTTGAGCAAATTTTTAAAATTGCCGAACGAAAAGTGTTTGACCTGTACGAGGTTAGCCGGGTGGTGGTTGGCGGCGCGGCGAAAATAGCCAGCCGGATTGAGGAGAAAATATGGCCAATGTTTTAACTTTATTCATTATCCTGCCTTTGCTGGCCGCCCTGTTTAGCCTTCCGCTGCGCCGGGGGCGCGACTGGTTTTTTACAGCGACCGCCGCTAGTTTGTTGGCGTTGGCGCTTTATTGTTACCAGATTAGGCCCATCAATAACTTGATCGTCTTTAAATTCAATGGCATATCATTCCTGGTCCTTGACGGTTTGAGCCATTTTTTTCTGCTTGGCCTGGCGCTGGCCGCGCTGATCTATGCGTTCTATTCATTCGGCGATAGCAAAGCCAAACCATTCGCCTTGTATCTTTTGGCGGCGCTAAGCGGTGTTATCCTGGCGGGAGAAATGATTTCCCTGCTTCTCTTTAGCCTGATCATGCTTTTCGGTGTCGGCCATTTCTGCCAGAAAGAGGGCAAGCAGATCGGGCTGGGCGAAAAAGCCTCGCTTGCACTCGCCGGGCTGTTTTTAGCGGTCGGACTGATTTCGATCATGTTTTTTTCAGGATCAACACTTCTCCCAATGGCGATCGGTAATTATCCATTGGTTGTCAAAGTGTTGGTGATCGCCGGTTTTGCCTTGATTGCCGGGGTAGTTCCTTTTCACCGCTGGCTAGTCAACGCCGGCAGCCCGCTCATCTACGCGATGGTTAATTCAGTCGGGCTTTATGGCTTGCTCCGGTTTTCATACAATATCTTTGGCCTCGACTCGCGGATACTGTTGTTGATGACGGCGTTGGGTTTGCTAAGTTTGCTCTATGCTGGCTTGATCGCGCTAGCGCGCAAAAATATCGCCTACAATAATATTGCCCAGACGGGTTTGGCCCTGACGGCGGCCGGCTTGGCAACGCCGCTGGGGATCATGGCCGCTATTTTTCACATCCTAAATTTAATAATGATCAAGCCTCTTCTGGTTTACGCCGATGAAGCGGCTGACAAGACGAAGGGGGTCGTAGTTTTTGCCGCCTTGCTGGCCGGCTGGCTGGCGAACGCGGCGATCCCGCCGTTCAACGGTTTTTGGAGCACGCATTATCTGGTCCTGGCCACTGTTCAAAAAGGAAACTGGCCGATCGCCGCGTTGCTGATCGCCGGCGCGCTTTTGATCCTGGTCTTTTCGATCAAGACTTTAAAGGAAAAATGTTTTTCCGGTGAGAGCGGCGAGGGAGCGAAGGTTAGCTGGCCACAGGGAACGGCCTTGATGGTTTCGGTCCTCCTCTGTTTTTTGGTTGGGATATTTTCGAGCAACGTGATCATGCAGGTCGTCAATCCGGCCGTGATCGCGCTGGCCAATGGGACCGGTTACGCGAAAATGGTCTTGGGAGGATTGCAGTAAATGAAATTGCCAAAAGTCAGGGAGCTGGGCGAAGCGATCCGGTCGCTTCTTTCGCGCCCGTTCACCAATGGTTACCCCTTTGTTAAATTGACGCCGCCCGACGGATTCCGCGGCAAGCCGGAATATTACCAGGATGATTGCGTCGGCTGTCTTGCTTGCTATGAAGTTTGTCCGGCCCGGGCGATCAGTTATGAGGATAATAAAGAGGCCAAGGAGCGGACACTGACCCACCGTGCCGATCTCTGTATTTTCTGCCAGCAGTGCGAGAAGGCGTGCATTACCGAAAAAGGGATCAAACTGACCAAGGCCTTTGAGCTGGCTACTTATGAACGAAAGAACGATCTGTCCAGGAGTAAGAAAGAGCTGGTCCTCTGCGAGAATTGCGGCGAGATTGTCGGCTGCCTGGACCACCTCAAATTCCTGGCGAAGAAGGTTGGCCCGCTCCTTTATACCAACCCGACGCTTCTCCTGGCCCGCCATGACGAATTAAACCTTTTGGAAAAAGCGCGTGGCCAGGCGAGCCCGCACCCCCGCGCCGGCCACCTCAAAATCCTTTGTCCCAACTGCCGCCGCGAGATGATCGTTAAGGAGCAGTGGTAGACAATAGTTGTTATTTGTCCCAGCCAAAATAATCGTATATTTTTTTTCTTGCCCCTGATACAGCCTTAAACTTTTCTGCGTCTCCTCCCCGGTCCGGATGATACTCTTTGGCAAGCTTTTTGAAAGCATGCTTGACTGTTGTTTCGTCTTTTGTGTCGGCTGGTAAACCAAGGACCGCTAAATAGCGGCCGATATTGGAAGGGGATGAATGGGGTTTAGTGTGGTTGGCCCCGGATGAACCATGGCAAGAACTCTCTTTTTGGGCATTCCGATATAATTCAAATAATTTATCGGGCGTTAAATCGTCGCGGTTTATTTTTTGTTGCTCATCATCGTCTTCCGAAGAATAATTGCACCAACGCAGCCCCTTTATGGCTTCAGCAAGAAAAAGGAAGAGCTCGGCGCAGCGTGTTGAGGGGGCGACAATAATCGCCGAAAAGAGCTCGAAAGCATGTTCCGGATCGAGAAATTCTTTGTTTCGATCGATGACAATCCTCGCCGCATATAGATCGGTTTGAAGCCAAATATAATCCCTATCAATTAGCCTCTTGTTAATTAATTTTTTAAAAAGATCGGCGGTTTGCTCCCCCGAGAAAAAATTCTTGGCGCTTTTTAAAAATGGCACAGCATTATTAAAAACGCCGGCTGCATTTCTTCCCGCTGAAGCGCTAATCTCGCTTATATGGGCAACAATTTCATGGGCGGTAAATATTTCTTTTGCTTCTTCAAGTAGCGGGGCAAGCAAAAAGAAAGTTCTCGGGTCATTATAAGTGTTTTGGCAAAGAGCGATAATTTGGTCGTCTTTTAGGTTGGCGCCGATTGCCGCTTTAATGGTGTCGGCTGGCACATTTATCCCTTTTTGTCTTAATGTTTCAATTATTGTTGGCACCCGAAAGTTTGTTTGAAGCACGAAATCAAGGCGATACTTTTTGCCCTCGAAGCAAAAAAACTTGTTGGCTCCGTTAGACTTGTGTGGCCCAGTTCTAGGATAAACCGGAAGCATGAAAATAGCGTTAAGAGTGCTCATTTTGATTCGAAAGTATTTCGCTGTTTTAGGGAGAGGATTTCACTAAATTTATGATTAATGTTATTATTAAAGTTAGTCATTTGAATGTTTTGCCATTGGAGGGACGATGCACGAACTTCATTTAGCTGAAGATATCCTTAGGAAGATCAGGGAAGAAGCAGGGACTAGGGGACTAGGGACTGGGGTGAAATGTGCCAAAATTGGGCTTGGCCAATCGCGGTTTACTCATATGCAAGAACTGCTCGAGATATTCAATGATATTTCCGGCGGGATCAAGCTGGAGATCGAAGTTATTCCGCTTAAGGCCGCCTGTGCCGACTGCCAGACCGAATTTAAACCCGACAAGATGCGGCTAAATTGTGAAAAATGCGGCTCGGCAAATATTCAAATGGTCTCGGGGAATGAGCTGGTTGTCAAAAGTCTCGGATGAGGGTATTCGCGAACTAACAATACAAGTCTCTTTCTCCAGCCTCGATCCTTTTCAATTTTTCCGCGGTTAAAGCCCTTAGTTTCTTATTGCCGATTTCTCGCAAATGCTTCTGGATCACTTTCTCTCCCAATTGCTGCGCCTGTTTATCGCCGTAATCGAGCAGATACTCTTTAAAGGTCAGCAGGGAATTGGGCAAACAATAACTTTTGATCAAGCCGGGTTTGGCCAAGTCCATAAAATCGGCGCCGGTCCGGCCTAAGCGATAACAGGCGGTGCAAAAGCTCGGGCTGTAGCCCATTTTGGCGATATCCTTGACCACTTCCAACAGCGAGCGGCTGTCGTGCATGACAAACTGTTCGGCGTCGGCGTGCTGGCCGGCATAACCGCCGGGATTGGTCCTTGAGCCGGCGCTGATCTGGGAGACGCCTAAGGCCAACAGTTCATTCCTTAATTTCGGGGTCTCGCGGGTCGACAGGATTATCCCAGTGTAAGGGACCGCCAGGCGGAGGATCGCGACTATCTTCTTGAAATCATTATCGGAAACAGGGTGGGGTGGGTTCCCGGCGAGCGGTGTGTCAAAGGCCGGCTCAAGCCGGGGGACTGAGATCGTATGCGGTCCGACTCCAAAAGACTTTTCCAAGTCCAAGGCATGAGACAGGAGGGCGAGGACCTCGAATTTGTAATCGTATAAACCGAACAGGGCGCCAACGCCAACATCATTTATCCCAGCCTCCATCGCCCGATGCATTCCGTAAAGGCGGTACTCGTAGTCAGCCTTCGGCCCTTTTGGGTGCATTATTTTATAAGTCGGTTCATGATAAGTTTCCTGGAACAGCTGGTAGGTGCCGATGCCGGTGTTTTTAAGGCGCTTGAAACCTGCGACCGATAGCGGAGCGACATTAACATTTAAACGGCGGATCTCGCCACGGCCGACTTTAACGCTATAGGCTGCCGCGATCGCTTTTTCCAGGAAATCGATGCTGCCGGCAACCGGGTCTTCCCCGCCGATGAGCAGGATCCGCTTATGCCCCTCTTTTTCCAGCTGGGCGGTTTCCGCTTTTATTTCGTCCAGGGAAAGCCGCCGGCGGGCCAGTTTCTTATTATCTGCCCGGAAGCCGCAGTAGAGGCAGTTATTAGCGCAGTAATTAGTGATGTAAAGCGGAGCAAAGAAAACGAGCCGCTTGCCGTAAATCTCTTCTTTAACTGTTTTCGCCGCCTTGAATAGTTTGGCCAAGGTCTTCTTGTCATCGCAGTTAAGCAGGATAGCCGTTTCTGCCAGCGAGAGCCCTTTAAGCTTTAAGGCTTTGGTGATGACTGCGGCCGCTTTTTTGGGGTCGGTCTTGGCTTTATCAAGCAGGGCGGTTATCTTTGATTCATCGATGAATGTTTTCATAGTGAGGGCTTTTCACGTCGAGAAGCTTGTGATTATTATAGCATTTATAAGTTGAAAAGTCACGAACGCCCTCACCCGCCAACGTTTAACAATCCCCCCTCTCCCAGAGGGAGAGGGGCCGGACTATTTTCGCGAGTTACCTTCTCCTTTTGGGAGAAGGGGGGCGCTTTAGCGCAAGCGGATGAGGGCTTTTATTCGTGATATAATTTAGTTATGCCCGAAATCCTCATTATCGAAGACGACCGCGACATCAGCGAAAGCCTCGAGTATAACCTTAAGAAAGAGGGATATAGGCCCGTGAAGGCCCATGATGGCATCAACGGCTTAAGGCTGATCAAGGATAAACATCCTGCTTTGGTGATCCTTGACTTGATGCTTCCGGGAATGGACGGCCTTGAGATTTGTCGTCAGGTTAGAAAGACCCCCGAAATTTCGAGCACGCCCATTATCATGTTGACAGCTAAAGGGGAAGAAACTGACAAGGTGGTTGGGTTGGAAGTTGGGGCCGACGACTATTTGACGAAGCCCTTTAGCCTGAAAGAGCTGATGGCCAGGATCAAAACAATTTTACGCCGCTCCGGGCAGAAAGTTGAAGCGGCCAAGCCGCGTTTAAAGTACAAAGAGCTGGAGATCGATGCCGACCGGCACGAAATTAAAGTCTCGGGCAAGCCAATCGAGCTCACGGCCAAAGAGTTTGGTTTGCTGCAATATCTAATGGAAAACCCCGGCAGGGTATTTTCGCGCGAAACACTGCTCGATAAGGTCTGGGGGATCGACGTGGCGATCGAAACGCGGACCGTTGATGTCCATATGCGCCGCCTGCGGGAAAAACTTGGCAAAGCGGGAAAACGCCTGATCACTCTGCGCGGGGTCGGGTATAAGTTTAAGGAATAAGATGTTTGAAGTGATATTATCCAGCATGCGCGACGGGGCGATCGTTCTTGATAACGCCGACCAGATAATTTTTGCCAACCAATCTTTCTTGGACGCCTTTTCTCTTTCCCGCGGCGACGTTGTCGGCAAGCGCCTGCTCGAAGCGGTCAGGATCCCGGAATTGGCCGGACTGGCAGGGGAAGCAAGGGCGGCTGACACTCCGATCGAAAAAGAGATCACTGTTGTTTACCCGGAAGAGAAAATATTTTCCTGCTCAGCGGCCGTTATCGAGACCGAGGAAGGGGAGCCGGAAGTCATTGCCATGATATTTCATGATATTTCTGAGATGAAAAAGCTAGAGAATCTTCGCAGCGAATTTGTCGCTAATGTTTCACACGAACTCAAGACCCCTTTAACGGCGATCCGGGGGTATGTTGAAACCCTTCTTGACGGGGCGATCGATGACCCGGAAAATAATAAAGGATTCCTCCAAAAGATTGATAAGAATGCGCAAAGCCTTTCGGCGTTGATCGATGATCTGCTGCAGTTGTCCAGCTTGGAGGCAAGGCGAGGGATAAAGCCCTTTACCGATATTGACGTCAGCCAGGTGATCGTCCGGGCGATGGAAACACTCTCTGGGAAACTCAAGACGAAAGAGATCGAAATCGTGGGGCTGGAAAACTGTCCGGTAACCGGAGACGAGAACCTTCTTTACCGCGCGCTCTTAAACTTGATCGATAATGCCGTCAACTACTCGTCACCCGGCAGCAAGGTGGAAATTGCTTGTCGGCGCGGGGAAAAAGCGGTTGAGATCAGCATTAAAGATTATGGTATTGGCATTGCGGCAGAGCATTTGCCCCGCTTATTCGAGCGATTTTACCGGGTTGATAAAGCGCGCTCGCGCGACCAGGGTGGGACCGGCCTTGGCCTGGCCATCGTAAAGCATATTATGGAGATCCACGGCGGGTCGGTCAGGGTGGAGAGTGAGGAGGGGAAAGGCTCGAAGTTTACTTTGATTTTTCCGATCTAGTATTATAAATAATTGAAGTTTTGAGAGGAGAAGTTATGGTAATAGTAAAAAATGACGATTCACGGTTTTTTGATCCTAAGCGGCTCAAGGACCTTGGAGATGGCATCTTCGCGTTTTCCATGACTTTCTTGATCATCACCATCGATCTTCCTAAGGTTGCTCAAGGGGCCTTAAGGCCGGAATTGATTAAAATGATCCCTGATGTTTTAACTTACACCCTTAGTTTTTTCTTGTTAGCAATATTTTGGATGACTAACCATATCCAGATGAAAGAGATAAAACGGGCTGACAGCCGGCTGGTTTGGATAAACATGCTCCTCTTTTTGATGATTGTCTTTGTCCCTTTGACGACCGATCTTTACTCTTTTTATGACGGCTCCCGGCTCGCTATGCTGGTTTTTAACCTTAACATTTTGTTGATCGGTCTTGTTTTTGCGCTGCAATGGCATCACCTGGTAGTTAATCGCCTGCACCACGAGGAATTTACGGAAGAGGAAATCAAGGACCGGTACAATCTTTGCCTGTCGTTAATCGGTGTGGCGCTTTTGGCGATTGCCGTCGGTCTCTTTTATCCCGCCTGGTGCGGCTTGGTTTATCTTATCATGTCCGCTTACAGGATATGGCTTAGGAAAAAATGGTCGCAGGGGAAAGATAAAGCCCGCACTAGCTAGTGATTTGCGCATATGACCAATAAATGCCCCCTCTGCTTTGAACCAGCCAGCTATTTTAGCGGCAGTCGGGATAAGGAATTCTGGCAATGCAGCAATTGCGCCGCCGTGTTTTTATCTTCGAAATATTACCTTTCACCGGAGGACGAAAAGAATAGATATCTTATGCATCATAATGATGTTAACGATCCGCGCTATCAGAAATTTGTCCGGCCAATCGTGGAAAGCGTCGTTAAGTATTGCCAAAAAGCCCACGTCGGACTTGATTTTGGCTGCGGCACCGGTCCGGTCATTTCCAAATTATTGCTCGACCAGGGATATAAGATCGAACAATACGATCCGTTCTTCCGCGATCAGCCCGGCCTTCTCGATGAGAAATATGATTACATTGTCTGTTCCGAGGTCATCGAACACTTTCGTGAACCGGCCAAAGAGTTCAAGCTGCTTAGGGCGCTTTTAAACCCCGGCGGGAAACTCTTCTGTCTGACGGAGAGATATTCACCGGAGATCGATTTTGACGGCTGGTATTACAAGAACGATCCGACGCATGTCTTCTTTTATCAGGACCGGACATTTGAATGGATCCGGGATAATTTCCACTTCCCAGCATTGACGATAGAAGGGCGATTGGTGGTTTTATCCGCCTAAGCGATCAGCTTTCTTCCTGGATCCAAGCCTTGATTTGCTCAACCCTGGGGAGAGGCTTTCCTTTATGTTTCACTTTTTCATTGATGACTATGCCCGGAGTCATCATGATATATTTCCCAATCTCGGCGAAATCGGTCACTTTGGTCACGGTTGCTTCGCCTTTTAATTCTTCCAACGCTTTCTTGACTCTTTTCTCGAGCTCCTGGCAATTGGGGCATCCGGGGCCTAAAACTTTGATTTCCATGGCTTTCCTCCTAAAAGATAAAATTAAAGAAATAACCGATGAGTATTATTCCTAGCGCGACTGTGCCGAAAAAAGTGAGCAGCAGCTTTGGCTTCAGGACTTTTCTTAAGATGATGAACTCCGGCAAGGAAAGGGCGGTCACCGCCATCATGAAGGCGAGGGTGGTGCCGAGCTGAAGCCCCTTACCGATCAGCGCCTGGACGACCGGGATCGTGCCGGCGGCGTTGGAATAGAGCGGGACGCCGATCGCGACCGCGATCAAGACCGCAAATGGATTGCCGCGGCCGGCATATTGGGTGACGAATTCGACCGGAACATAGCCATGGATCAGCGCCCCCAGGCCGACACCAAGCATTACATAAAGCCAGACTTGGGCAAGGATTTCTTTAACGTATTCAACGGCGTAATCTGCTCGATCTTTCCAGCTAAGTATTTTTGCGCCGCCGACCGATACCTGTTTGACCTTAAAAACGAATTCTTCAACCTCTTTTTCCAACCTCAACCGGCCAATAATTAAGCCGCTAACAATCGCGATAAGCAGGCCGCTTACTATGTATGTCAACGCTACTTGCC
>JAQVPA010000033.1 GCA_028702315.1 Candidatus Margulisiibacteriota bacterium
TTTTCCCTGGGCAAACAAACAACTGAGGCGGAGATCGATAAGGTATTAGAGGTCTTGCCGGGAATAGTCGAGAAGTTGCGCAAGATGTCACCTTTAAAGAAGTAACGCGAATAGAGTAATGCGTAACGCGTACATTGTACCCGTTACTCGTTACGCGTTACTCTATTCTATAAAAGGAGGGCTAAACAATGCCAGCAGGATATAGCGAAAAAGTAATGGACCATTTCATGCATCCGCGAAACGTGGGGGAGATGGCGGATCCCGACGGCGTTGGCCAGGTTGGCAACCCGGTCTGCGGCGACATAATGAAAATGTTCATTAAAGTCAAAGAGAACAAGATTACTGACGTTAAATTTCAGACCTTTGGCTGCGGCGCGGCGATCGCCACTTCCTCGATGGCGACGGAACTGATCAAAGGCAAGACGCTGGATGAAGCTTTAAAGCTTACTAATAAGGCCGTTGCTGAGGCGTTAGACGGCCTGCCGAAAGTTAAGATGCATTGTTCGGTCCTGGCCGAAGAAGCGGTTCAGGCGGCGATCAATGATTATTTAATAAAAACAACCGGCAAGGGATTGCCTGGCTTCAAACCGCACGATGAATCGCTGCATGACGAGGTTCATGGTCAATAAAAAAGTTCTTGTCGCCATGTCAGGCGGGGTCGATTCGTCGGTTGTCGCCGCGCTTTTAAAAGAGCAGGGGTATGATCTGGTCGGAGTAACCATGAATTTGGCCTGCACCTCGAAAGCCAGCGATCGAGGCTGTTGTTCTTTGAATGCGGCCGCTGATGCTAAGAAGGTTGCCGAGCTTCTCGGCTTTCCTCACTACACCATCAATATGAAAGATGATTTTAAGCATCTGGTGATCGATAACTTTATTGAAGAATACAAGAACGGGCGGACGCCGAACCCATGTATTCGCTGTAATCAATTTATAAAATTTGATCTGCTGATGAAGAAGACGAAGGAGCTGGGAGCGGAATATGTGGCGACGGGACACTACGCTCGTATAGAGAACATCCAATCTCAAACATCCAACCTCAAAACAAATCCAAACATAGAACTTTCAACTGTCCAAAAAGAAGAAAAGGGTCGAACCCTCTCCCTCTGGGAGAGGGGGGGAGGTTCAGGGTTAGCGGGTGAGGGGCGCTTTAGACTTTTAAAAGGGAAAGACTCGCGTAAAGATCAGTCCTACGTCCTTTACCGGCTGACGCAGGAGCAGCTGGCTCATACGCTTTTCCCGCTGGGGGAGATGACGAAAGACGAAGTGCGAAAGCTGGCGAAAAAATACAAGCTGCCCGTGGCGGAGAAACCGGAGAGCCAGGAGATCTGCTTTGTTGAAGATGATGATTATGGGCGATTTTTGAAAGAAGCACTTCCTGACGGATTCAGGCCGGGACAGATCTTGGATGTTTCGGGTAAGGTTGTGGGCGAACATCAGGGGATCGCATTTTACACGATTGGCCAGCGCAAAGGGATAGGGGCGCATAAAGGCGAGCCGAAATATGTGGTTGGGATAGATCCGCAAAAGAACGCGGTCATTATTGGTGATGATAAAGATACATTAAAGAGTGAGCTGGTAGCTGAAGATGTGACCTTTATTTCTGGTGAGGCTCCGGCTGGGCCGTTAGATATCAGGGCGAAGATTAGGTATAATTCGAAAGAGGCGGAGGCGGTGGTTAGGTTGATAGGTGGTTTGGTCGTTAGTGTGAAATTTAAAGAACCGCAACGAGCTGTCACCCCCGGACAATCAGTCGTGTTTTATAAAGGAGATGAGGTTTTAGGTGGCGGGATCATTAGCCGATAAGATCAATAAACTGCGCAAAGAGCGGAAGGCAGTCATCCTGGCGCATAACTACCAGCGGCCGGAAGTGCAGGATATTGCCGATTACGTTGGTGATTCGCTTGGCCTCTCTATTCAAGCCGCAAAAACCAAAGCTGATGTTATCGTTTTCTGTGGTGTTCATTTTATGGCCGAGACTGCTGCCATCATTTCGCCAAATAAAAAAGTTTTCATGCCAGACCCGAACGCCGGTTGCCCGATGGCCGAGATGATTGATGTCCCGAGGCTTTTAAATTTAAAAGCAGGATATCCTAAGGCAAAAGTCGTCTGCTATGTCAATTCCAGCGCCGAGATAAAAGCGGAATCAGATATCTGCTGCACGTCAGCGAACGCAGTCAAAATTGTCCAGTCGATCAAGGATGCAGATGAGATAATATTTGTCCCTGATAAATATTTGGGGAGTTATGTCGCTTCTAAAGTTAAAGATAAGAAGGTTATCCTCTGGCAGGGCTTTTGCCCGACCCACGCGAATATCCTGCCGGAGCATATCCTGGCCGCGAAAAAACTTCATCCCCAGGCCAAAGTGATCGTCCATCCCGAGTGCCGGCCGGAAACGATCGCCTTAGCCGACGCCGCTTTGTCAACCGAAGGGATGTTAAAGTTTGCCCGAGAAACTGGCGCCAAAGAGATAATTGTCGGCACCGAAACAGGAATGATCTATCGCTTGCAAAAGGAAAATCCTGGCAAATCGTTCTATCCCGTGTTTGACCGGGCGATCTGCCCGAATATGAAGCTGACGACTTTAGAAAAGATCCTCTGGTCATTGGAAGACCTCAAGACTGAAGTCAAAGTGCCTAAAGAAATAGCGGATAGGGCAAGATCAGCGATAGAAAAAATGCTAGCTGTCGGCCGGCAGGATTAACTTTAATGGATCCCGGCCAGAGATGGGCCGGAACCATCATCGCGGCGCGATGCTTTGGCCCGTTTGCGGCGCAAACCTCTCTCCACCAGTTCGTAGATCTCTTCCATCAAAAATGGCTTCCTCAAGTATTCCAGGGCGCCTAAGGTGATGGCATTGGCGTGCGAAGATTCGGTCGCGTAAGCGGTGACGATAATGACCTCAACGTTCTGGTCTTTTTCTTTGATCTTTTTTAGAACCTCGAGACCGTCCATGCCGGGAAGTTTGTAGTCGATAAAAGCGATGTCGAATTTGTCTTTTTCCAGCTGGGCCAGCGCGGTCGGGCCATCAGGGAAAGTGGTAACATCATAATCCTTGATCTTCAGGATCATTTTGAAAGATTCCAGGACCGATGGTTCGTCGTCAATAACTGCGATCCGGACGTTGTCTGCCAAGTCAATCCCCCCTTTACGGGTTTTATTCTAACACCACCCCCCGATTATTGCAATACGAATTTAATTATGATATTCTAAAATTATGCCGGGGTAGCTCAGTTGGCTAGAGCGAGGGACTCATAAGCCCTAGGTCGCCGGTTCAATCCCGGCCCCCGGCAAATGAGGACGACATGAACAATAAAACACTCGCGGCGGCAGCTTATATCCTGTGGATCCCTTCACTTTATATTGTCCTGACTGAAAAAAGGAAAGAGGATTTCGTTGGCTTCCACGGCGGGCAGGCCCTGATTCTTTGGACGCTCATCTTCCTGGCCTTCTTTCTGACCAGGGCGCTGGTCAATTTAGTCTGGAGCGTGATATATATCCCGTATCTTGATCTGTTAGAGATCATGGTCGCCTCTGTCGCCTGGGGTTATGCGGTTGCCTGTGGGATCAGGAGCTATCAGGGAGCGATGTTTAAAATACCGAACTGAGATGGCAATAAAAGACAAATTTCTCCAAGCAGCCAATGAATACCGGATGTTCCAGCCGGGGGAAACGGTGCTGGTCGCCGTTTCCGGCGGAGCCGATTCGACCGCGCTGCTCAACCTCTTGAATGAATGCCGGAGCGAACTGGGGATATCCCTGCATGTTGCCCATCTTAACCATTTACTCAGAAAAGGTGATGCCGAACTCGATGTCCGGTTCGTGGAAGGCCTGGCGCAAAAATTAGGCATCCCGATCACGGTCGAAGCGGTCGATGTTGCGGCACTGGCGGAAAAAGAGAAAATGGGGATCGAAGAGGCGGCTCGCGTCGCCCGCTATGATTATTTTGAACGGACGGCCGAAAAAATTGGCGCCAGTAAAGTGGCGGTCGGCCATACGGCGGACGATAACATTGAAACGTTCTTAATGCGTTTGCTGCGCGGTTCGGGCTTGCGCGGCCTCTGCGGCATCCCGCCGAAAAGAGGGAAGATTGTCCGGCCACTGATCAAGGTCTGGCGCCGGGAGATCGAGGATTACGTTGGCGCTCTCAAGCTTGTCCCGCGGCGCGACCACACCAATTATGAATCACGGTACCTGCGTAACTCGGTTCGTTTAAAGCTGGTGCCGCAACTCAAGATTTATAATCTGAATATCAAAGAGATCATCTTGCAAACGATTCTCCTGCTGACCGAAGACAACCTTTACATTGAAAATCAGTCAGCCGAAGCGCTGGACGAAGTCGGGCTGGCGCAAAAGATTGGTGAGATCAAGCTGAATATTGATAAATTCAAAAAACTTGACCGGACGATCCAGCGATATGTCCTGCGGCTGGCGATCGAAAAGGTCAAAGGGAACCTGGCCCAGTTGGCTTATAACCATGTCTGCCAGATACTGGATAAACTTGAGGCGACGGAAAAATGGGAGCTTCATCTCCCCGACGGTATTTACGCGATCGGCGAGCGGAATGGGTTGACCATTTCCCGCGATAAACCCAAGATACTTGAAACGAAGCCTTATAAGTATGCCTTGCAAGTCCCGGGGGAGGTCAAGGTGGCCGAGACCGGACAAACCGTCCGGGCCAGTTTTGCGGAGAGGGGCGATATCGGGGAGCGTGCTGATACTGCCTTTGTCGATTACAGCTTTTTAGGGAAAGAGGTCATTGTGCGCAATAAGCTTTTGGGCGATAAGTTTTCCCCCCTGGGAGTTAAGGGGACGAAAAAACTGCAGGATTATTTTGTTGATGAGAAGGTTCCGCAGGAAGAACGGAGCCGGATCCCGATCGTGGAAAGTGTTGGCCGGATAATCTGGGTGGCAGGCAAGCGCCTTGATGACCGGGTAAAAGTTACCGACAAGACCAAAAAGATCGTGAAACTAGAACTTTTATGATCCCCCGTGTAATTGATCCTTCATTGGCCAAAGAAGAAATGCGCCTGATCGGGTGCGATCCGGCAGGGATTCGCCTGATGTCTCCCAAAGCCCAGCAATTTGTCATTAAGCTGGACAAGATTAGGGTGATCGCAGCTAATATTATCAAGCAGGAAATGCT
Organism: Candidatus Margulisiibacteriota bacterium; assembly: GCA_028702315.1. Taxonomy (GTDB): domain Bacteria; phylum Margulisbacteria; class WOR-1; order O2-12-FULL-45-9; family XYB2-FULL-48-7; genus JAQVPA01. Next base: position 5,144 of record JAQVPA010000033.1, read on the forward strand.
TTCATTTGGGGGGGAAGCGGCGACCGGGTATGGCGCGATTGATCATTCCGCTAAAACAACTGACATTTTATTGATCGGCAACCAGAAGCAGCTTGCTTTACTGGTAAAAAAAATGAGGGCGCAGCAATTTGGGCTGCCGGTCTTGGCCAGCCAGATCACCGAAGCATTAACTAATTACGAAAAAGTTCTGCCAAAATTAAGGATAGGGGAAAAGACCTTTACATTTGGCCGGCGGACTTACATCATGGGTATTTTGAATGTAACCCCCGATTCTTTTTCGGATGGCGGGAAGTTCAATAATATTGATGCGGCGCTTGAACAGGCAGAGCAGATGCTCGAGGTTGGCGCCGACATTATCGATATAGGGGGCGAATCGACGCGGCCGGGAGCAAAACCGGTGTCAGCGACGGAAGAAATACAGCGCGTTATCCCGATCATAAAGAAATTAGCGCGAACCGGCCGAGCGGTAATTTCCATAGACACCAGAAGAGCGGTAGTTGCTCAAGCGGCTCTCGCTGCCGGCGCGGATATGATTAATGACATTTCCGGATTGCGGCATGACCGTAAAATGGCCGGTGTTATTGCCCGGCACAAGGTCCCGGTTTGTTTAATGCATATCCAGGGGACACCCAGGAATATGCAGACCAAACCGGCTTATCACGACCTGATGGGAGAGATCATTTCCTACCTTGAGGAAAGTATTGCAATTGCAGGTAATGCTGGTATACTACATGGGAAAATTATCGTTGACCCGGGGATCGGGTTTGGGAAAACGGCCCAGCATAATCTGGAAATATTCCGCCGCTTAAAGGAATTGCGGGTGCTTGGTTGCCCGGTCTTGATCGGTCCGTCCCGTAAGGCAACGATTGGCCAGGTATTGGACCTGCCGGTGACAGAAAGGGTTGAGGGGACAGCGGCGGCAGTGGCACTATCGATCGCCAACGGCGCGGAGATAGTTCGAGTCCATGACGTGAAAGAAATGGTCCGGGTTGCCCGGATGACGGATGCAATTATCAGGAGGAAATAAAATGGCAAAGAAAAAAGTTAAAAAAACGGCTAAGAAGAAAAAACTGGTCAAGGCCAAAAAGATCGTGAGAGGGGCGAAGAAGAAAGCGCTGAAAGGGAAAAAGCGGAGCGGGCCGGCAACGGTCTACTTGAGCCTCGGTTCCAACGTTGGCGACCGCGAGGAATACATTGAGCAGGCGGTTTTCCTGCTCGAAAAGAACCCGAATATCCAGGTGGCAAAGCGTTCCTCGAACTACGAGACCGAAGCCGAGGGTGGCGCTGACCAACCGCCGTTCATCAATGCTGCCGTTGAGATCAGGACCAAGCTACCGCCGCACAAACTATTGGAGATCTGCCAGGAGATCGAAACCGCCCTGGGCAGGGAGCGGGAGCTGGAGTGGGGGCCGCGGACGATCGATATCGATATCTTGTTGTACGAAGGGGAGATCGTTTCCGATGATAAATTGCAGATCCCCCATCCGCTGATGCATGAGCGTCTATTTGTCCTTAAACCGCTCAAAGAGATCGCGCCCCGCGCGATCCATCCGGTATTGGAAAAAACAATTGAAGCTTTATTTGAAGAGAGAAAGGCTGAAGGCGGCGATAAGTACGATGATGAGCTGCCGGGCTTCAAGGATATCCGCAGCGGGGGGATCGACGACTACGAGCGTTGGTAGGGTGGTCCGGATCACGAATTTAGCGCTGCGCGCTCACTAATGGATTTTACTACTCATAATTCCGAAGAAACGGTAAGCCTTGGAAAAAAGATCGGTGCGGTTCTGCGATCGAATGATGTTATCGCGCTGACCGGCCAGCTGGGAGCAGGGAAAACTACTTTAATTCAAGGGATCGCCGAAGGTTTAGGAGTCAAAGATTACGTCACTTCGCCGACTTTTATCATTATTAATGAATATCTAGGGAGACTTCCTTTTTATCACGTCGACCTTTACCGGCTGGAAGCAATCAATGATATTGAAGAGTTAGGGATCGAGGAGTATTTTAATAAGGGCGGCGTTTGCGTGATCGAGTGGGCGGAGAGGCTTAATGGCTTATTACCCAATAATAGTGATAATATTAAGATCGAATGGGTCTCTGACAACGAAAGGAAAATATGCGTATCCTCGGAATTAGCAGCGCGACTAAAGTAATCAGCATCGGGCTGATCGATGAAGATAAGGCTTTGGTTGAAACCACCATGGCTGATCTGCAATCCGAACGGGTCGTTCATTACATTGAAGAAGCGGGGATCAAACCGGGAGAGATCGAAGGGGTGGCAGTCGCTTCTGGCCCAGGCTCGTATTCGGGTTTACGGGGAGGGTTAGCAGCGGCCAAGTCTTTAGCTCAAAGCTTGAATGTCCCTTTGGTTGGCGTGCCGACTCTCGACGCGATCGCTTATAATTTAATTGAGATCGAAGGGACAATGGCTGTTATCCTTGACGCTAGGGCGGATGAATACAACTTTGCTCTGTTTGGCGCTTCCGGCGGCAAGCTTAAACGACTGACGGATGATATTGTCCTGAAATTAGATGTGATCAAAGAGAGATTGTCGAAAATATCGGGAGAAATATGGGTGGTCGGGAGCCTTAAGGAACTCAGGGATTTCAGAGAGCAGAATGGAGGAGCAGGGAATCATCATTGGGTTGAAGATATCCATTCGCATCCTTATGGTATAAATGTCGCCAGGTTGGGTTTGGAAAAGATCAAGGCCGGGCAAATTGATGATCCGCTGAAATTAACCCCAAATTATTCGCACCAGCCTAATATCAGAGAATATAAATCCTGATATGTTATAATTTTCCCATGATCACCATTTTTCCGATGAAGGATAAGGATATTCCAGCGGTTGTGGAGATCGAACGGTTGTCGTTCAAATTTCCGAAGCCGGAGGCAGTCTTTCACGAGGACGAGCATAAATACTTAGTTGCTAAAGACGAGAACAAGATCGTCGGTTATATCGGAATAGAAAAAATTCTCGATGAAACACACATTATTAACATGGCGATCCATCCTGATTACCGGGGAAAAGGGATTGGCAAGCGGTTGATGCAGCATGTCTTGAACGATGAAGATGTCTTTTTCCTCGAAGTCAGGGTTTCCAATGAGAGCGCAAAAAATGTTTATCAAAAATACGGCTTTAAAGTCATTGATGTTCGCAAAGGGTATTATGCTGATGGCGAAGATGCTTTTGTGATGAGGAGGATCCCGAATGAGTAAATTTTTGGCTGAATTAAAAAACAAGGTTTTAATCATTGACGGCGCGATGGGGACGCAGCTGATGGACCGGGGTGTGCGGCCGGAAGATTGCTTTGATGCCGTGAATATAAAAAAACCGGAAATAGTTGAAGCTGTCCATAAAGCTTACGTTGAGGCCGGCGCCGACATTGTTGAAACGAATACCTTTGGCGCTAACCGGATCAAGCTGGTCGATTATAAGCTTGATAATAAGGTTCGCGAGATAAATGTCGCGGCCGCCCAACTGGCCAGGAAAGCGATCGGTGAGAAGGGCTTTGTTTGCGGCTCGATCGGCCCGCTTGGCAAAATGCTCGAACCGCTGGGCGAAACGACTTTTGACCAGGCGTACGAGGCTTTTGTTGAACAGGCTAAAGGGTTGGAGGAGGGTGGTGCTGACGTTATTTCGATCGAAACGATTTCCGATCTTCAGGAGATGCGTGCCGCTGTTGTTGCAGTCAAAAATTCCACTAAATTACCGATCATTGCCAGTTTAACTTATGACGATGGCGAAAAGACCGTTTACGGCACAACCCCAGAGGTCGCCGTTGCCGTTCTGGAGCCGCTGGGGATTGACATTATTTCTGCCAACTGTTCGACCGGCCCTGAAGGGATGCTTAAGGTTGCCAAAAGATATTTGGCCGCCACCAAACTGCCGGTTATGGTGATGCCGAACGCCGGGATGCCGGAGCTGGTCGGCAATAAGGCAGTTTATAAAATGTCCCCTGAGAAGTTCGCTTCTTACTCGAAGAAATTCGTGGAAATGGGAGTCCGGATAGTCGGCGGGTGCTGCGGGACGAGCCCAGAACATATCCGAGCGGTTAAAAACGAAATACGAAATACTAAAGCCCAAACAAACCTTGCCTGCCGGCAGGCAGGTCCGAAATCCGAAATCCGAAATCCGAAATTTGCCTCGCGGACTAAAGTCGTGGAAGTTAAACCGGGAGTTCCGTTGTTGGTTGGCGAGCGGATAAATCCGACCGGACGGCCGGCGTTTCAGGAAGAGATCAGGGCCGGTAAAACCCAGATCATCCGCCAGGAGGCGGAGACGCAGACAAAAGGCGGCGCTGACCTTTTGGACGTGAATATTTCCGTCCACGATATTTCCGAATCCGAAGTGATGGGAAAAACGGTCAAGGTCGTGCAATCGGTTTCCGAGCAGCCGTTATCGATCGATAGCCCGAGCCGGTTCGCGATCGAAGCGGGGCTAAAACAATTTTGCGGCCGGGCGCTTCTCAATTCCGTTAACGGGAAGCGTGAAAGTATTGAGCAGATCATTCCATTGGCGAAAAAGTACGGAGCGGCGATCATTGCATTAGCTTTGGATGAGCATGGTATACCGCAGTCAGCTGATGACCGAGTCAGGATCACTGAGCGGATCGTCATGTCGGCGGTCGATAAGGGAATATCAAAAGACGATATTTTTGTTGATTGCCTGGTCATGACCGCTGGAGTGGGAATAGCTGGCTGCCTTGAAACCTTGAAAGCTATTCCCGTGATCAAGGAAAGATTGGGCGTTAAAACTATTCTCGGGATCAGCAATGTTTCGCACGGGATGCCGGCGCGGTCAAATCTTAATGCGCTTTATTTTCAGCTGGCATTAGCTTACGGGTTGGATGCGGCGATTGTGGATGTGACGGACACGGAAATACAAAAGGCGATAAAAGGCCTGGGAAGGCCTATGAAGGCTAAAAAGGCTGAAGGCGATGAAGGCAGGAAACGGCTATTAGAGGCATTTAAGGCGGAAGTTGATAAGCAGCGGCGGTCGGGGAAGCCGGCGGAGAAGAAACGCGAGGCGGTCCTTAAGGAGATCAAGTTATCAGGTTATCAGGATATTAGGAAGGCCGTGATCGACGGTGATGGAGAATTGGTCGGGATGCTGGTCAAACAGGGATTAGCGGGCAAGAAATTCCCACCACAAAAGATCATTGACCAGGGCTTGATACCCGGCATGGAAATTGTTGGCAAGAAGTTTTCTAAAAAGGAATATTTCCTCCCGCAAGTTATTGAGTCGGCTGAGGCGATGAAAAAAGGGTTTATCCTTTGCCAGGAGAAGATACCAAAAGGGAGCAAGAAAGCGGTTGGCAAGGTTGTGCTCGCGACCGTCAAGGGGGATATCCACGATATCGGCAAGAACATTGTTAAGATGATGCTCGAAAATCATGGCTTTACAGTTGTTGATCTTGGCAAAGATATACCGCCGGAAAAGATCGTTGAAGCGGCGAAGAAAGAAAAACCGAACGTGATCGCTCTTTCCGCTTTGCTGACTACTACAATGGTGGAGATGGGGATAGTTAAAGATGAATTGAAAAAGGCGAAACTTGATATTCCTCTTTTAGTTGGCGGCGCGGTCGTAACTAAGGGTTATGCCGATAGAATTGGCGCGGTTTATAGCATGGACGCGGTGGGGGCGGTGGAGCTGGCGAAAAAGATCATGAAAGCGGCGGGGAAATAAGGTATAATAAATTTATGTATCGACCAGAAATTAAAGTTTTAGATTGCACGATCCGTGACGGGGGGTTGATCAATGACCACCTGTTTGAAGATCATTTTGTCCGGGCGGTGTATCAGGCCTGCTCCCTGGCCGGCGTAGACTATGTTGAATTAGGCTATCAGGCCTCAAAAAAGTTTTTTTCCCCCGATAAATACGGTAAATGGAAGTTTTGCGATGAAGACCATGTCAAAAAAGCGATCGAAGGGATCAAGTCCAAGACTAAGCTCTCCACCATGGTCGATATCGGGCGGGTGGAGCTCGACCAGGTCATGCCGAAGAAAAAGAGCGTGATCGACCTGATCCGGGTCGCTTGTTACATTAAAGACGTTGATAAAGCGATCGATATGGTCAAGCATTTTCATGACAAGGGGTATGAAACAACGGTCAATATCATGGCGATCTCGACCGCCCTCCAGCCGGATATCGAAGAGGGGCTGGCGGAACTCGCAGAAAGCCCGGTCAACGCCGTTTATGTGGTGGATAGCTTCGGGTCTTTATTTTCCGAGCAGATCCATTTCCTGGTCAAACTTTATTTGCAATATCTTCAGCCGAAAGGGATTGAAGTTGGGATCCATGCTCATAATAACCAGCAACTCGGTTTTGCTAATACGATCGAAGCGATCAGGAAAGGGGCGAATTATCTTGACGCAACGATCTTCGGCATTGGCCGGGCGGCCGGCAACTGCCCGCTTGAGCTTTTACTCGCTTTCCTAAAGAACCCGAAATTCGATCTGGAACCGATCCTGGAGGTTATTGAAAAGGAATTTTTGCCTTTAAGAGAACAGATGGAGTGGGGCTATATCATTCCGCACATGATCACCGGCATATTGAACCAGCATCCGCGGGCGGCCATCGCGCTGCGCGAAGGTCCTGATAAGGATAAATACGCGGAATTTTACCATAAGCTGGTGCATGGGGATTAGTTGCAGCTACTTAGAAATGTAAGGATTATCCTTGACCCAAAACCGCCACGGGATCTTTGACCAGTAGGGGTCGGCATAATCGATCCCGATCCGCGGGCCGCGGTTAACCTTGATCTTCTCCGGGTTATCTTCAAGCCATAACCTTTTCGATTTGGTCAGGTCTTCGCCGTAAAATGATTTGTCCAACTTGAAAACTTTACAGAACTTGCCGGGGCCGCTGGCTTCGCGTCCGCTGAATCCCTGGACCGGTTCAACTGCCCTGATCAAGATTGCAGCGGGGTGGCCGGGCCGGCCGGTGGTGATATTGAACAACCAGTACATGCCGTAGATTAAATAAATATAAACCAAGCCGCCCTGCTCAAACATTATTTTATTCCGGGCGGTGATTTTTCCGCCAAAAGCGTGAGAGCCTCTATCAGCGGGGCCGCTGTAAGCCTCAACCTCAACGATCTTGCCGATGATCTTCCGTCCCCGGCAGACCCTGACAATATATTTGCCCAGGATCTCCCGGCAGACGGCCAGGGCCGGCCGGGCAAAGAAAGAACGGCCTAATTTTCTCATCTTTTACTATTATACCAATTATGTTAAGATTGCGCTTTAGACGATAAAAAGGAGGAGAAAATAATGGCAGAAAAAGAAATCCAGATTAAGCTTGATGAGGAAACGGCTAAGGGGGCATATGCCAACCTGGCGGTTATCACGCACAACGAAAATGAGTTCATCTTTGATTTTATTTTTGCCCACCCGACGCAGGGGAGCGTCGTTTCGCGGGTGATCACGTCGCCCGGGCACGCGAAACAACTGCTGGGCGCGCTGAACGAAAACTTGGGGAAGTATGAAGCGGTGTTCGGCAAGATCCGGGAGCCGAAACAGCCGCCGCCGCCCCAGATCGGCATCCAGCTTTCCAATAATTAATAACGCTTGATACGAAACCAGAGAATTAAGTATAATTCATCATATCTGTCAAAGAACAGGAGGGGCCAATGAATAAGAAAGCAGTAATAGGTTTGGGTTTAGTCGCGGTTTTGATCCTTGCCGGTTACGGGTGGTTTTTCTTCCAGCGATACTTGAATAGCGGCTTAGGCGCCAGCGGGACGATTGAAGTGACCGAAGTGGTGGTCAGTAGTAAGGTCATGGGGCGGATCACGACGCTTAATGTCGACGAGGGTTCGGATGTCAAGGCGGGGGATGTGATGGCGTTGATCGAGACCCAGGATTATCAAGCGGGACTTGATAACGCGAAAGCCAAACAAAAATTAGCGCAAAGCGATTTCAATCGGGCCAAGGAGTTGTTCGCGAGTCAGACGATCAGTCCGGAAGATTTTGACAACGCCCGGACAAACCTGGAAGCGGCGACTGCGGCCTTGAAATTAGCCCAATACCAGCTTGATTACACGACAATCACCGCGCCGATCACCGGGACAATCCTGGCCAAAGCGATTGAGATGGGGGAGCTGGCGGTCCCCGGCTCGCCGATCGTGACCATGGCTAACCTTGACGAGGTCAAGCTGATGCTTTACGTGGGCGAAAAAGAGGTTGGCAAGATCAAGCTCGGCGAAGAAGTCAAAGTAACGGTTGATTCTCTCCCCGGCAAAGTGTTTATGGGGAAGGTCTCTTATATTTCAGACAAGGAAGAATTTACTCCCAAACCAATCCAAACCAAGGAAGAACGGACCACTTATGTTTACCGGATAAAAGTTATTATTCCCAACCTTGGACATGATCTAAAGCCAGGGATGCCGGCGGATGGGGCGTTTGCGTGGAATTCGCAGTAGAAGCGAAAAAACTGACCAAAAAATTCGGCGAGAATACTGCGGTTAACGAACTGGATCTGCAGATCAAGCCGGGCGAAATCTTTGGCTTGGTCGGTCCCGACGGGGCGGGCAAGAGCACGACGATGAGGCTGTTATCCACGGCAATGCTGCCGACTTCCGGTGACGCTTTTATTCTGGGGCTTGATGTTAAAAAAGATGAAGAGAATATCCGCGACCGGATCGGCTATATGCCGCAACGCTTCGCCCTCTACGGCGACCTGACTGTTGACGAAAATATTGGTTTTTTTGCCGATATCTACGGTGTTCCCAGAAAAGATATGCAGGCGAAGAAGGATGAGCTCCTCCGTTTTACCGGCATGTCCCAGTTCACCAAGAGGCGGGGCCGCAACCTTTCCGGAGGAATGCAGAAAAAGCTGGCGCTGGCTTGCAACCTTATCCATACGCCTGAAATCATCATGCTTGATGAGCCGACGCTCGGGGTCGACCCGATCTCCCGCCGCGAATTTTGGCGGATCCTTTACGGCTTGACCAATGTCACTATCATTGTCACCACTCCCTATATGGACGAGGCGGAGCGCTGCAGCCGGATCGCCATGATTCGCGAAGGGAGATTGCTGGATTGCGATACGCCGGCGTCGATCAAAAACAAATACGGGACAAAAACACTGGAAGATGCCTTTATCAAGGCGGTTGAGGGCAAGCAATGAGCTATACGATAGAGGTCAAGAACCTGGTCAAGAAATTTGGCGCGTTCACCGCGGTTAACGACGTCAGTTTTAATGTCAATAAGGGCGAGGTCTTTGGTTTCCTTGGGCCGAATGGGGCGGGGAAAACTACCACGATCAGGATGCTCTGCGGCCTGCTTGACCCGACGGCGGGGGGTGGGACGGTCGGCGGATTTGTGATGGGCAAGCAATCAGAAGAGATCAAGCAAAATATCGGTTACATGTGCCAGAAGTTTTCGCTCTACGATGACTTGACGATCGCGGAAAATATCGACTTTTACGCCGGCATGTACCAGACCAATAAGGCGACCCGGGCCCAGCAGAAAGAAAAGATCATTAAACAAGCCGAGTTGGTCGGCTATGAACATACGATTACCGGCCAGCTTTCACTCTCGGTTAAGCAGCATCTGGCGCTTGGCTGTTCCATCATCCACGAACCGAAGATCGTTTTCCTCGACGAACCGACCGGCGGTGTTGACCCGATCTCCCGGAAAAAATTCTGGCAGGTGATCAATGAAATGGCGGCGGCCGGAGTAACGATCCTGGTGACCACTCATTACATGGACGAGGCGGAGCGCTGCGACCGGATCGCGCTGATCAGCGCCGGCCGGATGATCGCCTGCGATTCCCCGGCCAACTTGAAGTCAAAGATGATGAGCGGGACGCTGTTTGAGATCGAGGTTGATCAGGTGATGAAAGGGCTGGAAGCCTTGCGGACGCAGCCGTTCTGCCGCGATGTCGCTCTTTATGGTATTTTCCTGCATGTCCTGGTCGAGGAGGCCAAATATGAGCAAGATATCAGGGCGGCCTTGGCCGCGGCTAACCTGCCGGTCAAGCGGATTGAAAAGATCGTCCCGTCGCTGGAAGATGTCTTTGTCTTCCTGGTCGAACAGCAAAACCGTCAGCTGGCTAAGGAGCAAACATGAAACTGCGGCGGCTGATCCCGATCATCAAAAAAGAGTTTATCGTGCTGCTGCGCGACCCGATGTCGCTGACGATTATGATCGCCCTGCCGATCTTCCTCCTGGTCCTTTACGGCTATGCCGCCTCGCTCGATGTTAACCATATCCCGACGGCCATTTTGGATAAGGACAAGTCGGTCGAAAGCCGTAATTTTACGAACCGTTTTATTAACAATAAATATTTTAAGCTGGTGGCCGCCCTTAATTCGGACGACCAGATCGCCCCGATCCTTGATAAGGGCAAAGCCAAGGTGGTCATCAATATCCCGCATAAATTCAGTGAAGATATTGGCAACGGCCGCACGGCCACTGTCCAGGCGCTGGTTGACGGTTCGGACGCGACCTGGGCGCAATCGGCGAGCGGCTATGTCCAGCTGATCGCCAATGATTTCCAGCAGGATTTGATCACGGTCCGGTTTGCCCGGCATGGCGTGTCAAAGGGAATGCCTTTCCCGATCAACTTGATCCCGCGCATCTGGTATAACGAAGACCTCCGTTCGATGAATTTTTTCATTCCCGGGCTGATCGCCGTTATCCTGATGCAGGTCTCGGCGACCCTGACTTCGCTGACGATCATTTCCGAAAAAGAGCAGGGGACGATGGAGAGCTTGATCGTCAGCCCGGTCAGGAAGAACGAACTGATGATGGGCAAAGTGCTTCCTTACGTTCTGATCGCTTTCTGCGATATTTTGCTGATCACGGCGGTCGGTTATTTCCTTTTTAATGTACCGATCAAAGGAAGTTATCTGTTGCTCATGCTCTGCGCGTTCGTTTTTCTTCTTGGCGCGATGGCGATTGGGCTCTTTATTTCAACCACGGCGAATTCAAGCCAAACCGCCATGCAAATGGCGACGCTCACGACCATGCTGCCGGCGCTCTTGCTTTCCGGTTTTACTTTTCCGATCGAAAACATGCCGCTCTTCTTGCAGGGCGTGTCGCTTTTTGTGCCGGCCCGTTATTTTATTGAGATCTTGCGG
>JAQVPA010000034.1 GCA_028702315.1 Candidatus Margulisiibacteriota bacterium
CCCTTCATCATAAACGGTTCCGCGCCCGAGGATTTAACCAGGCTGCGCGGCTGGCGCAGGTGATCGGCAAATACTATGAAAAACAGGTCACTGAGGCACTGGCCAGGATGCGAGATACCCATTCACAGTTCGATCTGCCACGGGAGAAGCGTTTGACCAATGTTAGCGGCGCTTTTAAGGTTATTGATTCACGGTCGGTCTTTGGCCAGCGGGTCATGTTGGTTGATGATATTTATACGACCGGTGCCACGATTGCCGAATGCAGTCGGGCGCTGAAGGTGGCTGGGGCCAAAAGGATTGAAGTGTTGACCCTTTCCCGCGCGGTTGAGGATTAATTGAATTTTTGATAGAATAGGTTTCAGGAGGTACCGAACATGCAAGTAAAAATTACCGGCCATGGAATGGAAGTTACGCCGGCGATCCGTGATTATGTTTTTGAAAAGATAGGGAAGTTAGAGGAATACTTCAAGAATATCCAGAAAGTGGAGGTTTTTCTTGATGCCCGCTCGACCGACAACGCCGATAAGCGGCAAGTAGCCGAGCTCCGCGTTTGGATGGCCGGCCTGAAAATGGTCCAGGCGGAAGAGGGTGCCAAGGATATGTATGCCGCTTTTGACCTGGCCCTGGCGGAAGCGAGCCGGCAGGTGGAAAAGCATAAAGAGAAACTGGGCCACGAAAAAAAACGTGAAGCCCAAAAAGCAAAAATAATTTCCCGGACGAAATTAACCAGTCCGAAAGATACCCCCGAAGCGGGGCTTTGACCAGGCATGCTCCAGTGGCTGACAAAACTTTTCGGTTCAGCCGATGAGAGGAAGATAAAAGCTTATTATCCGCTCGTGGCCAGGATCAACGCGCTTGAGCCCGAACTGAAAAAACTTTCCGACGAAGAACTGCGCGCTAAAACCGGCCAATTCCGTAAATTATTGGCTGACGGAAAAACTCTTGATGACCTCCTGCCCGAAGCGTTTGCCTGCGTGCGCGAAGCCTCCTGTCGGACGACAGGACTTCGCCATTTTGACGTCCAGCTGATCGGCGGGATGATCCTGCACGAAGGGAAGATCGCCGAGATGAAGACCGGCGAGGGAAAAACACTGGTCGCCACCCTCCCGATCTATTTAAACGCCCTGACCGGGAAAGGGTCCCATGTCGTCACGGTCAACGATTACCTGGCCAAACGAGACAGCGAATGGATGGGGCCGATCTACCGGGCGCTCGGCCTCGAGGTTGGCGTCATCCAGCACTTTATGGAGCCGCCGGAACGGAAAGCGGCTTACGCCGCCGATGTCACTTACGGTACAAATAACGAATTCGGTTTCGATTACCTGCGCGACAATATGGCGCTCTCGATCAACGACTGCGTCCAGCGGGAACTGAACTTTGCGATCGTTGATGAAGTCGACAGCATCCTGATCGACGAGGCCCGGACGCCGCTGATCATTTCCGGGATGGTCGAAGATAGTGTTTCTAACTATATTAAAGCCAATGACTTGGCCAAAAAACTGGCTAAAGCGACTGATTTTACTGTTGACGAAAAGACCAAGAACGCGATCCTGACTGAGCACGGGATCAAAAAAGTCGAAAAATTCCTGGGTGTTGAGTATCTCTTCGATATCGCCCACATGGACTTGACCCACCAGCTGATCCAGGCGTTGCGCGCCTGGCACCTCTTCCAGAAGAACGTCGATTATGTCGTCAAAGAAGGCGAGGTGATCATTGTCGATGAGTTTACCGGCCGCTTGATGGTCGGCCGGCGTTATTCGGACGGGCTGCACCAAGCGATCGAGGCGAAAGAGGGGGTCGAGGTCCAGAATGAGTCACAGACGCTGGCGACGATCACTTTCCAGAATTATTTCCGTTTATTTAATAAACTGGCCGGCATGACCGGCACCGCCAAAACCGAAGAGGCGGAATTCTGGAAAATTTACAAACTGGAAGTCCTCTCCGTCCCGTCGCACCGCCAGACGATCAGGACCGACTATCCCGATTTGATCTATAAAAACACGCGGGCCAAATTCCGCGCGGTCGTCAACGAGATCGCCGAATGGCACAAGCAGAAACGGCCGGTCCTGGTCGGGACGATCTCGATCGAGAATTCCGAGTTGGTGGCCGAAATGCTCCAGCGCCGCGGTATCCCGCACCATGTCCTCAACGCTAAGCACCACGAAAAAGAGGCGGAGATTGTTGCTAAGGCGGGGCAACCCGGCCAAGTGACGATCTCGACTAACATGGCCGGCCGGGGTACCGATATTGTTTTAGGCGAAGGGGTGACCGCGCTCGGCGGCTTGCATATTATTGGCACAGAACGGCACGAAAGCCGGCGGATCGATAACCAGTTGCGCGGGCGCGCCGGCCGCCAAGGCGATCCCGGTTCGACCAGGTTTTACGTTTCGCTCGAAGACGACCTGATGAAACTGTTCGGTTCGGGGCGGGTTTCGGGCATGATGGAACGGCTGGGATTCGAGGAAGATACGCCGATTGAACACGGCTTGATCTCCAAGGCGCTGGAGAACGCGCAGAAAAAAGTCGAGCAATACCATTTTGGCATGCGCAAACAGGTCCTGGAATTTGACGATGTCATGAATAAGCAGCGCGAAACCATTTACAATTTGCGGCGGCGCATTCTCGAAGGAAAAGAGCTTAAAATAAAAATATTGGAAATGATGGAGCAGACGGTTGGGCGCTGGGTTGACAGTTACCTGCCGGATAAAACCGACCCGGCAGAGTGGGATTGGGATGGATTATTCAAGACAATGAACGAAGTCATCGTGATACAGGGAATTGAGGGATTGAAGGGAGAAGCAGGGAGCAGGAGGGAAGCGATCAAGGCGAAGATCATTGAGATATTGAACAGGGCTTATGATGACCGGGAGACGGAGATCGGCCTTGACAATATGCGCGAAGTTGAGCGGCTGGTCATGCTCCGGGTCATTGATACCGCTTGGATCGAGCAACTGCATAATATGGATGTCTTGCAGGAAGGGATTGGCCTGCGGGGTGTTGGTGGTAGGGATCCGCTGATTGAATATAAGATCGAAGGTTACGGGATGTTCCAGGAGATGATGGATGGGGTTCGCGAGCAGATCATCAGCATGATCCTCAAGGTCCAGCTGGCGGGTGAGGCCGAAGCCGCGCCAAAGAGGCGTAACATCAGTTATGGGGCGCCAGACCGCTCCGCGACCAGAGCACCGGTCAAGGTCGCCGTCCAGGTTGGGCGGAATGACCCGTGCCCGTGCGGTTCCGGGAAGAAATATAAGAAATGTTGTTTGAAGAACTAAAAGAAAAATTAATTGGTTTAAAAGAAAAAGTTGACAGCTTTGACCAGCTTTTACGAATTGAAGAGAAAACAAAACGTCTGGTCGAATTAGAAACGGAAACAGTCGACCCCAAACTTTGGGAAAATCAAGAGCGGGCCAAACGGCTGCTGCAAGAAAAGAAGGGGTTGGAAAAAGAGACTAAGGGGTTGGCCGATCTTAAGCAAGCGATTGAAGATACCGGGTCACTTTTGGAAATGGCCGCGGAGAGCGATTTGGCCGAGATCGATAAGGAAGTGGCCGCGTTACAAAAGACAGCTGATGACCTTGAAGTTGCCGCCCTGATGTCGGGCGAATATGATGCCAATAACGCGATCCTGGCGATCAACGCTGGCGCGGGCGGGACCGACGCCCAGGATTGGGCGCAGATCCTCATGCGAATGTATTCCCGCTGGTGTGAAAGCAAAGGTTTCAATTTAGATATTCCTGAGCTTTCTTATGGCGAAGGAGCCGGGGTGAAAAGTGTTACTTTGGTTATTTCCGGCCCGTACGCTTATGGCAATCTCAAGTCGGAAGCTGGGATTCACCGGTTAGTCCGGATCTCGCCGTTCTCTTCCGAAGGGAAGCGGCACACTTCGTTTGTTTCGGTCGAAGTTATCCCCGAGATTACCGAAGACGTTAAAGTCGAGATCGATCCCAGCGACTTGCGGGTCGATACTTACCGTGCTTCCGGGCCGGGGGGACAGAACGTCAACAAGGTCAGTTCGGCGATCAGGCTAACCCATATCCCGACCGGCATCGTGACCCAAAGCCAATCGGACCGCTCGCAACTCAAAAACAAGGAAACAGCGATGCGGCTCTTAAAAGCGCGGCTTTATGAAATGATGTTGGAGCAGCGGAAGGGAAAGATCGAAGAGCTCCGCGGCGAAAAAAAGAAGATCGAATGGGGGAGCCAGATCCGCTCCTATGTTTTCCAGCCGTACACGATGGTCAAGGACCACCGGACCGGCGTCGAAGTCGGCGATGTCCAGAAAGTGATCGACGGTTATCTCGATCCGTTCATCGAAGCAATTTTGCGCGGGCAAAAGGAGAATAAATCATGATCGACCGGATCGGCAAGATATTTCTAGCTTTGGTATTGTTGGCCGCTGTCCTGCTGGGGGCTTATCTCGGTTTTTTACGCTTTATCATTGAAACCCAGAACCGTTCAGTTGAGATTGTGCTCGATCTTAATGACCTGAAAAAAGCGGCAGCCTTTGAGAAGCGGCCGCTGGGGCCGATCCTGGATGAGATCCGGAAAATCGGAATAAATGAGATCGGTGTTTTTGAGGAGACCTTGTCCGACGCGTCGCTGCAAGGTGAATTGCTCTTTTTAAATAGCGCCGGTGTTTTGCGCGTGGCGAATACCGTTCCGGCATTCAATCGCTTGGCCACCCTTCACCAGATAAAAGCTGATAAGACTTATCTTTACCTCCCTAACGAAACGGTGCGCCGCCGCATCTATGGCCAGCTTAAATTAGCGGTCGGAGAAAAAACGCTCAAATTCCTCGGCCGAGATATTTTGCAAGTCGACGAGCAGGCGGACGAGCTTCGGACGCTCGGCCTCGGTATTTCTGAATCGCAGAAGAAGTATCTGGAAGAGAAGGGGTTTACTATTGTGCCGCGGGTCTGGAATGACCCGCATTACCATCTGGGTAATATCGAAGGGAAGGTCTCCTGGCTAAATGATTACGGAATGGTCATCTTTGATGGCGAGGAGATTCTCGGTTATCCGGATGCTTTACCTGAGTTGGCGACCGGGTTAACGAAAAATAATATCAAGTATGGTTACGTTGAGATCGTCAAGCAGGACGGCGATCTGAAATTAAAGAAAATGATGGGAGAGAGCGCGGTCCGGGTCCACAGTGTCCCCAAGGACGAGCTCAAAAAAATCAACCAAGAAGAGTCGCTTGACCGCTTTGTCCGGGCGGTCCGCGAAAGGAGCGTCCGGGTGATCTATCTCCGGCCGTTCCTGCCGCCGCAGATTGACGCTTTCCCGGTCGAATATAACGTGAAATATTTCCAAGCAGTTGTAACCAAGCTTCAGTCGGCCGGTTTTGTGATCGCTAAAGCGGAAAAACCGCAGCCGCTGCAAGTCGCCGGCTGGCAAATAGTTCTCCTCGGTTGCGGCGTGATCGTTGGCTTGCTAACTTTGTTGAACTATTTTGTGCCGATCAGAACCTTGCCGATGATCGGCCTGTTATTATTTGGCGCTATTTTTATCATTCTAAGTTCTTTTGGCTATCAATTAGTATTGCAGAAAAGCCTAGTCTTGACCGCCGCACTGGTTTTCCCTTCTTTGGCGGTTATCCAGACGCTGTCCCGTTCGAACAAGCTATTTGGGGGGCCGGCAATGATGATCGTTAATATCCTGGCGGAAACCAGCATTGGCATTTTTATTATGATTGGCTTACTGGCTGATTACCGTTTTATGAGCGGCATTGAGCTTTTTCCGGCAGTTAAAATCGCTTTGTCCGTGCCGCTGCTGATCGTCGCTTGCTACTTTATCTTGCGGTCGGAAACAGGCAATATTAAAGATGTTATCCAAAAATTCTTGACGACGAAGATCAGCGTTTTAACAGTTGGACTCGGTTTGTTCGTTATTGGTGCACTCGGTCTTCTGGTTGCCCGTTCCGGGAATTTTATCATTCCAGTTCCGGGCTTTGAAAAATATCTGCGCAACTGGCTGGAAGTTATTTTGTTTGTCCGGCCGCGGACCAAGGAATTCTTGGTCGGCTATCCGGCGCTTTATCTTGCCGCGGTTTATTATTTAAGAGGGAAAACGCAATGGCTTTGGCTCCTGGCGGCGATCGGGGCAATAGCGCCAGTTTCCGTTTTTAATACTTTTTCTCATATTCATACTCCATTGATGGTTTCGCTGACGCGAACATTTAATGGTTTAGTTCTTGGTTTGTTGGTTGGGATGCTGGTCTGGTTCATAGTTGATAAGGTTACCAACAAGAAATGAAAGTAGTGATTTCCGGTTACTACGGTTTTGGCAATGTGGGCGACGAAGCGGTGCTGGTTTCACTCCTGCAAGAGTTGAAAGAGGTGCCGGTAACGGTCCTGTCCGCGGCCCCGACTTTGACCGCGGAATTGAACAAGGTTAAAGCGGTCGGCCGGTATGATTTCCCCCAAGTTATCCGCGAACTGGCTGGCGCGAATGTTCTGATCAGTGGCGGCGGGACTTTGTTCCAGGATGTGACCAGCAGCCGGAGCTTTTGGTACTATATCGGCTTGGTCCTTTTGGCTAAGATCATGAGGAAGAAAGTGATGGTTATGGCCCAAGGTTTTGGCCCGCTCCGTCATTGGGCCAACCGCTGGCTGGCGAAAGTGGTTTTGAACCTGGTTGACCTGATCACGCTGCGCGATGATGAATCATTTCATGAGATAATGAAGTTGGGCGTTACCAGAACCCCGGTTTTTGTGACGGCTGATCCGGTTGCGCTCTTAAATAAACCGGAGTTTACGGCCGGTAAACATATTTTAAGCTTGGAAGGTATCCAGACCGATAAGCCGTTAGTTGGTATCGCGATCAGGAACCTGCCGGGGCAAAAGGGGTTGGAAGATAAGGTTAGCCGCGCCCTGGCCCAAGCTTTGGACCGGTTGCAGGCGGAGCGCGGGATTCGGCCGGTCTTTTTGATTTTCCAGAACCCGGAAGACACCAGGGAAAGCCAGCAGGTTGCTGGCTTAATGGCGAGCGATTCGAACACCGTCTTTCGCCTTTGCCGCCCGGAGGAAATGTTGGCGCTTTTTCCGCACTTCCGGCTGATTATCGGGATGCGGCTTCATTCATTGGTTTTCGCGGCAATGTCCGGCGTGCCGCTGATCGGTCTGTCGTATGACCCTAAAGTTAGATCATTCCTTAATTTTCTCGGCCTGCCGGAAGTCAAGATAGACCAGCGGCTGGATGTCGACTCTTTTATCCGCGAGCTGGAATATGTTTTTGCCAATGAGACAAAGATCAAAAAAGAGCTGGCGGAAAAGATCGAGCAACTCCGTTATAAGGCCCGGTTGAATTTTGAGCTCTTTTTTGTTTTACTGCGGAGCGACTGGGATAAGCAGGCTTACCTGTGTAAATCATTGCTGGAAAGAAGTAAAATAGCCCATGACGAACATCGGGCCAATAAGGAAGGAGCGGTAAAATGAAAAAAGCGTTGATCACCGGAATAACTGGACAAGATGGATCATATTTGACGGAATTGCTGCTGGCCAAAGGTTATGAGGTCCACGGCATTGTCAGACGGGTCGCGTTCGAGGATATCCAGCACCGGATGTGGCGGCTGCGCCATATTTACCAAAAGATCAACCTGCACGCCGCTTCGCTGGAAAATTACGCCAGTTTGTTTAAGATCGTGGAGAAAGTCAAACCGGACGAATGCTATCACTTGGCGGCGCAAAGCTTTGTCAGCTATTCGTTTGAGGATGAATTTTCCACGATCAATATCAACTTGAATGGCGCCCATTATGTTCTTTCCGCGCTTAAAGAGAGAGCGCCGCAATGCCGATTTTATTTTGCCGGCTCATCGGAGATGTTCGGCCACGTGACTGAATCGCCGCAGAACGAAAACACCCATTTTCATCCTCGCTCTCCTTATGGCATATCCAAAGTTGCCGGTTTCGACCTGACCCGGAACTACCGGGAAGCGTATAACCTGTTTGCCTGCAGCGGGATATTGTTTAACCACGAATCACCCCGGCGCGGCTTTGAGTTCGTGACCCGCAAGATCACCGACGCGGCGGCCAGGATAAAACTTGGACTGGAAGCGGAATTGAAACTGGGGAATCTTGAGGCGAAACGGGACTGGGGGTTTGCTGGTGATTATGTTAAAGCGATGTGGCTGATGCTCCAGCAGCCAAAGCCGGACGATTATGTCGTTGCTACCGGCGAGACGCATTCGGTCGGTGAATTCGCCGAACTGGCTTTTAAATGTGTCGGTTTGGATTATAAAAAATATCTCCGGGTTGATAACCTGCTGTTCCGTCCTGCCGAAGTTAATCTATTGTGCGGCGACTATGCCAAAGCCAAGAAAGTTTTAGGCTGGGAGCCAACGGTCAGGTTTGAAGAGCTGGTCAAAATGATGGTGGAAGCCGACCTCAAAAGGCTGGCAGCGCAAAAATGAAGCTGGCGGTCGTCCATGATTATTTAAACCAATTTGGCGGGGCGGAACGGTGTATTTCTGCCCTGAATGAGCTTTTTCCTGAAGCCCCGATCTACACTGCCATTTACGACCAGGATAAGATGCCGGAGAATTTCGGGCGGATGGAGATCCAAACTTCGTTCATGCAACATCTCCCTTTTGTCTTCCCGTTGTTCAAATTGTATTTTCCGATCTATCCGCTGGCCTTTGAAAGTTTTGATCTTTCCTCTTATGAGGTTATATTGTCTTCCAGCTCGGCCTACGCGAAGGGGATCAAACGGACCCGGGACCAGCTGCATATCTGTTATTGTTATACGCCGATGCGTTTTGCCTGGCGCTATGCGGATTATGTGGAAAAAGAGGCGTTCCCTAATTGGCTCAAGCTATTCCTTCAATACTTGATCGAACCGATCAAGCGCTGGGACCAGAAAAATTCGGCTGGCGTCGATCATTTTATCGCGATTTCCCGGGCGGTGGCGGAACGGATCAAAAAGATTTATGGCCGGGAGTCTGTTATAATATATCCGCCAGTCGAAACGGATTTGTTCCAGCCGTCAAATATTGATGGGGACTATTTTTTAATTGTTTCGCGCTTAAACGCTTACAAACGGATCGACTTGGTCATCGAAGCTTTTAACCAGCTGGGTTTGCCGTTAAAAGTCATTGGCGATGGGCCGCTAAGGCCGGAGTTAACAAAGCGGGCCGGTCCGAATATTGAATTTTTGGGCCGCCTTTCTGACTCGGAGATCGCCAAATACCTGGCGGAGTGCCGAGCGCTGATCTTTCCCGGTGAAGAGGATTTTGGCATTGTCCCGGTCGAGGCGATGTCGGCCGGCCGGCCGGTGATCGCTTATAAGGCCGGTGGCGCGCTGGAAACGATCGTGGCCGGCGAAACCGGGCTCTTTTTTGAGCCGCAAACGCCTCAGGCGCTTGTCCAGGCCGTTACCAAATTCAACTTTATGGTTTTTAGCAAGCAAAAGATCAGGGCAAACGCTTTACGTTTCGCTAAACAGGTGTTCAAGGGACAGATCGAAGACTTTGTAAAGAGAAAATATGAAGAAAAATTCGGTAAAAAGTAAACCGGCGGTTGCGCCGGCCAATTGGCTGACATTTGACCTGGTGGTGGAATTATTGCTTCTGGTCATTATTTTCCTGGCCCCCTTAATATTTGACCGGCGGCTCGGGATTGTTTTTTCCGGGACTAAGATCGCTTGGCTGCGTTGTTTGGTCGTAATTGGCCTCGGCCTTTGGTCGCTTAAAATTATCGTGACCAAGGAGCACCGCTTTATCAGGACGGCGCTGGACTGGCCGATCGCCAGCTTTCTCTTGACGACGACCATTGCATCTTTGACCGCGGTCCATGTCTACACCAGTTTTGCCGGTTTCTACGGGCGGTTTGAGGGGCTCTCCACCTGGTATGTTTACGGCTTGCTTTTCTTGATCACCACCAATTATATTCATACTTTTGACCAGCTGAAAAGGATTATTGCCACTATTGTACCGGCATCGATTATCATGTCAGTTTACGGGATGATCCAGCGGCATGATCTGGATCCTTACATGTGGGGTGGGGTGCCGACCAAGGAGCGGGTGATCGGGATGATCGGTCAGCCGAATTTCTTTGCCGCCTACATTTTAATGGCTTTTTTCCTGATCTTGGTCCTTTACCTGGAGGAGAAGAAACCAGTTTTAAATTTTGACTGGAGCCGTCAAATGGCGCCATTGGCAGGCTTGCTGATTAGCGCGTTGACGTTTGTTTTTATGATCTACACCATGGAGGCGCAGGACGTTTACCTCTGGTACGCCGGCTTCGCTCTAATGACTGGCGCCGCCCTGTTTTTCGCTTATAAATATACCGAGATCCATCCGGTCATTCTTGATCTGATCTTAGGTCTTACCATGGTGCTGATCTATATTAGTTTACTTTACACGCAAAGCCGGGGTGGCTACATGGGCTTTTTTTGCGGCGTGGCTTTTTTTGCCGTTATTGCTGGGCGGCATAATCTCTTCAGGCATTGGAAAGAGATCTCGCTTTTAGGCCTGGCAATCGTTTTGGTGTCGGTGCTTACGATGATGAACCCGGAATATTCTCCTTTTGAGCGGTTTACGGCCGAAGTTTCTACCAAGGAGCAGGCATTGGAGTTAAAAGGAGCAGCCGGCTCGCGCGGCGAAACGTGGAAAAGCGCCTTTAAGATCATTGCGGATAATCCTGTTTTTGGCATTGGACCGGAAAACATGAAGATGGTCTTTCCCCGTTATGAGACAGAGCTTTTTCGGTTCAGGGAGACTTTTCATGTTAAGCAGGACCGGTCCCACAATGAGACCTTTGATGTGCCGGTGACCAAAGGGCTGATCTCGTTATTTTTATACATCTGGATAATATTTACTGTTTTCAAGATCGGGATTAGCAAAGCCAGGAACGCTGATGACCCCCAAAAAATGATGATGGCAGGTTTACTGGCGGCGATCTTGGCGTACCTGATCCAGAACCAATTCAGCTTTGGTGTTGTGGCGATTACCTCGTTGTTTTGGATACTCTGGGCGTTGGTGATCGTGTTGGGCAAAGAAGAACCGACCGCCGCGCCAAAGATCAAATTAACGCTTCAAGATATTCCTTGGCTATGGGTGGCGCTGGTCGTGATTGTCTGCACCGCGCTTATTTATGTCTCTTTTCTTTCTTTCCGCGGGGATGTCTATTTTAAATCAGGGAAAACCTTGCTGGAAATGAGGCGCTTTCCGGAAGCGGTTGCCGAATTGCAAAAATCGCTGGCGGTCTTTCCATTCGAAGGGACAACGATCTCGCATGTGGGGATTGCTTATTTGAATATGGGTGATACGGCTAACGCAATCAAATACTTGGATTATGGGACCAAGGTCGATCCGTATAATGCCGACAATTTTTATATGTTGTCGCGCATCTACCTCTCGCTCTATGACCGCGGCGCCAAAACCGAATTGCCGGCCGCAATGAAGAACATCGATATTGCCCTGAAGATCGATCCGTATTATGCCGAGGCTTACGAAACCAGGGGGAATATCTGTGAACGGCAAGGGCAGAGGCTGGAGGCGGTCGCCATGTACGAAAAAGCCTTTGCGGTCAATCCCAATTTGCCGGGGCCGATCTTGAAGATCGAACAATTGTCGCCGCGGGCGCGGCAGATATTTGCCGCGGCAGCACGCCGGTTCCCCGATAACATTGAATTGTTCAAAGCTTATGAGAGAGTTAAATGATTATTACGGCATTTTTTGACGGCCTGCTTATTTTTTTCTCTTTTATTTTGGCCTACTATTTTCGTTTTAAAGTGATGTTGTTCATTACTCCAACGTCTGTCCCGCTGCTCGAACAGTATTTGAATATTTTAATTTTTATCCTTTTGGTCTGGTTGGCCATCTTTAAGCTGGTTGGTTTGTACGAGAATAAAAGGAGTGGGGCGCTGGTCGATGAAATTGCGCTCCTTTTGGGCGGGGTGACGATCGGCAGCTTGATCCTTGTTGGACTTCTCTTTTTATACCGTGAACTTTGGTTCTCTCGTTTGGTGATCGTCAATGCCTGGTGGATCGCTTTTTTGCTACTCTCTTTTTCCCGGATCGTTTTGTTGTTAGCGATCCGGCTGGGGCATTCGTTGGGGATTGGGGTCAAAAACACATTGATTCTGGGCGCCGGCGAGATTGGCCAGGCATTGGCTTATAAGATGCAAAAAGATAAAGCGCTGGGCTATCACGTTGTCGGCTTTCTAGCTGATGCGCCGATCGCCGCCGGTAAGAAATATCACGGCTTGCCGGTCCTGGGTGGGCTGGCGCTGGTTAAAGAGGTTATCCAAAGGGACCGGGTTGCGGTCGTAATCATTGCCGGGTCAGAAACGTCGACCGAAAAGATCCTTGATATCATCACCGAATGCGAGCGGTTTGGCGTTGAATTCCGGATCGTGCCCGGTATTCTTGAGCTAATCGCCAGCCGGGTCGATATCGATGAGCTGGCTGGTGTGCCGTTGATCGCTGTTTCCGAGATTCGGTTAAAGGGGTTGAACGCTTTAGTTAAGAGAGTGACTGATATTATTCTCTGCCTATTCTGGCTCGTGTTGTTTTCGCCGCTTCTCCTGGCTTTTGCCGTGTTGATAAAGTTGACTTCCCCTGGACCGGTTTTGTTTTTCCAGGAACGGGTGGGGATGGATGAAAAACATTTTTTGATGTTTAAGTTCCGTTCGATGGTCAAAGACGCGGATAAGATGATCTCCGAACTGGAACCGTTTTCTGAGACCGAAGGGCATCTTTTTAAAATGAAGGCTGATCCACGAATAACGCCGCTTGGACGGTTCATGCGCCGCTACAGCATTGACGAGCTCCCCCAGCTTTTTAACGTCCTGATTGGGCAGATGAGTATGGTCGGTCCGCGGCCGCCGCTCCCTCGCGAAGTCGTGAAATATAATACCTGGCAGAAAAAACGGCTGCGGGTCAGGCCGGGTATTACTGGTCCTTGGCAGGTTTCCGGCCGGTCGCTTTTGCCGTTTGAAGACATGGTCCGCCTGGATATATTTTACATTGAGAACTGGTCGCTTTGGCTTGATCTTAAATTGTTGCTCAAGACGGTGCCGGTCGTCCTTTTGGGGCGGGGCGCTTATTAGAGCAGGATGATGATCTTCCCCCGTTTGACTTCGACCGCGCCGCCGCTGCTAACCTGGATGATATAAGGATAAACACCGTTCGGTGCCAGTGAACCGAATTGGTCGCTGCCGTTCCAGGCAAGATTCCCCGTGGTTGCGCTGTTAATAGATTTTTTCCAGATCAGAGTGCCAGCCAGGTCAAAAATATAGACTTTGAGGTCAGCTGCGGCCGAGAGATCATAAGTGAAATACATTTGTCCGTCCCTTGTTGGGGAGAAGGGGTTCGGACCATTACCGAATTTATTGACCAGATTAGCCGCGGCGATCGCGTACGTGCCGGCTTCCGCTGTTGGGGCTGGCGGGCGACTGTCGATGATCAGGGAAAAAGTCAGTTGCTCGCCGGAATTGCCGACGAGATCGCGTGGAACGATTTGGACTTCATAGGTTCCGTCGGGCAGGGGGAACAGGGGTTTAATTGACAGTTGTCCTTCGCTGGTTTCGACTGCGGCTTCGATGGAGAGGCCGTTGATCTTGATCAGTGTTCCCATCCGGTCAATCCCGGCGCCTTTGTCGATCAACGGTAAATTTATGACGACGGAGGAATTGACCAAAGCCGCTTTTCCGGGCGCAAGCGTGAGAATAGGCGGTTGCCGGTCGAGATTGATCGTAAACTTTTTTTTCCCGATGTTTCCGGCGCTGTCCGCCAGCCTGATCTCGGCTGATTGGGTGCCATCCTTAAGTTCAAGCGGCAGTTTAACAAACCCAGAAAGATTTTTGGCCGCTTTATCATAAACAAGCTTATCGGTCAGGGTTTGGCCGGCAATAATAATGTCCCCTTCGGTCTCATCATCAATATCATCCAGGATATCACTAACCGTCGCTTCGATGATCGCAATCGAGCCTGGCTTGAACCAGTCGGTCGATTTTGGCTTGAGCACGGTGAGCTGTGGTTTGGACGGATCAAAATAGATGGTTTTCAAAGTTCTGGTCGTGTTGCCGGCTTCATCGGAAGCGAAGAAGGTTAAAACGTTCTGGCCGGGAGCCAGGACCTGTTCGACGTTAAAACCATTATTAGCCTCCAGCGAGACTTGTTTGGCATTGATTGATAAGGATGCCGGCGCGTCAAGTTTCCCTTTAATAAGGATTGTCCCTTGTTCGCTGGCTTCGCTGGTTGGGGCCAGAATAACTAGTTGTGGCGGCGTCCGATCGATTGTAAATTGTTTGGAGAGGGAAAAAACGCTGCTGGATAAGCCATCATTGATAGCCAACCGGACAAAATAAGTGCCATTAGGCAGGTCAAGCGGGAGCCGGTAACTGGTTTCGTTCGATCCAGGCAGACTAAGGAAATTAAGAGTCCAGGTCTTGTTGGCCGGAAAATCGGCCGCGCCGGCCACTTCCAGGGTGATCAGGAGAGGCCCGGTGGTTTGCCGGTTGAACCCGACTTCGATTGATGATGCATTGGTTACGCTTTTGTCCAAAGGAAAGATTATTTCCGGGATCGGCAAGGGCGAAAATTTTAAGTTGTCTGGCGCTTCACGGACCGGGCCAAAATGTTTGCCGCGGTCGAGCGAAGCGGAGAGCAAAGTTTTAACCTTGCCGGTTTGTTTTTCGCGCCAGAGTGCGATCACTGCTGTCGGAGTAGTGGAAATTCCGGTTTCAACCAGTTCGTTTTGGGAATCAAAAAGGAGAGCGGACTCGGCTGAAGGGGCCGTGGTAAAAAACAGTTTTTTGAGTCCGGATATTTTATCGTTGGTTACATATAAGAAGCAAGTGTTACCTAGATCGTCTAAGCCGATCGCTGGCCAAACAGCCGCTTCGCTGGTGATCTTAACAAGGGGGGAGAAGCTTTTACCGCGATTATTTGTGTAAGTAAAATAAGCTTCGGTTGAGATCCCTAACGCTAGGTAAGCGGTAGAATAAGAAAAGATTTTAAGATCGACCGTGGCCACTTCACTAGTAAAACTAGTAAAGGTTTCCGGACTGCCAAAGGTAATTCCCTGATCGATCGATCTGGCTAATTTAAGTTTTTCCCCTTCCAGCCAGTAATGGTAACTGTTTCCGGTGTTATCATACGTCGATTTTACGTCTGCGCAGACCGCCCCGGCGGCTAGGAATAGAAGTGCGAGTAATAGCAGCTTTCTCACGAATTCATTGTAACATTCTTTACTCAAAGGTGTAAATACGTTATAATTCATAATCCACTATGAGAAAATCAGCAAAAATTGTCATAATCGGCGCGGGACCGGTTGGTTGTTATACCGGCCAACTCCTTAAACATTACGGGTTTAATCCGCTGTTGCTCGAAGAGCATCAAGAAGTGGGCCGCCCGGTGCAATGCGCCGGCATTGTGGGGAAAGGGATATTTGAAGAGCTCAAGTTGCCGGTTTCCCGCAAGTCGATCCTTAATACGATCGATGGGGCAAAGATCAATTTTAACGAGACAAACTTTGACCTGAACCGGCCCGGGGTCGCTTACATTATTGACCGCACGGTGTTTGACAAGGAATTAAGCCAAAAGCTGGAGATTGAATTTAATACCGAACTGCAGAGTATCCATCAGATCAAGGACGGGTACTTGCTTAAAACCAGCAACGGCGAATACTTTGCCGATCTGGTGATCGGCGCTGACGGGCCTAATTCACGGGTCAGGAAAGCGCTCGGTTTTGCCTCCGACATGAAACTTTACCGCGGCTATCAATACCGGGTCAAAATGACTCCCGAATATCTGGATAAAGTTGTGGTCAGCTACGTTAAACCTTTTTCCTTGTTTACCTGGATCATCCCTGAGGGGAACGGGATTGCCCGGATTGGGACCATCTGCCACAACCCTTACCAGGAGCTTAACTCCTTTATGGAAAAGAACAATCTTAGCGGGGAGATATTGGAGAAAAACGCCGGCGCCATCCCAATCGGTAATTGTGAGCTGGTCAAAGGGAATGCGATGTTGGTTGGCG
>JAQVPA010000035.1 GCA_028702315.1 Candidatus Margulisiibacteriota bacterium
CGGTGAATTGGCGATGACTGGCAAGAGCCAGAAAGACAAAACCAATAACCCCAAACCGTAAACGATAAACAAATATTTGAGATTGCGCTTGGGATCGGCCAGCAAGAAGAAAGAGCCGAGGACAAAGGCGAAGATCAGCGTATAAGCGTGACTGAAACCGATCAAAAAAATCAAGGTGGCGTTCAGGACGTGATATTTATTGTCGGTAACCCCGCGATAGAGCGTCCCAAAGAAGAGGAAAAGGAAAGCGAACCCGATGCTGTAGCTGAATTCCCCGGCGAGCGTGCTTGGGATGTTGCCTCCCCACATCGAATTCCCCTGGTTAAAGAGGAAAGGGAGGGTGAAAGTCGCCGCCAGGATCGGGACCGGGAATTTATATTTCATGGCGCGGAAAGCAAAGTAGATGAAAAGCGGCAGAAAGAAAATACCAAGAACGGAGATTAATTTAAAAGTGATCTCCAGCGGAATGATGAAAGCGAGCAAGGCCATCAACAGGAAAGGGAGCGGGAAGTAATGATAGAAGAGGGGATAGCCGGCATAATTTCCCGGCATCCAACCCATGATCTTTCCCTGCGGGAGGAGGACTGTTTTTAAATAAGCGGCGTTTGGGTAATGAGAGCCAGTGTCGCCGCCGTTGGTCGTGGTTTTTAGAAAGAGGAGTCCGGGGCTGAAAAAGGCCAATAAAAAAACGAAAATAAGGATCAAGATGATGAAGTCGACAAGCGATTCCCTTCTCATTTCTTTTTATGAGAGAGGAATTCCGCGCCGAAGAAAAGAAGGAGCAAAACCGCCAGTGCTGTCCCGATCAAAAAGTAATTGATCCCGAACAGCTCTTGTCCAGCGGTGACCTTGACGGTTGCTGGGATAATACTGGTATAGTGGGCCGCCTGATCTTCGCCTTCCGCGATCGCGAAGACCTGATAAGTGCTGCCCGGCAGGGCGGAAAAATTTTTTACCTTGAAAATGATTTCTGTTTCAGTCTTGCCGCGGGCGAGGGCGGCCTGCCACGGCCGATCGCTGGCCAATTCGCGGGGGAAAACCAAGGTTATCCTAGCTTTGACGTCATTATCAGCGCTGTTCTTGAGCCGGAATTTGATCTCGCCCTCTTTCTGGAACGAAGCCGGCGTCCCTTGCCCGAAAAGCGGCGAGAGAGCCTCCCGGCCAAAAGCATAACTCCGCACCGCCAGGGCAGAGAACGGGTATTGGTTGGCATCGGTATAATGGATAAACAAGACTAGGGGATAGTTACCTGGCTTATTTAGCTTAAGCGGGATATTGGCCGTTCCTTCATAAGCGTAGTTGACTTTCAGTTCGTCCCTTTTGTCGGAGAGGATTTTTGCCCCGGCCGCCTGGATCTCGGCCTGGACATTAAAAGCCGATTCGTCGCCGTTATTGGTGACGTGGACGCGCACTTGGAGATTATTATTGACGGTTTTAGCGTCGACCCTCGTCCGCAAAGTGATGTAACCGGCGTGGGCGGTTCCAGCAAGGAAGAGCAGGGTGAGACCGGCGAGGAGCTTTTTCACTTTTGGCCCTCGATCACGATCTGGCGGAAATCGGCGACGGAGAGATATAGTTTTTCCAAGGATTTTAATAGAGCAAGCCGGTTAAGCTTGAGCTTTTCATCTTGATGCATGACGAGGACTTTGTCAAAGAATCGCTCGATCGGGTCGGTCAGCCGGGCAAGTTCTTTGGCCGCTTCGGTCCAGGCCTCTTTTTTGACCTTTTCGCCGATTTCCCAATTCACTTTCAAATAAAGCTCATACAGCTCTTTTTCTTCTTTATCCGCCAGGTCAGCTTCGATGATCTGCTGGCGCGAAGCGTTGCCGACGATCCGGGAGAGCCGGTCGGCTGAGGCGATGACCCCAGGGAACCATGGTTCGTTGACCAGTGGATTGAGGGCGGCGGCTTTTTCGAAGACATCAAGGATATCATTGAAATTATAAAGCGCGGCCTCGGCAACGTCATAGCGGATCCCTTTTTCCAAGAGGAGGGGGCGGAGCCGGCCGATAAAGAATTCGAGAATATCTTTTTTGATCTTGGCCAGATTCTGATAACCGGTCTCGCCTTTGTTAAACAGATAACCGAGGAAGACCGGTTCGTACAGTTTGTGGGCATGCTCGGTCGCTTCATCAAGCAGGAGGTCGAGTTTCTTTTCCAGGATGATCCGGATCACCCCTTGGGCCGCGCGGCGGAGGCCATACGGGTCTTCGGAACCGGTCGGGATATAGCCGGCAGCGAATGAACCGACGATCGAATCGAGCCGGTCGGCGAGGGCGATCGTCATTCCTTCCAATGAGGCGGGGAGTTTATCATCCGCAAAGCGCGGCAGGTAATGTTCCAGTATC
This sequence comes from Candidatus Margulisiibacteriota bacterium, assembly GCA_028702315.1. Classification (GTDB taxonomy): domain Bacteria; phylum Margulisbacteria; class WOR-1; order O2-12-FULL-45-9; family XYB2-FULL-48-7; genus JAQVPA01. Next base: position 2,349 of record JAQVPA010000035.1, read on the forward strand.
CCCTGGGCAACGACCGGTTCTTCGCCGGAGAGAAGGGCATATTCTTTCCCCATTACCCCTTGAAGTTCCGGGAATTCAAAAACCATTTTGGTGGAAAGGTCGGCTTTGCATAATTCCGCGATCCGGCGGCACGATTTGATAGCGCTCTCGTTCAGGCCGAACCGCTTGCCGATCCATTCGCCGAGGCGGCCGAGCCGTTCGCTTTTATGGTAAAGGGTGCCAAGCTTCTCAAAAAACGCGATCTTTTCGAGTTCGGGGATCCTCATTTTGAGCGCCAGTTTCTTATCTTCTTCAAAGAAGAACCGGGCGTCGGAGAGACGGGCGGAGAGGACCTTTTCGTTTCCCAGCACGACCTTGGGATTTTTACAACCATCGGTCACGACCGCGAACTTTGCCAGCAATTTGCCGCTGGGATCAACCAGCGGAAAATATTTCTGATTCTTTTTCATTGAGGTGATGAGGACTTCTTGCGGGATATCAAGGAACTCGGTCCGGAACTTCCCGATGTAGGCCTCCGGGTTTTCGGTCAGGAATGTCACTTCGGTCAACAAGTCATTGGTGATGAGTGCCTGGGCGCCAACTTTTTTCGCTGCCGCTTCAACTTTCTTCCTGATTAGTTCTTTCCGTTCGTTCTGGTCGACCACGACGCCGAGTTTGAGGAGTTGTTTTTTGTAAAGAGTGGCATCCGCAGCCCTCACCCGCGGGCCCTTAGCCGACCCCCCTCTCCCAGAGGGAGAGGGTCGGAAATAACGGTGACCAAAAGTTTCATTGTTTGATTTAATACCGGCTAATTCAAATTTAACGACCTTATTTTCATACAAGGCAAGGATAGAGTGGATCGGGCGGATGAATTTGAAATCGAGCGTTCCCCAGCGCATCGAGAGCGGCTGGTATATTGAAGTTACTATTTCAGGAAGCAAGGTCGGCAGGACTTTTTCGGCTGTCTGTCCTTTGCGGACGACCTTGGCAAAGACGAAATTTTTGTTGTTAACGGTTTTGACAGTTAATTTTTCGACCGCTATGCCTTGCGCTTTAGCAAAGCCGATCGCGGCCGGGGCTGGTTTGCCGGCGGCGTCAAAGGCGACCTGGGCGATCGGCCCTCTGACCTCTTCGGTCACGTCGGGCTGTTTTGCGGCGAGATCTTCAATGTAAAGAGTGAGGCGGCGGCAAGTGCCGAGCGTGACGACTTTCCCGAACGTCAGCCGCTCGCGAGTAAGTTTCTCCTCCGCTTTTTTCTTCAGCTCATCGAGGAACCCGGGCATGAACCGCGCCGGGATCTCCTCGCACCCGATTTCAAGTATTATGTTCGACATATAATTTGGCGCATTGCCGCGCCATTTTCCTTATCCTTAGTATGTATGCCATTCGCTCGGAGACGGAAACCGCCCCGCGAGCGTCGAGAATGTTAAAAGAGTGGGAACATTTCAAAATATAATCGTAAGCGGGAATAACTTCGCCGTTTTTCAGCAAGCGAAGCGCTTCTTTTTCATAAATGCCAAACAAAAGCGAAACGGCTTCGACGTCGGCGGTTTCGAAGTTATACTTTGACTGCTGGCGCTCCTGCGGCAAGTAGATATCACCGTATTTAACTTTATCATTCCATTTAATATTGTAAACATTGTCGACATTTTGGATGAACATAGCGATCCGTTCGAGTCCATAAGTGATCTCGACCGGGATCGGTTTGCAGTCGAACCCGCCGCACTGCTGGAAATAGGTGAATTGGGTGATCTCCATCCCCTCTGCCCAGACCTCCCAGCCGGTCCCCCAGGCGCCGAGGGTGGGTGATTCCCAATTATCCTCGACAAAGCGGACGTCGTGTTTAGCCGGTTCAATGCCGATCGCCCGCAGGGAATTTAAATATCTGTCTTGGATGTCGAGCGGCGACGGCTTCATGATGACTTGATATTGGAAGTAGTGAAATAAACGGTTCGGATTTTCGCCGTAGCGGCCGTCGGTCGGCCGCCTTACCGGATCAATGTAGGCGACGTTGCACTCTTGCGGCCCCATGGCGCCGAAGAAAGTTGCGGGAGACATTGTGGCGGCCCCTTTTTCCATGTCATACGGCTGGCGGATGGCGCAGCCCTGGTCGGCCCAGAAAGCGTTAAGTTCGGACACGATCTCCTGAAAATTAAGCGGTTTCACGGAAGAATTATAGCACGGGACAGGGGGACAAGGGAACTAGGGACTAGGGGCTCGAGGGATTAAATCCAGACAAGATTTTAAGACAACAAATCTCCACGCTCAGACGAAGGTATTGCTATATTGAATTTGTTAAAAGTCTGGCGTTTCGTTTTAGTGCGGCAATCGCATTGTTTTCTGTATCGGTTGGTTCGTAGAGATTGCCATTGCTCAAGCGAGTTGTTTGCAGTCTTGAAACACCCTCTATATTTGCGTGATAAACATGCATCCCCTTGTTTATTTTTAAATGAGGTTCCAGGATTGTTACTATCAGATTATGAGGCGCAAAATCCCAGCCGATATCTGTTCCAACAATTATTTGCGGCCTGATCATTTGCCCGTCGCTGGTTTGTTCCGGAGCGATCATGGCTTGGAAAAAGGCGGCTGAAAACAGATCGCCAATAATTGTTATATTAACAGCCTCCTCATTAGTTGGATCATTCTCCGTTTTAATATGTGAATTTGGATCAAACTTGATCAAATTAAAAAGCCGCTCAAAAGCGTCTCTTGTGCCGCATTTCTGGACTATGCCAGATGCGGTGAAAGTCGTTTGAAGGTCGGTGGGATTCGTCCAATATCGAGAATCATTGAATCTATCCAGTTTGTGACGCCGAGAAAAATGCTGAAATAAGCCAACAAAGGCGACACCGCTATCAGCCGCGCCTCTATTTGTATGACGCAAAATTTCAAGTTTTTCTTCGGGGGATAGGGATTTTGGATCAACGGAATAACCAAGAATTGTTTCTCTGTAAAAATTTTCATCCGCTTTCCAAACCATCCACCTAGGAACATCAACAAATGAAGTGTCGGCCACCTTATCGTGTCCAATCCGCCTCAAACCGTCGGCACTAAAGGTTTTTGCCAGGCGGGCTCCGTTTATTTGAGAGTGGGGCTTATAACCTTCGTACACTAATGAGTGCGGATCAACTTGGAATGGCATGTTTTTCTCCTTCTTACTTTACCTTAATATCTGACCCTGTTATAATATCAGTGGGATTTATAGGAAATTTCAGCTAATTTATGCTTAAACAGTACATCAAGAAAGTTGTTGAAGGGCACAACCTGACCCGCGAAGAGGCGGCCATGGCGATGGATGCTATTATGCAGGGGAACGCGACGCCGTCGCAGATCGCGGCACTCCTCGTTGCCCTCCACACCAAAGGGGAAAGCGTTGACGAAATAACCGGCTTTGCCGAAAAAATGCGGGAACACGCCGAAAATATCTTTCCGCATCGCGAAAATCTGGTCGATACCTGCGGCACCGGCGGGGACCATTCGGGAACTTTCAACATTTCGACGGTTTCAGCGCTCGTTGCGGCTGGCGCCGGGATCCCGATCGCCAAGCATGGCAACCGCTCAATGTCTTCCCGCTGCGGCTCGGCCGACGTTCTTGAAGCGCTTGGGGTAAAAGTTGACCTGGAACCGAAAAAAGTCGAGGCCTGCATCAATGAGGTCGGCATCGGCTTCATCTTTGCCCCCGTTTTCCACAAGGCGATGAAATTTGCCGGGCCGACACGCAAAGAGATCGGCATCAGCACGGTTTTTAATATCCTTGGACCGCTGACTAATCCAGCCCATGCCAAAGCGCAGGTCCTAGGCGTCTTTGCCCCCGACCTGACCGAGATCATGGCCGAAGTTTTGCGGAATTTGGGGGTCAAGCAGGCATTGGTTGTTCACGGAGTCGACGGGCTTGACGAAATTTCAATCTCCGAAAAGACTAAAGTGTCTCATCTTCACGACGGCCGGATTGATAATTATTTTCTCAAGCCGGAAGACCTTGGCATCCACCGGCAAAAGAAGGAAGAAATACTGGGCGGTTCAGCGCAGGAAAATGCGGAGATTGCCATTGATATCCTGAAAAACGAGGAGAAAGGGCCGAAGCGCAAAGTTGTTTTGCTCAACGCCGCCGCGGCCATTTTTGTCGGCGGCAAGGCGAAAGATTTGGAAGAGGGGTTAAAGCTGGCGGCGGAGTCGATCGATTCCGGCGCGGCGAATAAAAAACTGGAGGAACTAGTCCAATTCACATCAAAACAGACAAGCTAGTCAAAAAGTACGGCCCCAAGCTCGCGGTCAATGAGGTGTCGATCGAAGTCAATCAGGGTGAGGTGGTTGGGTTGTTGGGTCCGAATGGGGCAGGGAAGACGACAACTTTTTACATGGTTGTTGGCCTGATCCGGCCGAACGCCGGTCATGTTTTCCTCGGCGACCACGAGATCACCCGCCTGCCGATGCACGAGCGGTCGCATCTCGGAATCGGCTACCTCCCGCAGGAACCGTCGATCTTCCGGAAACTCTCCGTTGAGGAGAATATCCTGATCCTCTGGGAGCTGATGCCGGAGATACCGAAGAAAGAGTATGAAAGCCGATTGGTTGGGTTGCTAGATGAGCTCGGCGTGACGCATTTACGAAAACAAAAGGCTTATTCACTGTCAGGCGGGGAGCAGCGCCGGGTCGAGATCGCGCGGGCGCTGGCCGTTAATCCTTCATTTCTCCTGCTTGACGAACCGTTTACCGGCATCGATCCGAAAACCGTGACCGACCTCCAGGGGATCATTAGGCATTTGCAGAAAAAAGGGATCGGGGTCCTGATTACCGACCATAATGTCCGCGAAACTCTGGCGATCACCGATCGCGCTTACATAATCCATAAGGGCCAGATATTGGTCGCCGGCAACTCCAAGGAGATCGCCGAGAGCGAGGAAGCAAAGAAGACCTATCTGGGCGATGAGTTTCAACTTTGATAAAAACGATCGACCGCTACATATTTACCGAACTGCTTGAGCCGTTCCTCTTTGGGCTCGGGTCGTTCACCGCTATCCTTTCTTCTTCCATGGTGATGTTTGAGCTGGTCCGCGCGGTCGTCCTGAAAGGGATGCCGCTGATCGTTGCTTTGCAGATATTCCTCTTTCGCCTGCCGGGGATCGCGGTCTATATTTTCCCGATGGCAACCCTGCTCGCTGCCCTGATGGCTTTTTCGCGCCTGTCGCACGACAGCGAAATCATCGCTTTCCGCTCGGCCGGCGTCTCACTCTTCCGGCTGATGATCCCGGTCGCCGCGCTTGGCCTGGCCGTTTCTCTTACCAATCTCTCCTTTTCCGAAGTTGTCGTTCCCGAGTCGAACAAGGCGGCCACGAATCTGGTGATCACGACCGCGGTCCAGAAAGCGCCGAAGATCCAGAACAATGTCTTTGTCCCGGAGATAGATGAGGGAAAACTGAAGCGGATATTTTATTGTGAAACGGTACAGGGCTCAGTCTTGAATGGGGTGATTGTCCAGGAGTTTGAGAACGGACGGCTGGCCCAGATCATTAACGCGAAAGAAGCAGTCTGGCAGCAGGATAAGAAGCAGTGGCTGTTCAAAGATGGCATTATCTATTTGCTAGCTGAAAGCGGGGAGTATAAACACCTGATCAAGTTCCAGGAGCAGTCGATCGCCATTAAGTACACGCCGGCCGATTTTTACGCCGGCGAAAAGAACACCGACGAAATGAACATCGGTACTTTAAGAAAGTTTATTTCCAGTAAGGAGAAAATGGGTGTCGACACCACCGACCTTAAGATCCAGTTGAACATGAAAATGTCGATCCCATTCGCTTCGTTGGTTTTCGCGTTGCTCGGCGCGCCACTCGGCCTTTCATCGCGCCGTGCCTCCGGGTCGATCGGGCTTGGCATCTCGATCATTGTCATCTTTTTTTATTACATTACTACATTTCTCGCGATGTCGCTGGGCGAGATGAAAGCTATTCCACCTGGCGGGGCGGCCTGGCTGCCGAACATTATCACCGGCGCGGTGGCGCTCTATATCCTTAAGAGGTCGTCAGAAAAATGATGCTCTCTTTTATAGTCCGGCTTATTCTGCTCCTCTTTATCATCGGCGGGATGATCGCTTACATCGGCAACTACGTCGGCAAGTATATCGGCAAGCGCCGCCTGACCTTGTTTGGCCTTCGCCCCAGATATACCGCGACGGCGATCACCGTTATTTCCGGGATCTTGATCGCCATTAGCACCTTGGCGGTCTTGCTGATCGTTTCCCAGGATGCCCGGACCGCATTGCTTGGGCTCGACCAATTAAAGAAAGAGATTAGCCTGAAATCGGCTGAATTAAAAACCGCTAATGAGACGCTGACCAGGATGAACCTGGAATTGGCGGCAAAATTACAACAGCAAAAAGAACTTCAAGCTAATTTGGAAACGGCCAAAAAAGAGATTGCCCTGCAGCTCTTGACCAAGAAAACCTTGAATCGGGAAATTGCCGCGGCGCGCAAGGGCCAAGTCTTGTTTGGTAACGGCGAGGTCATCTCACTTTCCTTGATCCAGGCCGGGCCAGAAAAAGAGAAATTAACGACCGGGCTGGATAAGATACTATCGGCCGATAAGGACCTTTTAATTGAAGCGGAAAACACCGAAGCGACAGCAGCTGAACTGGCGGAGAAGACAGGTGTTTATGTCGTCAAGCTTACGGCGACCAGGAATGTTTGGCGGGGCGAAATTGTCCCCGCCCGTTTTGAGCTGATAGCGAACCGGCTGATCTTCAAGTCGCAGCAGGAGATATCGAGCCTGGATATACCGGCCGGGCTTAGCGGCGCCCAGATCGAAGGGCAGATAACGACGCTCCTGAAAAAAGTCCACCAATCAGCCAGAGAAAATGGTGTTTTGCCTGATCCGAGCGGCTCGCTGGGGAGTGTCCCTTATGCGCAGATCTCCGAGCTGGCCAGGAAAATAAAAAGCAACGGGAAAAAGGTCAACCTCAAAGTCTCGGCGGCGGCCGATATTTATTCGATTGGCCCGCTTGATATCAATTTTAGGACAACCTACAAATGATTTTGGCGATCGATCCGGGGAAATATAAGTGTGGCCTGGCCTTGCTTAATGAGGATGGCCGGATAGTGGCCAAAAAGGTCGCAGCCAGCAAAGAGATCAGTGGCGAGGTCGAGCGGCTGATCGCCGGCCAAACGGTGGCAACGATTGTCATCGGTGACAGCAAGTTCGGCAAGGATGTTGAAAAAGAATTGTCCGGACTGCCGGCCCGGGCTAACCTGATCTTTATTTCGGAAAAAGATTCGACCCGCTTAGCGCGGGAGCAGTACTGGCGGGAAAATCCGCCGGCTGGTTTAATGAAATTGATCCCAACCTCGCTCCGTTTCCCCCCGGTTCCCGTTGATGACCTGGCGGCGGTGATCCTGGCCGAGCGTTACCTCAACTCTTAGTTTCCGCCCAGTTCTGCCCAACCCCGATATCGACTTTCACCGGCACGGAGAGTTTGATCGCGCCGACCATTGCTTCTTCGACCAGCGGCTTAACTTTTTCAACTTCATCTTTGGGACATTCGAAGACTAATTCGTCGTGAACTTGCAGGATCAAACGAGACGAGTAACGAGTAACGCGTAACGCGCGCAAGGTATTAACCATTGCCACTTTAATCATGTCGGCCGCGGTCCCTTGGACAGGCGTGTTGATCGCCATTCGTTCCGCGCTTTGCCGCAATCCGCCATGCGGGCTGTTGATATCAGGCATCGGCCGTTTTCGCCCCAGCATAGTTGTGACAAAGCCGTTTTCCTTGGCTTCGTTGATCGTCTTTTCTATAAAAAGCTTGACCCCTTGATGCTTATCGAAATACTTATTAATGTAAGCGGCGGCTTCGGTCCGCTTGATACCGAGCTGTTTCGCCAGGCCGAAATCGGAAATGCCGTAGATGACGCCAAAGTTGACCGTTTTGGCGGCGTCGCGGGAAATACCGAGCTCGTTCGCCGTTGACTGGTGAATATCTTTATCTTCATTAAAGGCTTTGAGCAGAACCGGGTCGTTGCTTAAATGGGCAAGGATGCGGAGCTCAATCTGGGAATAATCGGCCGCCAGCATGACCCAATCCTTTTTCCCGGGAATAAAAGCTGTCCTGATCCGCTTCCCCCAATCTCCTTTGGCCGGAATATTTTGGAGGTTCGGATCCGAGCTGGAAAGCCGGCCGGTGGCGGTGATCGTCTGGTTGAAAGAGGAATGGATCCGCCCGGTTTTGGGCCTTATTAATGTGGGGAGGACATCAATATAGGTGTTTTTCAGCTTGGTCAACTGGCGGTAGGTTAACAGCTTCTCGGCGATCTCAAATTTTTGGGCGGCGAGTTCTTCCAGTACTTCGGCGTCGGTCGAGGGGCCGGTCTTTCCCTTCTTGATGACCGGGAGCATTAATTTAATGAATAATATCTGGCCCAGCTGTTTGGTTGAATTAATGTTAAAGACTTCACCGGCGATCGCGTAGATGTGGCGTTCCAAGTCTTTTAGCTCGGTGGCCATTTCGGCTGACATTTTCGCGAGAAGCTTAACGTCAACACTGATCCCGTTCAGCTCCATTTCGATCAGCGCTTCGAGCAGCGGCATTTCAATGTCATTAAAAAGCTTGTCCAGCTTCTGGCCCTTGAGCGCCAGTTTAAAAAGTTCAGCCAGGGCAAAGGTCGCTTCGGCATCGCTGCAGGCATAATCGACCGCGAGTTCTTCCGGCACTTCGGCAAAGTTCAGGTTCTCGCTCACCTCCGCGAACTTGAGCATATCCCGCCCGAGGAACTGCTTGGCCAGGTGCTTGAGCGAGTATTTCCCGGAAATCGGGTCAAGCAGATAGGCGGCAACCATTGTGTCAAAATACGGACCGGCCACTTTAATCCCGTTATTCTTCAAAACCTCGATGTCGTATTTCAGGTTGTGGCCGATTTTTAATTTGTTGGAGAGGAACAAGGTGTCAAGGTGTCGAGGTATCGAGTGTTTGAAAGGAAGATACCAGGCAGATTTTGGCTCAAAACAAAATGAGATGCCGACGATCTCGGCTGTAAAAACATCGAGCCCGGTTGTTTCCAGGTCAAAGGCAAACGAATCAGCCTTATTTAATAATGTAAGGAGTTGATCGAGCTCCTGATCGCTCTTGACCGCTTTAAAGTTGAAATCAGCCAACTCTTCGCGCTTTTTGCTGATGACGGCGGCGCTGTCGAATTCCGCGACCCCCTGACTGTGCTTTTTGACCAGGCTGTCGAATTCAAATTTCTTGAGGGTGGGGAGCGCTTTCTCCCAGTTGATCCCGGTCCTTTTGGCTTTGGCAAAATCGATCTCCAGCGGAACATCGGTCACGATCGTTCCGAGCCGTTTACTTAGCTCGGCTAAATGAAGATTATTCTTCAAGGTTTCCCGCACTGACTTTTTTGTTATCGAGTCTACATTATTGTAGATGGACTCCAGCGTGCCAAATTCTTTCAGCAGTTCCACGGCGGTTTTTTCACCGACTTTGGGGACGCCGGGGATATTATCTGAGGTGTCGCCCTTAAGCGCCTTGTAATCGATCAGTTGATCCGGCCGGAGTCCGTCGTAACGCTCCTCGACTTCCTTTGCTCCGTAGAGGATGGTATCAGTAATCCCTTTGCGGGTCGTCAAGACTTTAATTTTGTCATTGACCAGCTGGAGCGGATCGAGGTCGCCCGAAAGAATGATGACATCGTGTCCCTGTTTTTCTGCCTCTTTGGCTAAAGTGCCAATCACATCATCCGCTTCAAAGCCGGCGATTTCATAAATAGGGATTTCAAATGCCGCCGCGACTTCCTTTACATAAGGGATTTGTTCATGGAGGGTGGGGGGCGCTTTTTCTCTGGTTGCCTTGTACTCTTTATACTCTTTATGGCGGAAGGTCGGTTCCGGCCGGTCAAACGAAATAGCGACAAAATCAGGATTGTCCTCCAGGATCTTGATCAGCATGGTAGTGAAGCCGTAAATGGCGTTGGTGGTTATGCCCGTCGCGGTCCGCATCGTGTCGGGGAGCGCATAGAACGCGCGATAGGCAAGGGAATTGCCGTCGATCAGGACTACTTTACTATTATTTATTTCACGGGGCAAAGTAAATCAATTATAGGTTATTGGGCGGCAGGGGGCAAGAAGGCTGCTGCTTTATAAGTGAAATTTGTAGCAAAATCGTACGATATATATGCAGAAATTGTATTATGAATTCTTTATTGAACATTCAAATCAGAGCGCGTAGAAGCAATGGAATTGGCCAGAATCAAGCTGAAAAGCTGCAACAGCGCAGAGCTGGTGGGGCAGAGAGCGTTCGGGTGAATGACCAATCGGATTTATCCGCATTCCTAAGATTAAGGCGCACAGTCTTACTGACAAGTTTGCCAATCCCCAAGCAAGAGATTGAAGTGCCTGGAATCACGGTTATTCCGGGGGGCATGCTCAAGCGTAAAAAAGGGAAAAGTAAAATCGTGGCTGACATCCGGGAATTCGGCATGGGGACGACCCCCGTGACCAATCGACAATACAAGCAATTTTTGTCGGTGCACAACCGATTTATACCTGAAAAAGGGATACTAGAAAAAGCGTCATTTGCGCATTTTGGAGAGGAGCAGGAAAGGGTTTGGCGGGCGCTGATGATCGCCGGTATTATCCAACAAGACAGTGCTTTTCCAACAAGGGGAAAATTGCTAGTGACATGGGAGAGCCACAAACAACTAAGGAGCAATTTGTACGGCGCGATTTACCCCAGGCAATTAGAACTTAAGCCGGATTACAAAGAAGCAATACATGATATTATTTGCGAACAGCAATTGCTCGCCGACCCGGCATTCGACAGGCATCCCGTGGTTTATGTCGATTGGCATGACGCTGTGGAATACTGCGCCTGGTTAAGCGGGCTAATCGGCAAGAACATAACCTTGCCAACTAAAGCTCAGTGGTTATATGCGATTGCGCCCGACGGCAGAAAATATCCGTGGGGGAACATGCAGAAATGTCTGATACCACAAAGGGGAGAAACATACGAAGTCGACCATTATCCAGAAGATGAAGAAGCTAAGGACTATTCTTTTGGCTTAATGTCAATGGCCGGCAACATAGCGCAATGGACAAACACGGAAAAAGAAGATTCATCGGACTACGTCATAACAGAAGGTGCGGGTTATATTTTATTCGGACCAAAAATATGCTCTATTAACGAAATGGAGTTTTCTTGGTTACGAGGGAACCGCAGTCCTGATCTTGGCTTCCGCGTAGCCGAACAATAATAAAGGATTACGACTTTTTGCCTAGCTGGAACCTGACGAAGCGTGGATAATGATGTCAATTAAATGTGGGCGGGCTGGCGCATGTGGTCGTCAAGTTTCTTTTCTATTCGCGAGATATCATCTTTTAAGGCGTAAGCGGTAATTTCGATCTCGTTCTTTAACCCGGAATGAACAGCCCTTATCTCCTGTTTGAGCTCGTTTGTAGTTGCCTCTATCTTGTTGTCTAAATTATCAATTTTATTGTTCAGGATTTCGTGCCCGTCGAGGACGGCCTTCACATTCCCTTCTATCTTCTCAAGCAGTATTTCAAAGCGCTCTTTTTCGTTTGCCATAATTATGATTTTTCGCCAAGCTGGAACCTGACAAACCGGCGGATAACGATGTTCTCGCCGATCTTGGCCGATAAGCCGCCTAAAAGGTCCTTGATCTGGATCTTCTGGTCACGGATGAACGGCTGGTCGAGGAGGCAAACTTCGGAGTAGAATTTTTCCAGGCGGCCTTCAAGCATTTTTTCGATCGCTTTTTCCGGCTTCCCTTCGGTCTTAGCCTGGGTAGCGATTATTTCCTTCTCATGTTCGATGATCCCGTCCGGGACCTCGTCGCGATTGACATACTGCGGGTTAGCGGCCGCGATCTGCATGCAGAGATCCTTAACGAACGCCTGGAAATCGGTGCTCTTGCCGACAAAATCGGTCTCGCAGTTGACTTCGAGAAGGACGCCGATTTTGCCGCCGATATGGATGTACGAATCAACCAGCCCTTCGGCCGCCGTTTTCCCTCCCCGGCGAGCAATGGCCGCGAGCCCTTTCTTCCTTAACAGGTCGATCGCTTCTTCAAAGTTCCCTTTGGTCTCGGTCAGCGCCGCTTTACAGTCCATCATGCCGACTCCCGTTTTTTCGCGCAGCTGTTTTACCATTTCCGAAGTAATATTCATTAAAGTCCGACCCGCTTGTCTTCCTCTTCTTCTTTGGGGATGATGATGGTGGAAAGGATCTTTTCTTCTAATTGTTCTTCCTGGGTCAGCGCTTCGGCTTCTTCGACCTCAAGCGGCGCGGCGATCTGCTCTTCGCGCTCTTCGATCGGTTTGGCCTGCTCGCGCCCGGCCAGGACGGCATCGGCGATGATCGAGGTCATCAGCTTGATCGAGCGGATCGCGTCGTCGTTCCCTGGCATGGGGAAATCAACCTCGTCCGGGTCGGTGTTAGTGTCGACGATCGCGACGATCGGGATCTTCATCCGGCGCGCTTCTTTCAGCGCGGTCTGCTCTTTAATAGTGTCGACGATAAAGATGGCGGAGGGGAGGGCGACCATTTGGCGGATACCGCCCAGGCCCCGGACCAGTTTGCGGTGCTCGCGGTCAAGCAGGATCACTTCTTTTTTCGGCAGTTTTTCGCAGGTCCCGTCCTCTTTCCATTTTTCGATCTCGTTGAGGCGGGCGATATTCTTTTTCAGGGTCTTAAAGTTGGTGAGGGTTCCACCCATCCAGCGCTGGTTGACGTAGAACATGCCGCAGCGGGTCGCTTCTTCCTGGGTTGCTTCCATCGCCTGTTTTTTGGTGCCGACAAAGAGGACTGAGCCGGCGCCGGAGATGGATTTGATGAATTCAGCGGCCCGTTCGATTAGCGGGATAGCTTTGTGCAGGTCGATCACATGAATGCCGTTCCGGGCGGAATAAATGTAGCGGGCCATCTTCGGGTTCCAACGTTTGCTCTGGTGGCCGAAATGGACGCCGGCCTCCAGTAATTCTTTCATTGTAACAACGGGCATTAACTTCCTCCTTGCCTCGAATCCAGATTGGATCGAAGGCCCCTTATTTTACGAACACGAAAAGTAATTTTAGCACAAGGGTTGTCTATTTGCAACCGAGATTAATGTTTTCCGGTTGTTCCGGTTCCCACCCGCGCTCGTCATAGGTGATCGAGAAGTAATTAGTTACGTTATCGGCAAAGCCGCCGTAAGGATGGTAAGCGTAGGTGAAACCGAGGCCCGCGATCTTAAGGGTCAACCCGGCGGTCAAATTGTTTTCGTCAAATCCGCCCCGCAAGGTCAAGATCGGGTTGGGGGAAAATTCCATTCCCCAGTGCGCCGTCATCGGCCGGTTGCCGCGCAGGTCATAGTGCCCGTCAAACGCGGCGTTGAGCTCATACGGAGCCAGGAAGGCGGAGCGGAATTTTGAGCCGCAGATGGCCAGTTTCCCTCCGAGTTTAATAGTGGTCGGGAGCTCTTCTTTTTCGCCGTTCTTATAATTAAAATTGCTTGAGCTAATCACGTTTTGGGCGGTCGCGCCGAGGCTTAGCCACTCCAGGCCTGACTGGAGGAGTCCGATGTCGACATTCCAGCCGCTGCCGT
>JAQVPA010000091.1 GCA_028702315.1 Candidatus Margulisiibacteriota bacterium
ACGCGGGAAAGCAAAGCGGGATCAGCAATAATTGAGCGGCCAACTTTTAGTTCCGCCAGCGTTAGCTCAAATAATGCGGTTAATTCTTTTTCCTGGTTTAGGGACAAGCCTCCTGTCGCAATTAACACGTCCATAAACCCAACGAAACTATGTTGCGATTTATCCAAAACCAGCCGGCGGTTTAAATATTGAGCGGCCAGCGCTAATTTATTCCCCCAGGCATAAGCAAGCGCCAGGCTAAAAAGATTCTTCGGCGAATCCGGCTTAAGCTTACGGCTCTTCTCCAGATATTGGATCGCTTCGTTTAAGTCGGCGGCCCTTTTTAGGTCTTTGTATTTCAGCAGATAACAGGCCCCAAGCGAAGTAAGGAAATCGGAATTACTCAGCAGCTTTTCCCTGATCTTTTCGTCTGGCGCAAAACCAAGAAATAGGTCGATCGGCCGCTGGTAATCACCGGTCATTGTTGAATAATAAATATGCCAAATCATGGCGTCGGGGTTCCCCGGCCAGACCGCCAGCACTTGCTCGGCTCTTTCCAGCGCCGCCGCGCTGTTGCCGGCTGTCGCCATTTTTTGGGCTGCTTCCATCTCTGCCTGAAAAAAATGCTTGTAAACTTTTACCGCCGGCGGATAAGGCCTTTTCCCGTTCCCAACCGCCCGCCTGGCGATCGCGTCCATCGTCTCCGCGTCAGGATAAAAAAGATCTTCCCTGAGGATAAGATCAAGCACTTGTTCCTGTTTGCTCCCTGGCGGCAGGGCGCCGTTTTTTACTTTAAAATATATTTCCCGGGCGACCGCTTGATGGAGGACTGAAAATAATTGGTGTTCCGCCAAGCGGTTTTGTAAGATCAAATATATCTCCGGGGTGATCTGCCACTGGAGATAATCGACCAGCTCGTCAACATAGCAGGTCTCAATTTCCCTTTGACGGTTCAACTCGTTAGGGAAAATTATAAGCATCTCCTCCAGGCTAATCTCCCTCCTCAACAATTTAAGAAAAGCTTCTACCCCTCCTTTAATGCGGCTGGCCTCCTCCCGCTTGATCAATTTTCTGATCTCGGCCTCGGCCGATCTCACTTCCTTATTTCTCTCTGTCCTGTATAAGACTAACCGGGCGGCCTTATAACTCCCAATCTTTTTATAAATATCCGCAATATAAAGAGCGGTCTTTGGCGTCAGTATATTGCAGCGCGCTTCCAACAAGGCAAAAGCCGGGAAATATTTGTGATCGGCCAGGGACTTGAATAGCTGGAGAAGATGTTCTTCCTTTAAATTCAAGGAAATAATATCGCCCAGCAAGCGGTCAAGCGGTTTGCCATTATCATTTTCCATGAAACCGGCCAGCTTATCGAGGAGCCGGGCTGGGAGCCGCCGATCACCGGCCGAGAGCTCATTAAAATACTCTTTTAAAAGATGGATAATGATCTCCGGCCGGTTGATCTTGTCCAAACTTTGGACCAACCAACTAAAATCCAATTGCCGCCCAAGTTGCAATGGATTTGGGCCGACGTTTTGCGCCAGCCAGTCACATTGGTGAAGAAGTTCGGTCGGCGCATCAATCCCGATGATGATGAGCGGCGCGCGGGCTAATATTTTTGCCGCTTTCGACGTCAATGAAATACGTTCAATATCTTCCGGCCGGCCAATAACCGGCAGCCCTAAGTCGCTAAGCGGCCAAAGCCGCACGGTAATCATGGCCTTCTCTATATCTTTCTTTATTTCAAGGTCGGGCAAGTTAGGGTCACTGAATACATTCTTGATCTGATGGTCAGAAATATTAGCGGGGAAATTAATGGTTGTTTTTTTACGCGGATCGATTATTTGGTTCAAAGCTTCAAAGCTAAACTGGACACCTCGCAACCGGTGGAGATCAATACCACCCACATCAACAACTGCGCCTTTGTAACTTAAAGCGCGAATAAAACCGAGTAGATCGTGACCGCTTAAACCGCCACCCCCTATTCCACCGCCACCAAGGCCTTTACTTTTGGTTATTGAAGCTTCCATAACATAAATCTTTCGGCGGATCTAGTGAATAATTTCAGGATAATTTTGCGGGCGTTTACTTGCGGCGGGCCAGCAGCAGTTTTTCGATCTCCACCAATTCATCTTTAGTATTGATCCCCAGGGTCTCCACGTAATGGTCAGTCTTAAAAGCGTAGACCGGCAGATTTTTTGACCGCAGGATCCCGATCGTGTCGGTCAGATAATATTCTTTTTGCGCGTTCTCCGTTTTGACCTCTTTGAGCGCGGCAAAAAGCGCCGCTTTAGCAAAGCAAAAAGTCCCGGTATTGATCTCTTTGATCGCCAGCTCGGCCGGGGTCGCATCTTTTTTCTCGACGATCTTTACCAGTTCCCCGTTCGGTTGCCTGATGATCCGCCCGTAATTACCAGCCTCGGGAAGTTCGGCTGTTAGATCAGTCGCCGCCGCCCGGTGTTGTTGATGGAAAGCAAGTAATCCTTTGAGCGTGGCCGCAGACAAAAGCGGCACATCCCCCGCCATCACCAGAACCGTGCCGGAAAAATCTTTCAAAAACGGTTCAGCCTGCATTACCGCGTGGCCTGTTCCCAACTGCTCCGCCTGGACAACGAATTCCACCGCCCAATCTTTATAATAATTGATGATCAGCTCACGCATATGGCCAACAACCACCAATGTTTTGGCCGGTTCAAGTTCTTTGACGGCCTTAATGACGTAGCTGAGCATCGGTTCCCCCAATATCTCGTGGAAAACCTTGGGGAGATCGGATTTCATCCTGGTCCCCTTGCCGGCCGCTAAGATTATGACCGCTAGATCTTTCATGACCAGCTCATTTTAACAACTAAAGGGGGGGTTGACAAGTTCCGGCTGTTTTTGCTAAAATTGCTTATTATAATGTAACAAGGCCAAGGCTTGTGCCTTGGTATTTTTTTGGATTAACTTGCGCAATCGAAACAAAATCCTAAGCAGATTAAAAGCAACACTCGATCCGGAACGCTACAAACACTCTTTGCGGGTGGCCAAGACCGCTTTAGCATTGGGGAAAAAACACCGGCTCAGTGAAGACAAATTAAGGACAGCGGCCCTGCTCCATGATTGTGCTAAGTATTATAGTCGGACGCAATTTTTTAGGGCGGCAAAAAAACTTGGTTTAAAATTTGACCCGGTTAAGAGGCTTGAGCCAAAATTGTTTCACGCCGAGGTCAGCGCGGCGCTGGCAAAAAATGAATTTGGCGTCAGGAACACAGCAGTCCTGAAGGCGATCAAGCGGCATACCACCGGTGCGCCGGGGATGTCAAAGCTGGAAAAGGTCATTTATTTGGCCGATCACATTGAAGAAGGCAGGGATTTTGACGGAGTGAAAAAGTTAAGGGCGCTGGCATTTAGGGATCTCGATAAGGCGATCGCGGCTTCAGCCTCAAAAACACTCGATTTTCTTATCAAGAGTAATTTGCCAATCCATCCTGAAACAGTGGCCACCCGGAATTACTATTTATGAAAAAGTTCTTCATCGTCACCATCATAATATTGGTTTGTTTTGCCGCCGTGTCAGGCATTTTTATCGGCGTTGCCGCTCGGTTCGCTTTATTTGACATTTTTATGAGCCTGACACCGGCCGCCCAATTTACCCAAGAATCTAATATCCTGGTTATGGGCGTCGACAGCGCCGGCGGCGTCCGTTCCGATACGATCATGGTCCTGCACGTCAACCCCGCCAAAAAAGAAGCTTCGGTTCTCTCTATTCCCAGAGATACGATTGTCACGATCCCTGACCGCGGGCTGGACAAGATCAACCATGCTTTTGCTTACGGCGGGGTAGATTTGTCGCGGCGGACGATCGAGAACTTTTTGAATGTCAGCATCCCCTACTACATCACGATCGACCTCTCCGGCATCCAGGAATTGATCGATAAGATCGGCGGCATCGATGTCGACGTGGGTAAAAGGATGTATTACGTCGACTATGCCGGCTATCTCTCGATCG